>PMXQ01000058.1 GCA_003171065.1 Chloroflexota bacterium
TCGCGGCGTTCTACTCCATCTGGCGCGGCCTGCGCCGCTGACGGGGGTGGAGCCCACAATCGGACTTGAACCGATGACCTCGTCCTTACCAAGGACGCGCTCTGCCAGCTGAGCTATGTGGGCCCGAGACCGATGCTGAGCCTCTCCGAGGAAGTGGTGGGCAGGAGAGGAATCGAACCTCTACAGCCGAAGGCGGCTGATTTACAGTCAGCTGAGCTCACCACCTGCTCAACCTACCCACGAGAACTGCCAGCCGGCAGCGGTGGGTCGGCCCCGTTTGCCGGTTGACCCTTTTCAGTTGGAGCCGACGACGGGACTCGAACCCGGAACCTGCGGTTTACAAAACCGCTGCTCTACCAATTGAGCTACGTCGGCAGGCGCAAGGGCACGCTAACGCTAAGACCTCGGGCGCCCGGGAATGATATGGGCTGGCCCCCTCGACGGTCAAGCGCGACTCCTGCCACCCCCCGGCGGGGCTGACTGGGACCCTTCCGGGTCGACCGAACGTGCCCCGCCATCGACAGCGGGATCGCCCGTATCGACCCCGGGACCGCCCGGCAGCAGCTCATCCGCGGCGTGGGCCGGCGGCTCGGCCGCGGCGACCCTGGCAGTTCTCCGCCGGCGCGGCCCCGGCTCGGCAGCCCGGGGCGCGGGGGCGATTTCCGCGGCAGGCTCCGCGGCAGGTTCGGGCGCAGCGGGTTCCGAGGCAGGTTCCACGGGCGCAGGGGTGACGAGCGAACGGTCGCCGGCACGCTGGCTCGAGGCCTCATATAGAAGGATCGAGCCGGCAACCGAGGCGTTGAGAGAGCTCACGTGGCCGCGCATCGGGATCCGGACTACGGTGTCGCAGCGGCGACGGACGGCAGGTCCGAGACCCTGGCCCTCGCTGCCGACGACGATGGCCACTGGTCCACGAAGATCGGCCTGGCGAGCGGTCAGTGGGGCGTCGGCGTCTGAGCCGATTATGCGCAGGCCACGGACGTGCAGGTCCGTCAGGGCATCGGCCAGGTCGTCGACCGGGACCAGGAGGAGGTGCTCCACCGCCCCGGCCGAAGCCTTGATGGCGGCGGCCGAAAGTGGCGCCTGGCGATGGGTCGGGTAGACGACGCCTTGCACCCCGCAAGCTTCGGCGGTGCGCAGCAAAGAGCCGAAGTTTTGTGGATCCTCGAGGGAGTCGAGGACGATGACGAAGGGCGCTTCCTCGCGCTCGATGGCGCGGGCCAGCAGATCATCGAGACCGGCGTACTGACGGCGATCGGTGACCAGGGCGATGCCCTGGTGGCCGTCGAACCCGGCCAGTGACGTCAGCGTTCCGCCTTCGACCTCGACTATCGGGATGCGCAGGTTCGTCGCGTGCAGGACCAGTTTCTCCAGAGCCTGGCGGCGCTGCGGCACCACGAGCAGACGAACGGCCTTGCGGTGGGCGATGAATGCCTCTTCGACGGGGTGGCGGCCGGCGACGATCTCCTCGTCCTCGCCGAGGAGATCGACAGGCGGCGGAGAGGCGGGCGGTCGCGACCAGCCGGCCATCGGAGCTGGCCCGGGGCGGAACTGGCGGCGGTCGGGATAACCGCCCGAACGGGCGCGGTAGTCGGGGCGGCGCGGCGGACCGGGTTGGCGTGCGGACGGCTCGGAGAACTCAGAAGGCTCGGCGGGTTCGGCCGGTCCGGGGCCGGCTGCCCCAGGCGGCAGGTCGTCGAAGTCGCGATCGGGGGGCGCGGGCCGGGGCGGGCGAAGAGGCGTCGCCTCCGGGCGGTGCTCGCCGAAGCCGAAGCCGCCACGCTCCTGACGAGGGCCGGCAGCACCCGCGTGGGTGCCGCCGGAGGAATGGCGCGGGCCGGCGAACCCGGGGNNCGCGGGCCGCCCGGGCGCGGGCCGGACTGCCCGAAGGGGCGTGACGGGCGGGGCGCCCACGGGTCGCTGGACTGCCACTCTCGGGCGGGGAAGCGGGGCTGATCTTCATTCTCCCGATCCACCGGTCGTCCCTCGGGAGCGCCGGGCCGCGGGCTGCCGAAGCCGGGGCCGCCGTGCTGGGGGCGTCCGTAAGCGGGACGAGGGCCCCCGGGGTGCGAGCCGCCGAAGCCTGGCCGCGAGCCGCCGAAGCCGCCCGGGCGCGGGCCACCGTAGCCGTAGCCGGCACCGCCCTCGCGTGACCCATCGTAGTCGCGGCGCGGGCCGCCAGGACGCGGGCCGCCAGGGCGCGGGCCGCCGTGACCCTCCGCCCTCTGGCCGTCGGGGCGCGGTCCGAACGACTTTGGCCCCTCGAACCGGGCCCCGTCCGAGCGCGGACCTTCGCCCCGGAGTCCCTCCCTACGCGGTCCCTCGGCGCGCGGGCCCTCGGACCGAGGACCGTCCGGGCGCGGCTTTTTGCCGCCGGGCTTTCGGCTTCCGGCGTGCCCGTCCCCGGGCTTGTGTCGATGGTCAGGCAAGGTTCGCCAATCACTCTCTGCGCGCCTCGAGGCGCGCCGCTGTCGCAGTTGTCAGGCGCGGCGCCAGCGCTGGCCGTCGCGCGTGTCTTCAACCAGGATGCCGCGCCCGGCCAGAACCGTCCGCAGCCGATCCGAGGCCGACCAGTCGCTCCCGGCTCGGGCGGCGGCTCGATCGTCGAGGAGCTTCTGCAGCTCGGCGTCCAGCGTCTCCTCGGCGACCGGCGCAATCCCCAGCACTCGATCGAGGCCGCGCAGGAAGTCAGTCGCGCGGCCCGCATCGGCCGTCGAGAGCTGCCGAGCGTCGATTCGCCGGTTCAGTTCGCGGACCAGCTCGAACACGGCCGCCAGCGCCGGCGAGATGTTCAGATCGTCGTCAAGGGCCGCTTCGAAGGCCGCCCGCGTCCCGTCCAGCAGGGCCGGCAGAGTTGCGTCGTCCGGGCAATCGTTGCGGTAGGCCGCCAGGGCCGCAAACAGTGCGTCCAATCGATCGACCGCCGAACTCGCCGCCGCCAGCGAGTCCTCGCCAAAGGAGAGGGGCGCGCGGTAGTGAGCCGAGACCAGGGCCAGTCGGAGGGCGCGCGGGGAGATGCCCCGGCCCAGCACGTCACCGACGCGATCGATGTTGCCGAGCGACTTCGACATCTTCTGGCCGCCCATCTGGAGATGCGCGCAGTGGAGCCAGTAGGCCACGAACGTCTGGCCCGTCGCCGCCTCGCTCTGGGCGATCTCGTCCTGGTGGTGCGGGAAGATGAGGTCGACCCCGCCGGTGTGGATGTCGAAGGACGGCCCAAGGTAGGCCATGCTCATGGCCGAGCATTCGATGTGCCAGCCCGGCCGGCCCGGTCCGATTGCGGTCTCCCAGCTCGGCTCGTCGGCCCTGGGACCCTTCCAGACGGCGAAGTCGCGCACGTCGTCCTTGCCGTAGTCGTCCGCCTCGACGCGCTCGCCGACTCGCATACCTTCGGGATCCAGGCGCGCCAGCCGGCCGTACTCCGGCCAGGAGGCGATGCGGAAGAAGATCGAGCCGTCGTCGGTCCGGTAGGCGTTCCCACGCTCGAGCAGCCTGCCGATCAGCTCGACCATCTGCGGAATGTGCTCGGTCGCACGTGGCATCACGTCCGGCACGGTCATGCCGAGCGTCCTGCCATCTTGGAGGAAGCCCTCTCGGTAGCGCTTGGAGATCTCGGCGATCGAAACACCCTCAGCACCCGCGCCTTTGATGATCTTGTCGTCGACGTCGGTGATGTTCATGACCCACGTTACCCGCAAGCCCGCATATCGCAGGTAGCGGACCAGCAGGTCGGCGAACAGGAACGACCGAAAGTTGCCGACGTGGGCCGGGCCGTAGACGGTGGGACCGCAGCTGTAGATGCGGACGTGGCCGGGCTCGAGTGGCACGAGCTCGCGCGCGGCGCCGGTCATCGTGTCGTGGAGCTGGATCGTCATGCCCGTCCCTCCACGGCCTCGCCGCCGAGGGGCTCGAGCCACACGACGGCGCTGGCCGAGATGGAGCGTCCGCCGCCTTCGGATCCTTCCAGGTTTCCGGTCGAGGCCTTGACGTTGACCGACCCCGCGCCCATGCCCAGGATCGCGGCGATGGCCGCGGCCATCTCCGGCAGCAGCTTTCCCAGCCGCGGGCGCGAGGCCACGATCGTCATGTCGATATTCACCGGCCGCCAGCCGGCGGCGCGAACCTTGTCCGCGACCATGTCCAGCAGGACGCGGCTGTCGATCCCGACCGGCGTGCGAGAGTCGGCCGGGAAGAGCCGGCCCAGATCGCCGAGGCCAGCCGCGCCGAGCAGCGCGTCGGCGACTGCATGCAGGGCAACGTCCCCGTCCGAATGGCCGGCCAGGCGTGGCGCCCCTTCGATCGTCAGGCCGCCCAGAACGAGTGGTTCGTCGGGGCCAAAGGGATGGCTGTCGGTGCCGAGCCCGACCCGGCCCATCACCGAACGCTCGGCTGGGGCGGCGGAGCGGGCGCGCGCAGCCGCGGCTGACAGGCCGGGCACCGTCGGTCGGCCGGGCACCGCCGGCCGGCCGGGCACGAGACCGCCGTCGAGCATCGCCCGGGCGCGTTCCAGATCGACTGGCACAGTCACCTTCAGATTGGTGGTTTCGCCACTGACCGCATGGACGGCGATTCTACAGGCCTCCAGCAGGGAGGCTTCATCGGTCCAGGTTTCGGGGCCGTCCGGAGGGTACGCGGCGTAGGCGCGCTCCAGCAGGCTGCGTCGCACGCCCTGAGGAGTCTGCGCCGCGACGACATCCGTTCGATCGACGGTGGCGCCAACCCGATCGCCGTCCAACCGCTTGAGCGTCTCGCTCACGGGCAGCACCGGGATCGCCGCCCCATAACGGGCGGTCGCCTCAGCCACGGACCGCGCCAGGGCGGGGCTGACCAGCGGCCGGGCAGCGTCGTGGACCAGGATCACCGGGTCGGAGGGCAGAGCGCCGGCCGGGCCGCGCCCTTCGATCTCTTCCGCCCGGCCGGCCTCTTCCATCTCTTCCGCCATCTCGGCTAGTGCCGCCACGCCCGCGGCGACGGACTGCTGGCGCCGCTCCCCACCGGCCACCACGGCTACCACCGAGTCCGGCAGCCATTCGGCGGCGGCGATCTCGGGGATGCGCACCGGGGACGTGACGACGACGATCCGCTCGACGCCGGCCGCGGCAAGCGCCTCGATCGACCAGCGCAGGATCGTTCGGCCTTCCAGCTCCGCGTCGAGCTTGTCCACGCCGCCCATTCGACGGCTCGCGCCTGCGGCCACGATGACCGCTTCGATCGGATCGGCGGTCCCGGCCTGCGGTTTCGTGCGAGCGCTCACTCCGGGTGCATCTGCGCGAAGACCATCCGGCCCATGACCGTCTGGAGAACGCGCGTGACCACGACGTCGAGCTCGGTGCCGACGAAGCGAGCGCCGCCTTCGATCACGACCATGGTTCCGTCGTCCAGGTAGCCGACGCCCTGGCCCTGCTCCTTGCCCTCGGTGATGATCCTGATGCGAAGCGGATCGCCGGGCAGCAACGCGGGCTTGAGCGCGTTCGCGAGCGAGTTGATGTTCAGGACCCGTATCGACTGCAGGTCCGCGACACGGTTCAGATTGAAGTCGTTGGTGAGGATCGCGGCGCCCCTGGCGCGGGCCATCGCCACGAGTTTGCTGTCGACGTCGCCGGCCTCTACCGGATCGTCGGTCACGATCTCGACCGGAGTCGGCCCTTCCTTCTGAAGACGGGCCAGGATCTCGAGGCCGCGCCGTCCCCTGCCTCGCCGCTGCGCGTCGGAACTGTCCGCTATCCGCTGCAACTCTTCGAGGACGAAGTGCGGAACGACGAGCTTGTGATACAGAAAGCCCGAGTCGACGATGTCGGCGATCCGGCCGTCGATGATGGCACTGGTGTCGACGACGACCTCCGCCTGGCCACTCTGGCTCCCGCCCGGGGCCGGGCTCTCTCCGCGCAGCAGCCCGGCGGCCTGCGCGGCGGCCACCAGATCCTCTCGTTTGGCCACGGTCAGTCCGAGCATGCCCAGCCCGAAGCAGATGGACACGCCGATCGGCAGGTAGTGTCCGAATGGCTCGGGAAGAGCCTGCAGCGGAAGGCCGAGAAGCAGGGCGATCAGCAGGCCGAGCAGAAGCCCGACCACAGCCGCCACGAATTCGGCGGTGGACATCGCCTGGACTTCGCGGATCAGCCTGCCGGCGGGGACGACGGACAGATAGGGCAGCAGGAGAAAGCCGACCGAAACCCAGGCCAGAACCCAGACCAGGATGATCAAGGTCGCGGAGCCGGTGTTCTCGAACAGCTTCTCATCGGCAAACACGAACGTGAGACCGATGAGCGCCCCGAGAGCCGCTCCAAGCAACCGAATGATGCGGACCACGCTGTTCGCCTCGAGGGCTACCGGGGGCCGGGATGATGGATAAGGACGATAAATGGCGCTCCGGTGGAGTCAGCCTAGCATCGCGCCCGCTCCACCGCCACCATGGATCGCACGGCTCGCCCGGTGAGCCCGCCGCTCCCCTACTCCGGTCCGATCTCTGACGCCGGCTCGCGGGACCCGCCCAGGGCGTGGCCGATCGCCTCGCGGAGGTTCGAGACCGCCAGGACGGTCATGCCTTTCACCTCGGGCGGGTCGCCCCGGCGTGACTTCGGCACGACCGCCGTCCGGAAGCCAAGCCTGGCCGCCTCGCGCAGCCGGCGCTCCAGTCCCGGCACCGGCCGCAGTTCGCCCAGCAGGCCCACTTCACCGATCGCGATCAGGTCCGCGGGAATCGGCCTGTCGCGCAGCGACGACGCCAGGGCCAGCGCGAGCGGCAGATCCAACCCGGGATCGGCCAGGTCCAGGCCGCCGGCCAGGTTCGCGTATACGTCGTGACTGCCCAGGCCGACGCCGGCGCGACGCCCCAGCACGGCGATCAGGAGGGAGAGACGGTTCGTGTCGATGCCCGAGGCCGTGCGTCGGGGGCTGCCATACAAGCCGGGCGCCACCAGACCCTGGACCTCGACCAGCAGCGGCCGGGTCCCTTCCAGAGTGGCACCCACGACGCTACCCGGCGCGTGCTGGTCGGAACCGACCAGGAAGGCCCGGCCCGGGTCGGCGACCTCGGCCAGACCGCGCTCCGCCATCTCGAAGACCCCCACCTCGTCGGTCGAGCCGAAGCGATTCTTCGTCGCGCGCAGGAGGCGCAGCGTCGCCGTCCGTTCCCCCTCCAGGCTCAGCACCGTGTCAACCAGGTGCTCCAGGGTCTTGGGGCCGGCCAGCGTTCCGTCCTTGGTCACGTGGCCGACAACGATGACCGCGATACCGTCCCCTTTGGCGAGTTCCATCAGCCGCAGCGCCGACTCACGCACCTGGCCCACAGACCCAGCCGGCCCCTCGAGCTCGTCGACGGTCACGGTCTGGATCGAATCGACCACCAGGACGCCCGGCCGGCCCTCGCGCGCCAGGGCCGCGATTCGGCCCACATCGTTCTCCGCCACGACCCGGATTCGCTCGCCGGCCGTGCCCTCGAGGAGCCCCAGCCGGCCGGCTCGCAGCCGCACCTGACCCGCCGACTCCTCGCCCGTGGCATAGAGGACCTCGCCCGCCGTCCCGGTCAGGCCCGCGGCCGCCTGCAGCAGCAGAGTGGATTTCCCGATCCCCGGCTCGCCGCCGAGCAGCACGACCGACCCTGGCACCAGCCCCCCGCCGAGGACGCGATCAAGCTCCGAAATGCCGGTGGGGGTGCGGACGGGCTCGGCCTCACGCAGGCCCGCCAGAGATTGTGGAGCGGCGCCCGCCCCCGGCCCGGCGCCCGCCCCCGGCCCGACGCCCGCCCGGGGCGTGCGCGCTCTGCGGTCGGGTTCGTGGACGAGCGTCTCGACGAGGGTGTTCCAGGCGCCGCACGTCCGGCACTGGCCTTCCCAGCGGAGATGGGCCGCGCCGCACGCCTGGCAGACGTACCGACTTTGCTGGCGAGCCAACCCCCTCGACCTCACCTACGGCGCGACTACGACGGGCTGCTTCTCTTCGGCGGTGCTGATGTCCAGGCCGGCCTCGGAGCTCTTGTCTACTACGACCGTCATGCCGGGCTTGTACTTGCCGAGCAGGAGCTGCTCCGCAAGCACGTCCTCGACCATGTTCTGGATTACTCGGCGCAGCGGCCTGGCTCCGTAGGCAACGTCGTAGCCGATCTTGATGATGTGATCCTTGGCCGCCTGGGTGACCTCGAGGATCATGCCCTGGGCCTTGAGCTGGTCGCGGACGCGGGCCAGCATCAGGTCCACGATCTGGCGGATCTCGTCCACCGTCAGCGAACGGAATACGACGGTGGCGTCGATGCGGTTCAGGAACTCGGGTCGGAATGTCGCCTTCAGCTCCGTCTGGACCTTGTCGCGCATCAGCTCATAGCTGGCGATTTCGCGCTGCTCCGCGGTGTCGCCCTGGACGCGGAAGCCGAGCGACGAGTTCGTCTGGAGCTGCCTGGCGCCGAGGTTGGAGGTCATGATGATGATGCAGTTGCGGAAGTCGACCCGGCGACCCTTGGCGTCGGACAGGTGTCCGTCCTCGAGGATCTGCAGCAGGATGTTGAAGACCTCGGGGTGCGCTTTCTCGATCTCGTCGAGCAGGATGACGGCGTAGCTCTTGCGCCGGACGGCCTCGGTTAGCTGGCCGCCCTCGTCGAAGCCGACGTAGCCGGGGGGCGCGCCGACCAGGCGGCTGACGTTGTGGCGCTCCATGAACTCGCTCATGTCGATCTTGATGAGCGCGTCCTCGGATCCGAACATGAACTCGGCCAGGGCCTTCGCAAGCTCCGTCTTCCCGACGCCGGTGGGGCCGAGGAAGACGAAGGAGCCGATCGGCCGCTTGGGATCCTTGAGGCCGGCGCGGGCTCGACGGACGGCCTTCGAGACGATCTCGATGGCTTCCTGCTGGCCGATGACGCGCTTGTGGAGATCGTCCTCCATGTGCAGCAGCCGCGTCGATTCCTCCTCGGCGATGCGGGTGACCGGGATGCCGGTCCACATCGCCACGACCTGGGCGATTTCTTCCTCGTCCACCTGGGGCTGTTCGTTGGAGATCGACGACTGCCACTCCGCGCGCAGGTCGTCGACCTTCTGGCGGGCGGCGGCCTCGGACTCGCGCAGGGTGGCGGCGTCTTCGTACGCCTGGGAGTTGATGGCGCTGTCCTTCTCGCGCATGATGCGGTCGAGATCCTTCTGGGCGTCGCGCAGTTTCGGCGGAGCGGAGGCGTAGCGCAGGCGGAC
>PMXQ01000094.1 GCA_003171065.1 Chloroflexota bacterium
CTAGGACGCCCAGCGCGAGCCAGGTGCCGAACGTGGTGCTGATGATGCTCCAGATGAGCATCACGGTGACCAGCACCATCTCGAACAGGATCGCCCAGACCGGCGAGTGGGTCCGCTCGTTGACCTCGGACAGCTTCTCAGGAAGCAGCCGATCGAAGGACCAGGCGAACCAGGACCGGATCGGCATGTAGGTGTTGCCGACCATCGCAGGCAGGCTCCAGAACAGGAACGAGCCGACGATCAAGAAGGTGAGGATCGGCGCGTTGTATACCAGCGCCGCCAGGAAGTGATACCAGGGCCCTGTCGGGACCAGGTAGCCGGACGTGGCCGAGTTGACCGCGACCATGAAGTCGTAGCCGGTCACCTTGAACAGAAGCATCACGCCGACGACGATGAAGATCACGTCCCAGGCGAGCGCCCCGAACATGATGGTCAGCTGGCGGGCGCGGTTGGCAGCGCTCTTGAGCTCGCCGCTCAGGTACACCGACCACCAGTTCCACATCATGAAGGTCATGATCACGAAGACGGACGGGAGTGTGGCGTTCATGTTGCCTGCGTCCGGCCCTGATCCGGGGGTGACCCCGGCGTTGCTGATGAGGGTCGCGGCGGAGGGGCTGCCGTACGTGGCGCTGACCGAGTTGAAGTTGTTTACGAAGTCAGTGTGGCTGCCGAAGACCAGCACGATGAAGGCCAGGAACGTGCCGGCGGAGGCGATGATCCAGAAGGCGTTCTGCCAGCGGAAGGTCGTCCGCAGGCCGGCCACGAGGATCGCCCCCATCAGGACGACCATGACCATGGCCCCGACGAAGACCCAGTGGGTGTCCGTCTGGAAGCTGTTGCCCCAGTCGATCAGAGTGTGATTGTTGAAGGTGATGCCCAGGGTCGCCAGAATCGGGCCGAGCGCGTAGACCGGGAAGTAACGAGCCCAGAACGTGGCCCCGATCGTGGCCGACAGCGCCGCCCCGAAGTTGGAGACGAGGGCCAGCGGCGGGGAAAGGATGCGGCTCACCCAGACGTAGTCGCCGCCCGTGCGAGGCATGCTCGACGCCAGCAACGCCATCATCAGCAGCACGGGGATGTTGATGATGAAGGAGATGATCGTCGCCCACACCAGGTCGGAGCCTGGGAATGCCGATAGGGCGAAGAAGACTCCCCAGGCCAGCGTGGCGCCGACCGGTGCCGAGAACACGGCATTGAAGATCGTCGCGTCGAGGGCGTTGGCCTCCCTTACGAGGCCGGTGCTCTGGCGGACGAAGAGCTGACTACCTCCTGCCACTCGTCACCTCCTGGCGGTCCTCGCGAGGATCGCTATTCCGGCCGAGGAAGGGCTGTTGCCCGGGCCTCCCAGCGGGGTCCGCCGCTTGACAGTCATTCGGCCCACGGGATAGTAAACACAATCGCACACCTAGCGTCAATCAAGTTATGTGCGATATCATCACCCGAGATGTTCGAGTGTGTGAGCGTTTCGGTCGAGACGGGAACGCCCCGAGCTTGGAAGACTCCCCAATGCCACTGGCCGCAGACCGCCGCGTGAAGATCCTGGAGCGAGTCGCAGATGGCGAATCGATCCAGGTCGCAGATCTGGCCCGCGAATACCGCTGCTCGGAGATGACGATACGGCGCGACATCACGCGCCTGGAGCGCGACGGTTTCCTGCGCCGCACCTACGGCGGAGCCACGGCCCATCTCACCCGCTCCCTAGACGTGGCCTTCAACGCCCGCGCCCTGGCCAACGCCCGCGAGAAGCGGCTCATCGCTCTCGCCGCGGTCGGCCTAATCGAGGATGCCCGCCTGATCTACATTGGCATCGGCACGACCGCGGAGCACTTCGCCCGGTATCTCCCGGCCCGGGCCGATCTCACCGTGGTGACCGGCTCGCTGCCGATCGCCGGTCTGATGGGGACGCGCCCATCGCGCGCCGTCGTGCTGGGCGGCGACGTCAGGCGCGACGAGCTGAGCTGCGTCGGTCCTGCCGCTCGCGCTACGCTGGAGCGGTACCGCTTCGATCTGGCCGTGCTGGGCACGGCCGGATTGACTGTCCGTTGGGGCCTGACCGACCTCAACGATGAGGAAGCCGAGATCCACCGGGTCGCGATCGAGAGAAGCGAGCGCCTGATGGTTATCGCCGACGGGTCGAAGATCGGGCAGGCGGCCAGCGCCATGGTCGCGTCGGCTCAGAGCATTCATACCCTCGTTACCGACGCCACCGCTCCAGCGGAGGAGTTGGACGCGCTTCGGTCCCTGGGCATGACAGTCGTTGTCGCAGTCGCCGGGAACCGCCGGCGGACGGAAGAGGACGAGGCAGCGGAGGCCTGAGATCAGCATGAGCACCCTGGACCGCATCTTCGGAGTCAAGAAGCCCATCGTCGCGATGCTCCATCTGCCCGGTCTGCCGGGACGTCCTTTTCATGACGTCGAGGGTGGGCCGGATGCAATCCTGGCCCCGGTGGCACGTGATCTCGATGCATTGCAGGAAGCCGGCGTCGACGGCGTGCTCTTCTGCAATGAGAAGGACTACCCGTATCAGGTCAAGGTGGGCGTGGAGATCGCGACGGCGATGGCGGCGACCGTCGGCCGACTGCGCGAGCGCATCCGCGTCCCCTTCGGCGTCAACCTGCTGTGGGACCCGGTTGCCAGCCTGGCGGTCGCCCGGGCCACCGGCGCTTCGTTCATCCGCGAGGTGCTGACCGGCGTCTACGAGTCGGACCTGGGCATGATCGCGCCCAGCATCGGCGACATCTCCGGCTATCGGACCGCCATCGGTGCCACGAACGTGGCCCTCTTCGACAACATCTCGCCCGAGTTCAGCAGCCCTCTGGGGACGCGGAGCGTGGCCGATCGAGCCCGGGGCGCCGCGTTCATGGGCATGGACGCGATCCTCATCAGCGGTTGGGCGGCCGGCAGTCCGATGGCCATGGGCGACCTGATCGCGGCCAAGCAGGCGGCTCCGGAGACGCCGATCATCGCCAACACGGGCGTCACTGCGGATCGGATCCCGGAGATCCTCAAGGTCGCCGACGGGGCGATCGTCGGGACAGGCCTCAAGGTGGACGGCATCACCTGGAACGCCGTCGATCCCGATCGCGCCCGACGCCTGATGGACGCGGTCCGCCGGGTCCGCGCCTCGGCTGGCGCCTGACGGCTCAAACGATGGCGGGCAAGACACGGCTCTACTTCGTCACCGACCTGCACGGGTCCTCGAAGTGCTTCCGCAAGTTCATCAACGGCGGTCCCGCCTACGGCGCCGACGTCATGGTCCTGGGCGGTGATCTCGCCGGCAAGGCGATCCAGACGATCGTGCGCGGGCCCGGCGGCAAGTTCAGCTGCAGCTTCATAGGCACCAACTACGAGCTCGAGGACGGGCCCGATCTGACTGCCCTCGAGAAGCTCATCGAAGATCACGGCTACTACCCCTATCGGGCCGAACCGGGGGAGCTCGAGGCGCGCAAGGCAGCGGGCACACTCGATGATCTCTTCCTCCGCCTCATGCGCCAGCGCCTCGAAGGCTGGCTGACGCTCGCCGACGAACGCCTGCGGCCCACCGGCAAGCGGCTCTTCTTCATGCTCGGCAACGACGACCCGCCGCCCCTGGCCGAGTTGCTGAACCGGGCCCCCTGGGGCCAGAACGACGAGGGCAAGGTCATCTGGCTCGACGACGACCACGAGATGATGTCCTGGGGCTTCTCGAACATCACCCCCTGGCACAGCTACCGCGAGCAGACCGAGCCTGAACTGGCGATCTCGCTGGACAAGCTGGGGAGCCAGCTGACCCATCCCGAGCAGGCGATCGTCAACGTCCACGTCCCGCCCTTCGACACCCAGCTCGACGACGCGCCGGTGCTCGACGAGAACCTGCAGGTCCAGCAGGTCCTGGGCCAGGTCAAGATGGCGCCGGTCGGGAGCACGGCGGTGTGCGACTTCTTGACCGCTCGCCAGCCGCTCCTTGGTCTGCACGGCCACATCCACGAATCGACGGGTATCCGGCGCCTGGGTCGGACGATCGCCATCAATCCCGGCAGCGACTACTCGACCGGGACGCTGAACGGCGCGCTGATCACACTGGAGAAGGACAAGGTCTCGGCCCATCAGCTCGTACGAGGGTGAGATGTCCGCTCCGGGCGACCTGCTACTGGCGATCGACGTCGGAACCTCCGGCGCGCGCGCCCTGGCGTTTGACCTGGACGGGCACCTGCTCCTCGAGGTCCGCCGCGGTTACCCGATCGTCACCCCGGCACCGGGCTGGGCCGAGCAGGACGCCGCGCTCTGGCGGGCGGCGGCGCTGGGGGCGCTGGGCGAGGCGATCAGGCGGCTGAAGGTCGGCGCCGCGGTCGGCGCCGCGGCCGGTGCCGGCGCCGGTGCCGGTGCCGCAGTCGGCGCCGCGGTCGGCGCCGCGGCACGCTCGAGTGGCGGCGCGCGCCATGACGTCCGCATCCGCGCCATCGGGCTGACCGGCCAGTGCCCATCCATCGTGCCGGTGGATCGTCACTGCGAGCCGCTCGGACCCGGGTTGATGTACCGCGACAACCGCGCCACGGCCGAGGCGGCCGAGATCCGCGAGCGCTTCGGCGACGAGCGGATCCATTCGCTCACCGGGCACCTGCCCGCGGCCTTCCACATCGCCCCGAAGATGATGTGGTTGCGCCGCCACCGGCCCGAGATCTGGGCAAGAGACCCGCTGTTCCTCCAGCCGCGCGATCTGGCGGCCCATGCGCTCACCGGAGTCGCCGCCACGGACGGCACCCACGCCGCGGCGACGCTGCTCTACGACCTCCACGCCGGCCGCTGGAGCGCGGAGATGCTGGCGGCGCTGGCAATCGACCCGGGGGCGGTTCCGCCAATCCGGCGCTCGGCCGAGGTGATCGGTGAGCTACGGCCGGCCCTGGTCAGGCGGTTCGGATTGGCGCGGCCGGTCCCCGTGGTCCTGGGCGGCGCCGACTCGCAGGCCTGCGCTCTGGGGGCCGGCGTCGTGGAGCCGGGGCCGGTCAGCGAGATGGCCGGCTCCTCAACCTGCCTCAATTCCGTCGTCCTCGAGCCGCTCGCCGAACTGCTCATCACGCACTACCCGCACGTGATTCCTGGGCTGTTCACGACCGAGACGGGGATCAACACGACCGGCGCGGCGGTGGCGTGGCTGGCTGACCTGCTGTACGGCGGGCGCTCCGGTCATGCTACCGGGCGCGACTACATTGCTCTCGACGCCGAGGCGGCGTCAGTTCCCGCGGGCGCCGACGGCGTGCTGGCGCTGCCTGTCCTGGGCGACGGCGAGCGCACCGACGTCGATCTGCGAGCCGCCTTCTCGGGAATCTCGCAGCGGCACGGCCGCGCGGTTCTGGCCCGGGCGATGCTGGAGGGCGCGGCTTTCGCGATCCGTGGCCAGCTGGAGCTGCTCCGCCGAGCCAGCGCCCCCGTCACGGAGCTGCGCGTTTCGGGTGGCGACACGCGGCTGGCAACTTGGAATCGGATCAAAGCAGACGTCACGGGGCTCCCGGTCCGGCCGATCCCCGGCGACGCCGCCGGCACCGGAGTGGCGATGCTCGCCGGGCTCGGTGCCGGAGTCTATCGGAACGTTGACGAGGCTATCGCCCGCTGCGTCCGGCCCGATCCGCCGATCGAGCCCTCTGCTATGACGCGCTCCACGTACGACGAGGCCTACGGCGCCTACACGCAGCTGGCGACCTCGGCGGTCGTGCGGCGTCGCGGCGAATCCGGCGGCTGACGGCACTGCACCCAGAGAACGGAGTTCGAACATGCGACTCGAGCTCGGGATCAACACCTGCTTCGCGGTCAAGCGCTGGCCCCGTGCGGCCGATTGGGCACCGATCGTCCGAGACCGGCTGGGCCTGAGACTGGTCGAGCACTCGTTCGACCTGGTCGACCTTGCCGGCGGCTCGATCCCGGCCCAGGCCGCCGAGGTGACGGCCGCCGCCCGGCAGTTCGGCCTGACGGTCCGTTCGACCTTCACGGGGCTCGCCGCCTATTCGTCGAACCTGCTGCTGAGCCCCAACCTCGACGACCGCGCCCACGCCCAGGAATGGTTCGAGCGGGCGATCGTCTTCAGCGAGGGCGTCGGAGCGGTCGCGACGGGCGGGCACGTCGGAGCCTTCTCGGTGAGCGACTGGCACGATCCGGTACGGCGACCGGAGCGATGGGAGGGACTCCGCGCCGCCCTCCATCAGCTGGCTGCGCAGGCGCATGCCCACGGCCAGGAAGCTCTCGTCGTGGAGAATCTGGCCGCGGCCCGCGAGCCCTCGACCATGGCCATGATCCGGGACCTCTTGACCGAAGGAGACGGCGGCCACGTTCCGATTCGCCTGGCCCTGGACGTCGGCCACATGTGCGTCGCGGGCACGTCGGGAGCCGAGCGCGATCCCTATGCCTGGTTGAGCGAGCTCGGTCGCGAGACCTTCGAGATCCAGCTCCAGCAGTCGGACGCTGAGGGCGACCACCACTGGCCTTTCACGCCGGCGGCGAACGCGCGCGGCCGCATCGAAGCGGATCGCGTGATCGACGCTCTCGGCGAGAGCGGGGTCGAAGATCTGCCTTTAGTCCTCGAGATCATCCCGGCCTTCGAGCAGGACGACGCTGCGGTCCTCGACGACCTGGCCGCCTCGGTCGACTACTGGCTCGAAGCGCTGGGCCGGCGGAACGTTCTGGCCTTCTGACGGGCGATCGCTTCGGGTCGCTGCGCCTCGCGCCGGTCGAAGATGCGCTTGACGATCTCGATGAGGGTCAGGTAGGCGACCACCAGGACGACCAGCAGCGGCCAGAACTGCCACGGCAACGCCCCAAAGCCGAGCACCGATCCGAGGGGACTGACGGGAATGATCACGGCTGCGGCGAGAGCCGCCACAATCGCCGCCCCGAGCTGCCTGCTGGGCCGGCTCCGCCAGAACGGCGTCATGCGGGTGCGGATGACCAGAACCACCAGTATCTGGGTGAATAGCGACTCGACGAACCAGCCCGTGTGGAACGAGCTCTCGTTCGCGGCGCTGGTGCCGAGCATGAGGAGCAGCACGCCGAAGGTGGCGTAGTCGAAGACCGACGAGATCGGTCCGAAGACGATCATGAAGCGTTCGATGGCGTGCACGTCCCAGCGGGCCGGCTCGGCTTGCACGTCCGCGTCCACGTTGTCCGTCGGAATCGCCGTCTGGGATGCGTCGTAGATGAGGTTGTTGAGCAGGATCTGGCTGGGCAGCATGGGCAGATACGGCAGCACGAGCGCGGCCCCGGCCATGCTGATCATGTTGCCGAAGTTGGAGCTGGTGCCCATGCGGATGTACTTGAGAGTGTTGGCGAAGGTGCGGCGGCCCTCCGTCACGCCCTGGCTGATCGCCGCCAGGCTCGGCTCGAGGAGGATGATGTCGGCCGCGGAACGGGCGACGTCTGTCGCGTTGTCGACGCTGATGCCCACGTCGGCCACGTGCAGCGCCGGGGCGTCGTTGATGCCGTCGCCCATGTAGCCGACGACGTGCCCGGATTCCCGCAGAGCGCGGATGACCTGGAGCTTCTGGTCGGGATCGACGCGCGCGAAGATCGTGGTGCGGGGCGCCCGGGCCACCAGCGCGGGGTGGGTCAGCTTGCGCATCTGGTCGCCGGTGAGGACGCCGTCGACTTGCAGCCCGACCAGCTCGGCTACATGGCGGGCGACCAGATCGTTGTCGCCGGTGATGATCTTGAGGGCGATCCCCTGGTTGGCCAGGTCCGCAATCGCCTGTCCGACGTCCGGCTTGGGCGGGTCGCTGAAGAGGATGACGCCCTCGAAGGTGAGGTCGCGCTCGAGCCGAGATGCGTCGGCAAGGGCGACGGCTGCCGTCGGAGCCGGAGCCGTCGCGGCGGAAGTCGAGGCCTTCGCGGCGGAAGTCGAGGCCTTCGCGGTGGAAGTCGAGGCCTTCGCGGCGGAAGTCGAGGCCGCCGCGGCGGAAGTCGAGGCTTGCATGCCGGTCAGCTCATCCGGCCGCAGCACTCTGGAAGCCACCGCGACGAGCCGGAAGCCGTCGGCCGACGAGCCGTTGACGAGCTTGGCCAGCCGATCGTGCTCGGCCTTGTGAATCGATCGCGCCGTGTGGTCCTCTCGGACGCTGCTCGAAGCGGCGACCACGGCCTCCGGCGCGCCCTTCGTGATCAGCAGCGGCGGCTCGTCGCCGCGCCGGACGACCACGCTGAGCATCCGCCGGTTGAAGTCGTAGGGCAGTTCCGCGAGCTTCTTGTACTTTCCCAGATCGGCCGGCTTGGGCGCGCTTGCCAGCACCGCGGTGTCGAGCGGATTCTGGAAGCTCGATTCGAAGTAGCTGTTCAGGTAGGCCAGCCCGAGCGCCGCGGACGCTTCTCCGGCGTCGTCCTTGTCGATGCCGACGGCCTTCACCAGCTCGAGCTTGCCCAGCGTCAGGGTGCCTGTCTTGTCCGTGCAGAGGACGGTGACGCTGCCCAGGTTCTGTATCGCCGGCAGCCTCTTGACCAGGACGCCGTGCGCGGTCAGGGCGCGCGCGCCGCGGG
Organism: Chloroflexota bacterium; assembly: GCA_003171065.1. Classification (GTDB taxonomy): domain Bacteria; phylum Chloroflexota; class Limnocylindria; order Limnocylindrales; family CSP1-4; genus Fen-1039. The sequence goes on from PMXQ01000094.1 coordinate 8,494, forward strand.
TCAGGTTGAGGGTCACGATGGCCGGCAGCAGCTCGGGCGTAAGACCGACAGCCAAGGCAATGGAGAAGAGCAGGGCGTCGAAGAGCGGCCGCTGCCGGGCCACGTTGATGGCGACGACGCCGACCACGAGGATTAGCGTGACCCGGCCGATCAGCAGGCTGAAGGCGCGGACGCCATGCTGGAAGTCGGTCTCGGGCGCCCGTTCGGCAAGCCGGTGGGCGATTGCCCCGTAGCTGGTCCTCGCGCCGGTGGCCGTGACGAGGGCCGTTCCCGTGCCGCTCACCACGCTCGTCCCAAAGAAGGCCAGCCCGGCTCGATCATCCTCTTTGTCCGGATCGAGCACGCCGGGCCGAGGCGTCTTGAGCGCGGCGGCAGACTCGCCGGTCAGCGACGACTCGTCGATGAACAGGTGGTTGGCATCGAGCAGGCGCGCGTCCGCCGGCACGATGTCACCCGCGCCAAGTACCACGACGTCGCCGCGGACGACGTCGTGGATGAGGATCTCCTGCTGCTTGCCGTCCCTGACTACCGTGGCGCGCAACGCCAGGCGAGCCTGGAGCGCGGCCACGGCCGCCTCGGAGCGGGCCTCCTGGACGAAGCCCAGGAGCGCGCTCATCACGACGATGGCCAGGATGATGCCGGCCTCGACGCGATCGCCGACGATCAGGCTGACCACGCTGGCGGCTACGAGGATCAGAACCAGCGGACTGGCGAACTGGCTGATCAGGACCCGCAGAGGTCCGCGGCGTCCCTCGCTGCCCAGGGCGTTGGGACCGTCCTGGCGAAGTCGTTGGGCCGCCTCGGCCGAAGTCAGGCCGCCGGATGCTGTCGAATCGTCGGGCGAGGCCGCGGATGCCTGAGGTACGGACGGCTGGGTAGTCATGTGGCTCCGATGCTGACCTTCGGGTGGCCGCGATCCAATGCCCAGTCCATGACCCCGCGGCGCGGCCTGCCTGCCCGTATATTGCCAGCATGGGCCCGGCAGGGCACGCGCCGCCGGGCATGGGGACGAATCGCCCAAGTTGCCCACCGTTTACCCACACAAGGCTACGCCGCGGGCGCGCGAGAGCCGGCCCTTTTTGCGACCCTAATCGGACGCCCGGGTGCCCTGACGCAAGGGACCGTCACGCCCGGGGGAGAGCTCTTAGGTCGGAGGAGGTCGCTCATGGCTGCTGCCATCGGGTATGTCCGTGGCATGTTCCAGTGGACCGTCAAACGGGAAGGCATCATCGCCCCGGACGAGCGGCCGCCGGCCGGGCAATCGGTGGCGCTGGGCATCCAGCACATCTTCGCCATGTTCGGGGCGACGGTGCTGGCGCCGATCCTCATGGGTTTCAACCCGAACACGGCCATCTTCTTTTCTGGCATCGGGACGCTGATCTTCTTCGTCTTCGTCCGCGGCCGCGTTCCGAGCTACCTCGGCTCGAGCTTCTCGTTCATCGCCGTCGTCATCTCGGCTGAGGCCATCGGCGGCGGTCACAACATCGCCGTCGCCCTAGGCGGCATCGTCGCCTGCGGTGCGGTATACGCAGTGATCGGCCTGATCGTCATGGCGGTCGGCTACAAGTGGGTCGAGTTCCTGATGCCTCCGATCGTGACCGGTGCGGTCGTCGCGGTCGTCGGCCTGAACCTTGCCGGGTCCGGCGTCGGATACATGACCAACGGTCGCGCGGCCGGAGACAACTTCGGCATCCTCGTCGGCATCATCACCGCCCTCGCGGTCGCGATCGTCGCCGTCTACGCCCCCGGAATGCTGCGCCGGCTGCCGATCCTGATCGGCGGCATCTTCGGCTACCTCCTGTACGGCCTGCTCTCGAACATCCTCCATTTCGGCGGCCCCTACATCGACCTCAACTCGATCGGCGCCGCTCCCCTGATCGGCTGGCCGGCACTGACCGCGCCGACGTTCGACATGCATGCCATCACGCTAATCGTCCCCGTCGCGATCGTGCTCGTGGCCGAGAACCTTGGCCACATCAAGGCCGTCGCCACTATGACTGGGCGCGACCTGGATCCGTACATCGGGCGAGCCTTCCTCGCCGACGGCGTCGCAACCATGATCTCTGGCTCGGGCGGCGGCACCGGCGTCACCACCTATGCCGAGAACATCGGCGTCATGGGCGTCACCAAGATCTACTCCAGCCTCGTGTTCGTGATCGCGGCCGTAGTAGCCGTCCTTCTCGGCTTCTCGCCGATGTTCGGAGCCCTCGTGCTCTCCATCCCACAGGCCGTCCTCGGCGGCATGGCCATCGTCCTGTTCGGACTGATCGCGACCACTGGCGCGCGCATCTGGGTCGAGAACAAGGTCGACTTCACCGACAACAAGAACTTCATCACGGCCGCCGTTGCCCTCACGCTCGGCGCCGGCAACCTGGTCATCACACAGGGCGACTTCTCGGTCGGCGGCATCGGCACCGCCTGCATCGCCGCGCTGCTGCTCTACCAGATCCTCAACAAGTTCGGGATGGGCAAGAAAGAGGAGGCACCCGCCTCCTGAGTCAACCCCTCGCAGAATCGAAGCGGGCGGCCCCGGCTTTCGCACAAGCGATCGCCGCAAGGCCGCCCGCTTCTCTTTCGCGAGGAACTGGGGCTACCCCGCCCGGCCCGTCCCGAACTGGCGGTCGCCGGCGTCGCCCAGGCCCGGCATGATGTAGCCGTGCTCGTTGAGCTGCCGGTCCACGGCCGCGCAGTAGATCTCGACGTCGGGATGGGCAGCGGTCACGACGTCGACGCCTTCGGGCGCCACGATCAGGTTGACCAGTTTGATCCGCGTCGCGCCCCAGCGCTTGAGGACCTCGATCGCCGCCGTGGCCGATCCGCCGGTGGCGAGCATCGGATCCAGGATCAGGCACAGGTCCACCGTCGCCGAATCCGGCAGCTTGTTGTAGTACTCGACCGGCCGCAGCGTCCGCTCGTCGCGGAAGAGGCCGAGGTGCCAGACCTCGGCCGTGGGCATCAGCTCGAGCATGGCGTCGACCATGCCCAGGCCGGCCCGCAGGATCGGCACCAGGCCGATGCGCACGCCCAGCTCGTGAGCGTCGGTCGTCTCGATGGGCGTGGTGACGGTGAGGGGGCGGACCTCTACATCGGCCAGCGCCTCGTAGCCGAGCAGCCACGATAGCTCGCGGACAACTTCGCGGAACTTCTTGGGCTCGGTCCTCTCGTCCCGCAGGATCCGCAGTTTGTGAAGGATCGCGGGATGCCGCGACACGTGAAGCGTCGGCCAGGCGTTATCGCGGACCGGCAACGGAGAAGGTTCGGGCACTTGGTTCTCCTCCTTGACGCGTTCGACCGCTATTGGCGCCTATCGTACGAGCAAGGCCACTGCATGCGCTCGGCGCCCGGGCGTGGCCACTGGCCACGGCCACGGCCGGGACGGCGGAGCGGGGCGGGCCAGCTGGGGCGCCGAGCTACGGCCAGGGGCGTGGCCGGTCCGGGGCGGCTGAAACTCAGCCGATCGGGGCCGAGCCACGGCCGAAGGGTCGGGGCAAATGCTGGAGGTCGCCGGCCAGCTCCGACCAACCGCCACTCAGCACCTCGCGAACCTCACCCCACCTCCGCACTCCCAGCAGCGGCAGCGTGCCGAGCATGATGCTCAAGCCGCCGTACCAGAGCGCCGGCAGGGCGAGCATCGCCGAAACGGGCACCGTCCAACGGTGGTTCCTGCGGGCGCCCCACACGACCAGAACGACGGCGAGCGGGAAGCGCACCAGGAACGGAACCGGGACTGCGGCCCAGGTCCCGTTCTTGCCGGCGTTCGAAACGAGGACGTCGCGCCACGCCAGCCACGCGTTCGGCTGGATCGCCGCCGAGACCGCCACGACCGCGACCGTCGCGGCGAGAGCGATCGCCAGCGCGCGCCATTCGCGGCGAACCGCGAACCAGAGCAGGCCGATGCCAGGTGTGACCTTGGTGAGCAGGACGAATGCCCAGGTCGCCGGCCAGCGGAACCCGAGGACGATCGCCAGCGCGATGAGCAGCTCGATGTTGCCGCCCCAGATCTCCATCAGGCCGAAGAAGACGAGGCCAAGGAGGATGAGCCGCGGCCCGGTCAGGTAGACCATCGCGGCCATCAGGATCGCGGCCCAGATGGCCATGAACAGCTGCCACGGCAGCAGCCGAATCGGCTGCAGGATCTGCAGGAAGGCAGGCGAGTACGGATACGCGATCTGATCGGTCCAGGTCGAATTCACGTACGGGTTCGAGAGGTCCGGAGCCCAGTAGCAGCGCGCGTCCATGCCCGAGCCGGCGAGGCGGCCCCACGGTTCGGCGAAGTAGACGATGCCGATCCAGGCGGCTGCGAGGGCGATCAGCCCGGCGACCACGACGACCGGCACGCGGCGCCCGGCGAGCGCGACCATGCGCTCGTTCGAACTGCTCAGTTGGCTCTCCTCTGCGCTGGCTCCCGCCCTGCCGGCCATCCTAGCACCGGGTCGACTGCCGGGCGCCACGCCCTACGCTCGCCGGCCGGCGATCGACCCGCCGGGGCCGGCGATCGACCCGCCGGGGCCGGCGCGTCGCGGCTCGATCAGGTCAGGCCGGCCAGGAGCCGGGCGCTCGAGGTGGGGCCGGTGGCACGCTCGACGACCGCGCCGCGGCCGAATGGTTCGGCCTCGTGGCCGCGTCCGGCGGGCCCGAGCACACTCCCCCACCCTTCGCCGGCGAGACGCTCCAGCGCAGCGTTCGCGGCGCGCAGCGTCCGCGTCGCCAGCTCCGCCGCATCTCCGTGCAACGCTCCGTCGCCCAGCGCCGCCCGCAGAGCTGCGGCCGTCGAAGCGGCCGCTCTCAGATCCGCGGCGGATTCGGAGACGCTGCCTGCGGCCCTGTCCCTGACCACGAGCGATGCCGCGGCCCCCGAGAGCGCCGTCACGAGGGCCGAGGTTCGGCCGTGTGGCTGGCTGTCGGCCCGTGGCTCGCCGAGAACGAGGCGGTGGCCCGGAAAGACGAGGCGCCGCAGCCAGGCCTGGACGAGGATCGCGCGCGCGTTGCCGTCCCCGACGACCCAGTCCGGCACCGCGCCCAGCAGCAGCCGATCCGCGGCGAGACCGTCGGCGAGAGCCAGCTCCACGCCCAGGGCCTGAAGTGCGAGGGCTCGTCCGGCCCGCGTCGCGGCCTCGGAAGGAATGCCGCTCGCCAAGTCGGCGCCGAGCGCCAGCGGCCCGGGGCCCATAACGACCCGGCAACCGGCCCGCGCGTGAAGCCAGTGCGCAAAGGCGTGGTCGGCCAGCGCGCGCTCCGGATCGACGTTTTCCTCGACGATCTCGCGGATCGGATCGGCCTCAACCAGGTCGATCCGCTCGAAGGCAGCCACGACGGCCTGCTCGGGCGCGGCGAAGGCGGAGGTAACCGTCATCAGGCTGGCGTAGCAGCCGCGTTCCGCGGCCGCGTCATCGGCCGCTTTCCGAAGCGCGGCCAGACCCCGCTGACTGCCGGCCGGGACCTCGTCGCGCTCGAACCGCTGCGGGGGTGCCGAACGCGCCCAGGCGCCGCGACGCCGACCGGTCAGTCGCTCGACGGACCCACGAGCGCCGGATCTTCTGCCGCCCTTGCCCGACCGCCCCTCGACCTCGAAGAGCCCGGGCGTCTCGAGGCCCGCATGCCGCCGGGCCTCGGCGAATTCCCAGCTGGCCGGCACTCGAATCTGGACGACGTCGGCACCCTCCCCGACGAGCGCCTTCGTCTCCTCTGCTGCGGGCCCCACCTCGGCCGCCTGCAAGGCCACTCCCAGCCAGGGCTCGCCGGCCAGCCCCAGCACGTCCCGCATGTCCCGGGCGGCGGTCCTGTTGGCGTCGAATCGGGCCAGTGCCGCGGCCAGCAGCCGCGACGCGTGCGCCTCGGCGGCTGCCAGTCGCCCGGGTCGGTCCAGAAGCTCGGCCTCGAGCCCGAGGTCGATCGCGCCCGAGGCCACCTCGAGCCCGAGGTCTCGAGCGGACAGGTCGTATTCGAGCAGGGCCACGGCGAACGGCAGGATCACACCTCTGGCCAGCCGGTCCCGATCGGGGCTGCAGTACCGCTCCGCCATCGATGCGGCCAGCGGGTGGCCGGCTCGATCCAGGCCGTCCACACCGACCATGCGCAGCATCGCGCGCTCCTGCGCGATCGTGGCCGAGCGGCGCGCCGCGGGAGAGAGTCGCGCCGCCAGATCCGCCGCGCGCCGGCGAACGGCCTCGACCTCGCCAGAGACGGTGCTACCGCTCACACGTCACCTCGCCCTGGGCCGCTCTCCTGCGGTTTGGTTGCAGGGTACCTTCCCCGGGTCCCAGACGGCACTGGACCGACGCCCCGCGTGAGGCTCGGCCTAGCGAATACGCAGGTATGACGGATATGCCGCTGTGTCGTAGGCAACAAGCATGGCATTCTGGCCGGCGTTGGAGGCCTCAACCTTGACCTCGAGCTGGTGGCCGACCGCGAGGGTGTAGGTGCCGGTGACGGTGACCGGGATCGCCCGCAGGTAGAACGTGGTGCGACCCACGGGGTACGTGTAGGTGTCCGTGGCGTTGGCGATCGCGACATAGGTGCCGCCCGTGGGGTTGTAGTCGCGCAGGTAGGCGACCAGGACTCCGGCATGGTTCGCGGCCGTCGTGTCGGTCGCGGCCCAGATGTCCAATGTCACGGTTCCACTGAGAGTCATCGCCGCGGTGAGCGCCGCCGTGCGCCAGTTCTCGTAATCGCACACGGTCGCCTGGGTTGGACTCGGCGCGGCACGGGTCAGGCGCCGTCCGGCACGGGCGACGCAATCGGTCGAGTACTGATAGAGCGTCGCCGCGGTGGGAACCGTCGCGTTCATGGCCAGGTTGATCTGGGCGGTGGTGTTGGCGGTCGGCGGAGTGGGGTTGTTGTGCAGGTAGAAGGCCCAGGTCCCGCCGCTGAAGGTGTTGGCCGCCGCGGCCTTCGACTCGGTGAAGAGGGCGAGGCTGGATCCGGCCTGGGCCAGCAGCGTCGCAAGTGCGAGCGTCACGACGAGCGGCACGCGAAGGCGACGCAGGCTGAACGGCGGCGAGTACGTGACTCGCCCGGTGACCACCAGCATCTGTCCGGACGCGCTAGTGTCCATACAGGCTGCAGACGATGGTGCCCCCACCGGTCGCGGTGTTCGTGCCGTCCGTCGCCGTGACGGTCACCGGCAGATCGGTCCTCTGTTGGACACCAGCCCCGTCTATGCAGTTCTCCTCGAACGACGTGTTGAACGACCCGTCCGCGGCAGAGGTCGGGTTCAGGCCATAGTCGCCGAGAGGGATCCAGCCGCCGGTGCCGAACTCGTAGGCGATGATGACGATCTTCAGGCCGGGCAGGAAGCCCGTCCCGCTGATCGTGTCAAGCAGGTAGCCGTCGCCGCTGGGCGCGACCTTGCTGGCGAACGACACGTTGGGGCCCCAGGTGCCCGTGCTGAAGGTGTTGGCGGACGCGGCCTTCGACGCGGTGAACAGGGCAAGGCTGGATCCGGCCTGGGCAAGCAGCGTCGCAAGTGCGAGCATCAGGACGAGCGGAACGCGAAGGCGACGAACGCTCATCCAAGCCTCCCCATCCGCAACGCGTCCAGGGTCCTCGCCAGCTCGCACTCGTACGGTTCCTGTTCCTCTCTGACCGCGTGCTGCTCCAGGTCCTCGATCAGCCAGATGCACAGCAGCATGGTGAAGGCCAGTGAGAAGATCGCTAGTACGCCCGTCGGGATGGTCAGCATGTACAGCAGGAACCCCAGGAAGGGCAACGAGTACGTGACCCGCCCGGCGACTTCGGATACCGGCTGGAGCGGCGTGTCGGGGTGACCGACCGCGTCGCCCTGGGTTTCGATGTAAAGCCCGCCCGGCAGGGTGACGATGCGGTCGATGCGGTGGGTGTAGGCGGTCCCCCCGGGCGACTGCACGGTGACTACATCGCCGACCTTGAGGTCCTGAGGCTGAACCCTGGTGATGTCGACGACTGCCCCCAGCGGGATTGCCGGCGACATCGAGGAGCCCCGGATGACGACCATCCGATGGCCGACGGCGGGGCCGATGTTGGCGGCAAGAACGAGGGAGAGGACCGACATCACGAGTGCGATGAGGGCCAGATCGAGCAGCCAGCGCGTCAGTCGCAGTGCTGTGCTCATCGGTCCCTGCTTGTCCTTCCTGATTGCCGAACCGCCGGCCGTGACCCGTCGAGACGAGTCACGGCCGGCGTCGGTGCAGCCGAAGCGCTACTAGTTGTTCGCCGTCTGCTCGGCATAGAAGGTGAAGGTCATCGTGGTCGATGCACCCTCGTAGGCGTTTACTGTCAAGAGCGGAAGCGTCGCCCGGAAGCAGAGGGTCTCAAAGAGACCCGCGCCCAACATGCGGCCGCCGTTCGGGTGGGTCGCGAAAGTTCCGATCAAGTTGCCTTCGAGGTACGGGACCACGCCGCTGAACAGCGAGGTGCCGGTGAAGGCCGTGCACGTCGTGCCGCCGACGGCATCCGGCTGGCGGATGGTGACCGTGATCTGCGAGGCCAGGCCCTTGCTGTCCGTGTTCGTGGCGGAGCCAGAGACGGCGTAGCGCATCTGCGCGGTTCCGGTGTTGGTCACGACGACAGAACCGTTGACGGTGTCGCCCGGCATCATCGTGACGTCGCTCAAGATCGTCGCCGCCGGGTTGATCCCGATGTGGATCGTGCCGGTGGTGAACGTGTTGGCGGCAGCGGAGACGCTGTCGGTGAACAGGGCCAGAGACATGGTTGCGCCAGTGGCGCTTATGAGTGCGGTCCCCGCCATCAGCAGGGCAAGCAGGCCTCGCCTGCGGCGGTGGTGGGTATTCTTCGTGCTCTCCATGTTGCAATCCTTCATCTCACGGCCGGTGGCCGGTACTTCCGGGCGGCCGGCGGCGGGGGCATCCTGCGAAAGTTGCCTTTTGGCACCGATCGCCGGTTTGTGCCCAGCGCGTTGGCGCCATCAAACCCCCGAAATGGGGACCTCACAACCGGACCTCAGGGTTTGCACTGCTGGTACGTTGGTCATCTCAAGTTAAGTAGGTGAATCGCCGATTGCGTTGCCGGCGCGCACCCTGACCATCGGCTGTCCGGCGGTCCTGCTCTGACTCATGCAACAGGCGGGCGGAGGAGCCGGACCAAAGGGGTACCGGGCCGGGGTTCGAATGACGATCCACCCTTGGATCGAGAGTCCGCGGCCCCCGCAGGCCCCCTCTCCTCAAGCCGTCCAGCGTCGAGGCCGATTCTTAGTCCGACAGGCTGTATCCTCGGCCAGGCAGCCGATGCCTCTGGCCGGGTTCGTCGTGCCCTGCTGCTTGCAAGCTGCCGGCGACGGACCGGCGCGCCGATGGCGTTGCCGTAGCACGCGTCCGAACGAGGCGGCGCGGAGAAGATGATCGAAGCAGACGTAAAGCCGGCCGTTCACGATCAAGTTCTCGTCGAGGGCGAGATCGATGGGGAGGTCGTCGGCCTGCGCGCGGTCATCGTCAACGTGATGCCGACGAGCCTCTGGCTGGGCCTGGTTCGACCGGATGCCAATCTGGAGAAGCTTCGCCCGGATCAGCCGCTGCACCTGACGTTCAGGCGCAAGGGAGCGGCGATGGTGGCAGCCTCGACATTCCTGAGCCACCTCGGCGCAAGCCGCTCGCGCCTGTTCTCGATTGAATGGCCGAACGACTTCCAGCTTGTCCAGCGGCGAGCCCACCTCCGTCTGGACGCACAGTGTCCGGTCGCATACACGGTCACCAGCCAGAGCGAAACCGGTAGCGCCGGCCTGACCGGAAGGGGGACGACGCGCAACATCAGCGCTGGCGGGATCCAGTTCGTCGTTCAGCCTGGCGAAGTGACGGTCGCCCCAGGCGACGAGCTCGAGATCAGCATCGGCCTGGGTCTGGACGCAGTCGAGGCGGGGGCGGAAGTGATCCGCGTGGAGGAGATCGCCGAGGGCCGCGCCAGGTCGAAAGCCTCCGCCAAAGTCCCGATGACGTTCATCGCCGTGCGCTTCATCTCGGTCTCGGAGATGACGCAGGACAAGATCGTGCGCTACATCTTCTCGCTGCAGCGGACGCGGCGAGATGCCGTTCGCAAGCCCGCCTGACGGGTGCGGCGGGCGACCTGGGCTCGGAACCACCGGATCGCACCGGCGGATCCGGGCTAGTCTTCGGCCGCTCGGTGGTAGACCCCCGCCACCCTGACCATCACGGCTTCGCGCAGAAGGGAAGCGAGCGCCGCGGCGCAGTCGGGCGACTCGGGGTCCGAGTCCATGTCCGCCCAGAAGACGTATTCCCAGCGCACGCCCCTGCTCGGTCGGGACTCCAGGCGGGACAGGTTGATCCTGCGTTCGGCGAAGCTGCCGAGGCATCGATACAGGCTGCCCGGGACGTTGCGGACCGCCCAGACCAGGGTCGTCTTCAGCGGACCCGCCAGCGCCGCCGGGACGAACCACGAATCAGGGAGAGGATCGCGCGCGAGGACGGCGAATCGAGTCCTGTTGGCGTCGCCGGTCTGGATATCGGCGGCGAGCACCTCCAGGCCGTACAACGGGGCGACCCGAGCGGATGCCACCGCGGCCCCGCCCATCTCGCGCTTCTCGGCGATGGACTTGGCCGCGCCGGCGGTGTTGTAGCTGGTCAGGACCTGCCAGGGTCGGGAGCGCAGGAACTCGTCGGCCTGGTCCAGCGCCTGAGCGATGCTGTACACGCGCTCGATCTGGTCGAGCGTCTGGCCCGGCAGAGCCAGCAGGGCAAGCCGAACCGGCACCGTCACCTCGGCCGCGATCCGGATCTCGTCGAACTTGAAGAGCAGGTCGTAGATCTCGCGCACGCTGCCGCCTGCCGATCGCTCGATGGGGACGACGCCGGCATCGACCGATCCCTCGTGCACGGCCTCGAAGACGGCCCGCCACGTCGGCATCGCAACGGCCTCCGGAGCGGCGAACGCCGACAGGACGCCGTCCTCCGAGAAGGCGCCGGGCTCTCCCTGGAACGCGACCCGTGGCGAGGCTTTGGGCGGCTCCGGCGTGGACCGAGCTCCGGACGCTGGCGATGCCATCGAACCCTCCTCCAGCTAGTCGGGGTGCCTGGGCCGGGCGGCGCCGGCCGCCCCGTTGCCCGGCGCGGCGGTGGTGAAATGGCGCTCGTCGCGCCGCCGCACTTCCGCGCCCGTCTTCCAGATGGCGTACTCCAGTGAGTCGCACAGGGCCTGGCAGGAGGCCGCGATGATGTTCGTGCCGCTGCCCATCGTCGACCATTCCAGGACGCCGTTGGACGAATCGATGATGACCCGCGTCTGGGCACCCGTGGCTTCCTCGCTGTCGAGGATGCGGACCTTGTAGTCGACCAGGTGCACCGAGTCGAGCTGCGGGTAGAAGGCGCCCAGCGCCTTGCGCAGGGCGGTGTCCAGGGCGTTGACCGGGCCGTTGCCGTCGGCGGCGGTGTGGAGCACCTCGCCCGCGACCTCGACCTTGACCGTGGCCTCCGCGAGCAGCTCGGCGCCACCGCGCTGCTCCACCAGAACGGTGTAATCGCACAGCGCGAAGGGCGGTTCGTAGCCGGCCTTGTGGCGCTTCACCAGCAGCTCGAACGACGCCTCGGCGCCCTCGAAGGCGAGGCCCTCGGCCTCGAGCTGCTTGATGACCAGGCTGAGCGCCTTCGGATCGACGCCGTCGAGCTGCTGGCCGAGCTGTTCCGCCCGGAGCTGCGTGTTGGCCTTGCCGCCGAGCTCGCTGACCACGAGGCGCATGACGTTGCCGACCACGGCCGGATCCACGTGCTGGTAGGCGCTGCTGGCACGGGCCGTGGCCGAGCCGTGGACGCCGCCCTTGTGGGCGAACGCCGAGCGGCCGACGTACGGCTGGTGGTCGTCGGGCGCGATGTTGACGATCTCGGCCACGTAGCGGGCCATCTCCGTCAGCTCGCCCAGGCGGCCCGAAGGGACGGGCTCGTAGCTGGTCTTGAGCTCGAGGTCGGCCAGGATGCTGACGAGATTGGCGTTTCCGCAGCGCTCGCCGTAGCCGTTGATCGTGCCCTGGACGTGACGAACGCCGTTGGCGACCGCGGCCAGCGAGTTGGCCACGGCGAGCTCCGAGTCGTTGTGGCAGTGGATGCCCCACACCACGTCCGCGGCCCCGCCGGCGTGGTCGCCAGCGAGAGCCGCCATCGTGGCCCGCACGATCTCCACGAGTTGGTCGGTCAGTGTGCCGCCGTTGGTCTCGCACAGGACGAGGGTGCTCGCCCCGGCGTCCCTGGCCGCTCGGAGAGTGGCCAGGGCATAGGCGGGATCGTCCTTGTAGCCGTCGAAGTAGTGCTCGGCGTCGTACACCGTCTCGCGGCCCGCGGCGGCCGCGAAGGCCACGGAGTCGGCCACCATGGCCAGGTTCTCTTCGGGCGTGGCGCCGAGGACGTCGCGGACGTGGAGCAGCCAGCTCTTGCCGAAGATCGTCACAACGGGCGTGCCGGCGGCCACGATGGCGACCAGGTTCGGGTCGGTTTCCGCGCGGTTGGAGCGGTGCCGGGTGGAGCCGAATGCCGCGAGCTTCGCGTTCTTCCATTCGATCGACCGGGCGGCCGCGAAGAAGTCGACGTCCTTGGGGTTCGAGCCGGGCCAGCCGCCTTCGATGTAAGCCAGACCGAACTCGTCGAGGCGGCGGGCGATCTTGATCTTGTCTGCCAGCGAGACGACCAGCCCTTCTCGCTGGGTGCCATCGCGCAGTGTCGTGTCGTAGAGGATTACGCGGTCGCTCATCGGGCGGCCGCCTTCGCGCCGGCGCTCGTGATCGCGGCCGCGGCGCTTCCTGCGGCGCCCGCCTCGAGGGCGGCGATCACCGCATCGGCCATGGCCTGCGTCCCGACCTTGCGCTGCCCGGGCTGCTCACCCGTGGCGGCGACGAGATCCGGAGTGCGGTAGCCGCCGGCCAGCGCCGCGCCGACCGCCGCCTCGATGGCCTCGGCGGCGGCCGCCTGGCCCAGCGACCAGCGCAGCATCATCGCGCCGGAGAGAATCGTGGCGATCGGATTGGCGACGTCCTTGCCGGCGATGTCCGGCGCGGAGCCGTGGATCGGCTCGTACAGGCCGTGAAGCCCGTAGGCGGTCCGGCGCTCGCAGATCGAGGCGGACGGCAGCATCCCCAGCGAACCCGCCAGCACGCTGGCCTCGTCCGAGAGGATGTCGCCGAAGAGATTCTCGGTGACGATGACGTCGAAGACGGCGGGCCTCTGGATCAGCGTCATGGCGCAGGCGTCCACCAGCCGGTGCTCGACCGCGACGTCGGGGTACTCGGGCTTGACCTCTTCCACGATCGTCCGCCACAGCCGGGAGGACGACAGCACGTTGGCCTTGTCGACGCTGGTCAGCTTCTTGCGGCGCCCGCGGGCCAGCTCGAAGGCCAGCTTCACGACGCGGCGGATCTCGCCTTCCGTGTAGAAGAGCGTGTCCACGACCTCGCGGCCGCTGGGGCCCTGGCGCTGCTCGGAGGGCTTACCGAAGTAGAGCCCGCCGGTCAGCTCGCGCACGATCAGCATGTCGACGCCTTCGAGCAGCGACTCGCGGACCGGCGAGCTGCCGCGCAGCACCGGCTGAACAGTGACCGGCCGAAGGTTGGCGTACAGGCCCAGCCCCTTGCGCAGCGCCAGGAGCGCCTGCTCGGGCCGGACCCTCGCCGTGGGATCGTCGTACTTCGGATCGCCGATCGCGCCGAAATAGACGGCGTCCGCGGCGGCGCAGGCGGCCAGGTCCTCGTCGCGCATCGGCACGCCGTAGGCGTCGATGGCCACGCCGCCGATCAGCACCTTCTGCCACTCGAAGGCGAAACCGAAGAGCCGACCGGCGGTCTCGAGCACGCGCCGGCCGCCCGCAATCACCTCCGGGCCGATCCCATCACCGGGAACGACGACGAGGCGGTACGTCGCCACTGGGTCGGCCGATGCCGGCGTTGGATCCAGCGGCTGGCCTGGCGTTGTCACGGGAGCTTCTCCACTCTTTCGGGGGCATGGCCGGCGGCGCGTGCCGCCGGCGCCATGTCAGAGATGCGAACGGACCCCGGGGCCCCACCCCGGCCGGGTACGGTGGAAGGTGCGTTGTCGCTCATCGAGCACCCCCAGAGGCGATCAATCCTTGGACTTGGCCGAGGCCTGCGGCTGGCCGTCGACGACTTCCACGGGATTGAGGAAAGGCATCGCCTTGCGCAGGCGGGCGCCGACCTGCTCCACCTGGTGGTCGCGACCGGCTTCGCGCATCTTCTTGAACTTCGGCAGGCCGGCCTCGTTCTCGGCGATCCAGGCCGCCGCAAAGGTGCCGTCCTGGATCTCGTGGAGGACCTTGCGCATCTCCTCGCGCACGCGGGCGTCGATGATCCGCGGGCCGGAGACATAGTCTCCGTACTCGGCGGTGTCGCTAACCGAGAAGCGCATGAAGTTCATGCCGCCGCGGTACATCAGGTCGACGATGAGCTTGAGCTCGTGCATGACCTCGAAGTAGGCCAGCTCCGGCTGGTAGCCCGCCTCGACCAGGGTCTCGAATCCGTTCTTGATCAGGCTCGTGACGCCGCCGCACAGCACGACCTGCTCGCCGAAGAGGTCAGTCTCGGTCTCTTCCTTGAACGTCGTCTCGAGAACGCCGGCTCGGGTTGCGCCGATGCCGCGCGCATATGCGAGGGTGCGGGCACGCGCGGTGCCGGTCGCGTCCTTCTCCACGGCGAAGAGAGCGGGCACGCCGCCGCCCTGCTCGAAGACCGAGCGGACGAGGTGGCCGGGGCCCTTGGGCGCCACCATGCCGACGTCGATGCCCTCACCCGGGCGGATGCGGTCGAACCGGATATTGAAGCCGTGGGCGAACATGAGCAGCTGGCCGGCGTGCATGTTCGGCTCGATCGACGTCTCGAATACCTTCTTCTGCATGGTGTCCGGGACCAGGATCATGATCACGTCCGCGGCCTTGACCGCGTCCGCGATGTCGGCCGTCTTTAGGCCGGCTTCGTCGGCAAGGGCTCGGGCCTTGGGGTTGACCTCGACGACGGTTACGTTATAGCCCGAGTCGTGCAGGTTCTGGGCATGGGCGTGGCCCTGGCTCCCGTAGCCGATGATGGCGATCTTCTGGCCGGCGAGGGCCGTGGGATCTGCATCGTTGTCGTAGTACATGCGCGCGGTCATCGCTTAACTGCCTCCTCGATCGACCCGGCACCCCGGGACATCACGACGGTACCCGAGCGGACGAGCTCCTTGATCCCGAACCCGCGAAGGAGCGCGATGATCGCGTCCACCTCGGCTTCGGTCCCGGTCGCCTCCACGATCAGCGACTCGGCCGCAAGATCCACGACTTTGGCCTTGTACATGTCTGCGATGGTCAGCACCTCGCCGCGATTGCGGTCATCGGCGCGGACCTTGATCAGCGCGATCTCGTGCTCGACGGTCGGGTCGCTCGTGACGTCCTGGACCTTGAGCACGTCGATGAGCCGGTAGAGCTGCTTGGCCGCCTGTTCGACCGCCACGTCGTCTCCGCGCAGCGTGAGCGTCATGCGGCTGACCTCCGGCTGGTCAGTGTGACTGACCGCGAGAGTCTCGATGTTGAAGCTGCGCGCCCGCATCAGGCTGGCGACGCGGTTGAGGACGCCGGGCTTGTTCAGGACGATGGCGACGAGAACGTGACGGTGCGCCTCGCCGTGGCCGGGCAGAGCCCGCGCGGGCGGCGCGGTGTGGGCCGGCGCCGGGTGGGATGCGGCCGCGCCACCCACGGCCGGTGCGCCGCCTGGATCGGCGCTGCCGCCGGGGGTCGAACCGGTGGGGCTCATTGGTTGGGCTCCTCGAACTGTTCCTCGAGCAGATCCGACAGGCCCTTGCCGGCCGGCATCATCGGGAAGACGTTCTGTTCCTGGGCGATGCAGAACTCGATCAGCGCCGGGCCGTCCACGGCGCGAGCCGAAGCGATTGCGGCGTCGACCTGCTCGGGTGAGTCGGCGCGGAAGGCCGCGACGCCGTACGCCTCCGCGAGCTTGCACCAGTCGGGGCCGAGCAGATGCGAGGAATGGTAGTTGCCTGCGTAGACGAGTTCCTGCCACTGGCGGACCATGCCCAGCTTGTGGTTGTTGAGAAGCGCGATCCGAAGCGGGATGTGCTCCTGGACCAGGGTCATCAACTCCTGCACAGTCATCTGCAGGCCGCCGTCGCCGACGATGGACCACGTTTCCTTGTCGGGCCGTCCCACGGCGGCGCCCATTCCGGCCGGCAGGCCGTAGCCCATCGTCCCGAGCCCGCCGGAGCTGATGTGGCTGTTCGGACGGCGGAAGCCGCCGTAGCGGGCCGTCCACATCTGGTTCTGGCCCACGTCGGCGACGATGGTCGCGTCGTGTCCAGTGGCCTCGCCGATGCGACTGACCACGAAGTCGGCCGAGAGCTGGCCGTTGCGCCACGCCCCCGAGCCGTGCCACGGTGTCTTCTGCGATTCGGCCCGCCAGGCGGCGATCTCCGCCAGGTAAGGGGCGCGCGTTTCCGGCGCCACGGCCTCGACCTGCGGGATGAGGGCCCGCAGGACGCGCTTGACGTCGCCCACGATGGGGATCTCCACGGCGACGTTCTTGCCGATTTCGGCCGGGTCGATGTCGACATGGACGATCCGGGCGTAGGGCGCGAAGGTGGGCACGTGGCCGGTGACCCGGTCGTCGAACCGCATCCCCAGGGCGATGAGCAGGTCCGCGGACTGGATCGTCTTATTGACGTGCTTCCAGCCGTGCATGCCGACGAAGCCCAGGCTGAGCGGGTTCGTCTCGTCCATGGCGCTGACGCCCAGGAGCGTGTGCGCCACGGGTATCTGGGCCTTCTCGGCCAGCTCTCGCAGCTCTTCGGTGGCGTCGGCGATCAGGACTCCGTGGCCGGCCAGGATGACCGGCCGTTCGGACCTCGCGATCTCCTGGGCCGCCAGCCTGATCTGGCGGGGATGACCCTCGAAGGTGGGCTTGAAGCCGGGCAGGTCGACGCTGTCCGGGTGCTCGGCCGAGCACTCCCCCATCAGGGCGTCCTTGGTCAGGTCGATATGGACCGGGCCCGGACGGCCGGTACGGGCGATGTGGAAGGCTTCGGCGAAGACGCGGGGAATCTCGTTGGCGTCGCGGACCAGGTAGTTGTGCTTGGTGCAGGGCAGGGTGATACCCGTGATGTCGATCTCCTGGAAGGCGTCCTTGCCGAGCAGCGAGCCGACGACATTGCCGGTGATAGCCACGATCGGGACCGAGTCCAGCATGGCGTTGCCAATACCCGTAACCAGGTTCGTGGCGCCCGGGCCCGAGGTGGCAAGGCAGACGCCGACCTTGCCCGTGGCGCGGGCATAACCTTCGGCGGCGTGGGCGCCACCCTGCTCGTGTCGGACGAGGATGTGGCGCAGCTCCGGGTAGTCGCCGAGGACATCGTAGAAAGGCAGGACGACGCCGCCCGGATACCCGAAGAAGACCTCCACGCCCTGGCGCAGCAGCGCCTCGCAGACCGCATCCGCGCCGATGCGAGGCCGCTTCGCGCCGCGCTCGGCCAGGCTCTTGATGTGGAGGCGGTGGCTGTCGGTCAGCATCTCGCGCCGGCCGGCCGAGATCGCATCTGCGCGCGGCGTTCCGGCGCCCGGCATGTGGTTGATGCGCCCGCGCTCGGCAGCGGAGTCTCCGGCTGCGTCGCCGGTGCCACCGGCCGTGCCCCCGGTGCCCTGGGCCGCGCCGCCGGCCCATCTGGCCGCCCCGGCGCCCTGGGCCGCGCCGCCGGCCCATCTGGCCGCCCCGGCGCCGCCGCCCGCCCCCTGCGTCTTGCCCGATGTCGCCGTCGGCGAACGGCCCGGTCCGTCGTCCGTGGTCCCCATCGCTTCGCCCTTCCTTTCACTGGCACTCGTCTGCTTGCGGCGCCCCGCACTCGACTTTCGATTCCTGGTCTGGCTAGCTCATGAAAAAACCCTCGCCTGCCGGCGAGGGTTCTGGTCGTTCGGGCTTGCGTCGTCAGCGCTTGTCCCTGCGTCCAGCCTCCCGCCGGGAGCCGGTAATGAGTACGAATACGCGCTCAATACCGAGCTCGAGGGTGCGAAGTAGACCGAGGAGGGACACGTCGACCAGGCCGAGGTTCTCGACGGGCACCTGCACGCGACGACCGTCCGACCTGATGGCGACGGCGACGTGGCGGCGGTTCCGGCTGTCGAACAGACCCAACCTGGTCCTCCGTAACAGCGACTACACCGGCTCCTGGTCGAGCGGTGTCTGGCGAGTGTATCAGCAGAGGTCAATCCGTGTCCCCGGCGCCAGTAATGGGACCGTGGGACGATCGTACCGGAGGTATCGCCCGCGCCGGCCGCGACTGGAGCCGATCGTCGTTGGGGGGCACGGGTTCGGGCGGCGCGGCGCCGGGCGGCGCGGGTTCGGGCCCCGGCCCTGGCGGTGCCCGCCACCGGCGCGCTGTCGGTCAAGTCGATCCTGCCCGGATTGACGTACCCATGCTGCATCTCGGGCTCACGCGGGGCTGAGGTGCCCACCTGGTGGGCATATCGACGTGACCGGACGGCGGAGGTTCGCCACGACGGTCGATTCTGCCCACCAACAGGGCAACTCCGACCGCAACGACTCCCGGGGATCCGACGGCGCCCGCCGGTGTCGAACGTGCCCAAGATTCCGGGCATATCCGACGCAACGGCCCAGCCGTCAGCCGGCGCTGATCCTATATGCCCACCTGATGGGTAATCGGCCCCGCCTGAGCAGCCCGGTCAAGGGCTCTGCCCACCGGTTGGGCAGCATCGACCCCGCTGGTCGCCTCGCAGTCGCGGCGCGTGCCCTACCGTTCAGCCCCGCGCCGGCGGAACGGCCACCAGGCCCACTCCCCGATGAAGGCGGTGATGGCCGGGACCAGCAAGCTCCGGACGATGAACGTGTCGATCAGGACGCCCAGCCCAACCGTGACCCCGACCTGGAAGAGCAGCTGGAGCGGCGATGTGATCAGCGCCCCGAACGTCCCGGCCAGGATCAGGCCGGCCGAGGTGATGACCGTGCCGGTTCGAGCGGAGGCGGCGCGGATCCCCTGCCGCAGCGGCCGAGCGGCGCTTTCCTCGCGGACCCGCGACATCAGGAAGATGTTGTAGTCGGAGCCGAGGGCGACCAGCAGGACAAAGACCATCAACGGAATGAAGTAATTGATCCCCGGCTGGCCGAACACGGTCTGAATGAGAAACGCCGAGAGGCTCAGGCTGGCCGAGTACGACAGCAGAACCGTCAGAACCAAGTAAGCGGGTGCAGTGAGAGCCCGCAGCAGCAGCACGAGGACGATCAGGATGCCCACGATCGTGATCGCGGCGACGCGCAGGAAGTCGGACGAGATCGTGGACTGGACGTCCGCGTACTCGGCGGTCGCACCGCCCACGTACGTCGTGGCCCCCGGCCCGAAACTGGCCGCCTGGCCGGCCATCAGCGTCCGCAGCAAGCGAACGGCGTCGAAGGACGTCGTGTCGTACGGGTTGGTGGTGGTGGTCACATACAGCTGGGTCACGTTCCCGGCGCTGGAGACGTAGGCCGCCGCCAGATCGGGCGGCGCGTACAGGTCACCGGCGCCGAACGCAGCGGCAAGCTGGCCCAACTCCCCGGGGAGACGAGCACGGGCGGCGGCCGTGGCCTGCTGGGCGGCCAGCTGTTCGGCCGTCGGCGTCGCCGTCGTCGGGCTGAAGTAGAAGGCGGTCGGCTCGGCCTCGAACCAGGTCTGCATCTGGCGGAAAGCCGACAGGAGCGAAAAGAAGGAAGCGGCGCCCTGGCTGGCCTCGAGGTTCGGGACGGCGGCCAGGGCCGCCTTGTAGGCGTCGGTCGAGGTCAGGGCCGGATCGGCCGCGCCGAGCTCGTTCAGGTACGTGTTCAGCTGATCCAGCTGCGCCGCCAGGTCGCCCGACGAGCCGGAGGCGGCAACCGAGGCGGCGGCCTGCAGCTGGTCGACGATGGCGCCGAGCTGGTTGGCCGCGTTGGCCTGGCTCCTCCCATTCACGACGCTCTGCTGGAGAGTGGCCAGATCCGCCTCAGCGGCGGTCAGGGTCGTGCCTGCCACCTTCGGATAAGCCCCGGCCAGCCCGCCAACGTACGAGACCGTGGACTCGATCGCCGCCAGAGAGGCGTCGCTCAGCTGGACGTTGATGTCCGTGCTCGGCGGCTGCGCGAAGGCCTGCGCCATCGAGGCCAGCTGGACGGCGGGCTTCAGGGTGTCCGAAACCTTGCCCTGGCCCGTCGGGTCGACGACGCTGCTCACCGATTGGATATCCGGCGCCGCAGCGATCTTCTGCTCCAGCTGCCCGATGCGGGTCAGTTCCGCGGGGCTGGCCAGATTCCCGCCCGGCACCTCGACCAGCACGTTGACCGGCATCAGCCGGCCTTCGGCCATGTGCTGGCTCAGGATCTGGAAACCCACGCGCGACTCGGCGTTGCTCGGCAGTTCCTCCAGGACGTTGAAGTTCTCCTTGAGCTGGGGCAACGCCAGGAGCGGCGCCGCCAGCGCGACCAGGACGACCGTGGCCAGCAGCCCCGGGCGGTCCGTGATCCGCCGGGCCACCGCCGCCCAGAAACCCTTCTCGTCCGAGCCGGCAGTCCTGGTCTGCTCGTGGCGCGGCCAGAAGAGCCGCCGGCCGAAGATCGCCAGCAGCGACGGCGTGAGAGTCAGGCCGGCCAGCAGCGTGATGAAGATCGTGATGGCCAGGGCCGGGCCGGTCGTCTGGATCATGCCGAAGCTGGCGACGATCATGGAGCTCAGGCCGACGATGACGGTCGCCGCGGAGGCGGTGATGACGGCGCCGATACGGCTGACGGTAACGCGGACCGCATCATCGTGGCTGTTGCGACCCAATTCCTCTCGGAATCGCGATATCAGGAAGATGGTGTAGTCCGTGCCGACACCGAAGACGAGCACGACGATGAACGAGTCGAGGACGGAGGAGAGCTGCCAGCCACCCTGGGCCAGGAAACCGAGGAGGCCACGCGAGACGAGGAAGGCGCAGCCGATCGTGGCCAGCGGCACCAGGGCCGCCAGCGGCGCGCGGTAGATGAGCAGCAGCACCACCACCACGAGCACGATCGTGACCAGGGTCGTGCTATTCGTGCCCTGCTGGATGGCGTTCAGATAGTCGTGGCCGATCCCGGCCTGGCCGCTGACCTGGGCCACGAGCCCGGGAGGCAGCACGCCCGGCGCGGCGAGATGAGCCCGTATGGCGTCGACGGCGGAGTTGGTTCGTGGCAGGAACGAGGGCGAGTCGAAATCCACCTGGGCCAGCTCGACCACGCCATCCGTGCTTCGGAACATCGTGGCCAGGCTGGGAGTGCCCTCGGCGGTGACGTAGCGCAGGACGGCCGCCGGGCGACTCGTCCCTTCGAACCAGGCGCTCAGGCCGTCGATGGCGGCGCGGTCCGCGTCGGTCAGGCCACTCTGGCGGGAGAAGACGATCAGCGCCGTCGACGGCGCCGAGTCTTTCGGAAAGGCGGCCGCGAGAACGTTGAGCGCGGCCAGCGACTCCGCGTTCTTCGGCAGGAAGCTGGTTTCGTCGGCCGACCCGACCTTCGCCAGCGACGGGCCCAGGACCCCGAACGCGATCGCACCGAGCACCCAGATGGCAATCAGCACGAATCGGAGCCTGAGCACCAGCCGGCCGAGTCGATCGAACATGTGGCTTCCCTGCTGGCTTCCTGGCGCCCGACCGGGCGCGCCGCCGGGCGTTCTGGCGGGACGGCGAGTCGGATTGTAGGTCTGCAACGCGGAGCTCGCCGATTCGGCGTTGCCCTGGATCGCCGGCGCGGAGTGCTGCCGGCGCAGCCGCGGGTTGCCCGCCCGTACCGCGGCGGGGTCTGGAGAATTCGGATCAGGGCTCTATTCGGACCGGCCGAGCGCCTCAGGCCGGGGCGGGCTCGCACGCCCTGAGCGCCGCCACGCGACGAGGCCAACGCGAAGAGCCGCGTAACCGATGGTCGCGAGCGGGGCCATCAAGGGCACGGGGAAAGCCATGGCGGCCGCGAGGAACGGGTCGACGGGTAGGGCGAACATCGCGTAGTAGTACTGCGTCGTCGGGAAGAGAGCCGGGACGACCAGCCATGCCGAGGCGCGAACGTCGAACAGGGCCAGAACGCCGAGCGAGATGGCCGTGGCGATGAACAGGGAAGGATTGCCCCAGGCGCTGAGACCGCCACTCGATTCGGCGTTGATCGTGTTCTGGACCGTCCCGGCCTGATTCAGGAAGGAGGCCCAGAGCCCTGGAAACACCAGCACCGACGCGCCGATGGCCGCCGCCCCCAACAGCAGTGCCCGCCACCGGCGTTCGCCCAGGAGTGGCGCGACGGCGACGATCTTGATGACCGAAGCTAGGCCGCCGCCCCACGTTCCGCCGGCAACGAGGAGCGCCAGAAGAACCACGTGCGGATTTGCGGCGATGACGCCGTAGAGCAGAGGCGGATACGCGATCCAGACGACCGGCAGGCGAAGGGCCCGAACTGCCACGATCGCCGCTGCCAGGGACAGGGCCAGCCACAGCCAGACGAACGCTTCCTCCGGCAGCAGCGCCAGCGGGGCCAGCAGGATTACCGTCGGCGGCAAGCCCGCATAGCTGAACACGCGTCCGTTCAGGAGCGCGCCCGCCGCCCACGGGTTCTCGCCCGCGAGCCAGGCGGCCGAGCCGTGGTAGTAGATGCGGGCGTCCACGCCAACCGTCTGCCAGTTGAAGCCGACGACGAAAGTCATTAGCCACAGGAAGACGAACGCGCCGGGCAGGAAGAATCCGACCCAGCGTCGCCGGAATCCAGGTTCCAGATAGGCTCCGGGCGGAGGCGGGGGCGGCGGTTCGGCCAGCGCCTTCCGGATCAGGCGGCCGATGCGGTCGCGCGTGCGATCTGGGGAGGAGCGGCCGCCGCGCCCGGACTCGGATCGGAGCCGCATCACCTGGGCACCGGCGCCGCAATCGCACCGGGAAGGGCCGGCGCCGGCGGCCCTTCGCCCTCACGTGCCGGCCCGAGGTTCGGTTGAGGGCGCGACCACCGAACCGCGGCGAACAGCACCGCCACGGCCAGCCAGATCGCCACCGGCAGCACGATCGCGGCGTCGCTCACGAGAAAGGCCGCCATCAACCCCCACGTGACACGGCGCCCGCGCGGCGTGCCGCGGCTGCGAGTCCAGGCCGCCAGGGCGACCGGGATCAGTGCCACGGGGTAGTGATACCAGGTCACGGGCAGCACCACGAGCGAGGCCACGACCGCCCAGCCAAAGCTCTCCAGCGGGTCTCGAACGAGCCTGGCAGTCGCGACCGTGGCAACGAGCGCGAGCACGCCGAACACGACCGCGAGCGGGCGGGCCAGGTTCGAGTCGCCAGCCAGGAGTGCGAGCTGGCTGGCCGGACCGATGTTGACCGACGAGGCGAGATCGGCATTTCCGCCCGCGCGCAGGTAGTCGAGGTACTCGCGCCAGGGGACAGCGCCGCCAACCACGAGGCTCCAGGCCAGGATCGCGGCGCCCACCGCGACGGCCGCGCCGATCGCGATCGCGCCGGACCCACGGAAGCCGCGCCTCGCCGGCCGCTCGGCAGCGAGCCAGACCGCGACCGTGGCCGGGTGGAGCTTCACCGCGGAGGCGACGGCCAGGGCAACGCCGCCGGCCGCCGACGTCATGCGCGAGGGAATGGCGCGACCCGACGCGAGTGTCAGCGCGACGGCCCCGAAGAGGAGCGGGAACCAGGCATCCACGTTGCCGAACAGGAGCGCGACAGCGAACGGGAAGAAAAACGGCGCCGCGGCGAGGGTGAGCAGCGCAGCGTCCAGAGAGAGGGCGGCGGGCGCCTGGGCGGGCCGACCGATCGGCCAGCGCGGCAGGAGGGCAGCCATCGCGACCAGGCCGGCTGCGGCGCCCAGGCACCAGCCCGTCAGGACGAGCCCTGTCGGCAGCCCCGAGATCGGCGCCAGGATCTGCGCCACGACCGGCGGGTAGGAGTAGAAGAGATCGCGAGCCTGGAGCCCGTTCGCGACCGCGTTAGGGTCGTACGGCGAACCACCCGCAGCCACGCGCTTGCCGGCGTCGAGCAGGAGCTGAAGATCGAAGCCGGCCTCGGGCGGCGTTTTCGACAGCATCGCTCGCCCCAGGATCGCCAGGTTTGCCCAGCCGATGACGGCCACGATCAGGCAGGCGACCCGAGCAAAAAGGCTACGGGCCGGGTCGGCGCCAAAGACGCCGGCTTCGGGTTGCACGGGGCGGGCTCCGCTCAACGCCCGGCCCGCCCGGCTTTGCGCGCGCGGCCGCGACCCCGCATCCATCGCACGAGCCACCAGCCGGAGATTGCGACGGGCACGGCCCAGAACCAGCCGCCCGGATCCTCGGGGCCCGCCGCGATGCCGGTGGCCCGCATCCGCACCAGTGGGAGTCCGTCGCACTTGGCCGAAATCTCCTGGGGCGTCATCTGCCGGGTGTTGCCCATGCCCATGGCTCCGGCCACCACGCCCATGCTGCGCAGCAGCGGCGGCAGGACGCGCAGGCGTTCGGCGTCGTCCGTGACCTCTTCGGCAATCCCGGAGAACGAGCGCGCGGGAAGGATGACCTCGACCTTCGGGTCCGCCTGGATGTTCTTGAACCAGTGGGTCTGCCGCCCGAAGCCGGCCATGCAGTAGACGGCGTCGCCGACGATCGCGTAGCCGAGCGGGGCGTCGCGCATCTGCCCGCTCTTGCGGCCGCGAGTCCGAAGGATCATCAGGTAACCCGTCAGCGGGTTCGACATGTACCTGCCCAGGCCGGCCTTGAGCGCAGGCACGCTGACGTACTTGTTCATCGCATTGAAGCCATCGTGAAGCGCCGGCAGGTACGGCTCCATCCAGTCCGGGTACGCGGGCAGGCCCTTACCCCAGGCGCCTTTCGGGGCTTCTGGCGCGGCGTCCGAGTGATTGCCCTCGCGGCGCGCGCTTCCCGCCTCCGGACCCGGCTTCTCTCCGGCAGCTCCGCCGTTGCCCGCCACTTCCTTCGCCGTCGCCATGCCCCGCCCCTTTCCTGCGTCCGCTGGACGCCGCCAAGGTTAGGCCACGACCGCGGCGGCGACCACCCCTTCTGTGGCTGGGCTACGATTTCAGCACGCCGGAGCCCCCACAAGGACAAGACATGCAGGTCGACCGCCACGCCCCCGATAGCCCGATCAGCCCCGAACGCCTGGACGAGCTCCTCCGGGCCCTCGACATCGAGGAGAAGGCCGGGCTGACCGCTGGGATCGACACCTGGCACGCCCGCGGCGCGCCCTCGATCGGCCTGGAGCCGATGGTCACGCTGGACGGCCCGAACGGCGTCCGCGGGGTGACCTTACCGGCCGGCTCGACCGCCACCTGCACGCCGTGCGGCACCGCCCTCGGCGCGACCTGGGACGTCGATATGGTGCGGGAGGTCGCAGCCCGGATCGGCGCGGAGGCGAAGCGGGCCGGCGTCCGCTACATGCTCGGGCCGGTGCTCAACCTGGTCCGCTCACCGCTGGGCGGCCGGGACTTCGAGGCCTACTCGGAGGATCCCGTGCTGGCCGCCATGCTCGGGGCCGCCTACGTCGAGGGGATGCAGTCGGCCGGGGTGGCCGCCACGCCCAAGCATTACGTCGCCAACGATTCCGAGACCCATCGAACGTCGGTCGACTGCCGGGTCGACGAGAGGACCCTGCGCGAGGTCTACCTGGTCCCGTTCGAGGCCGCCGCGAACGCCGGGGCGTGGTCGATCATGGCCGCGTACAACCTCGTGAACGGAATCCATTGCGTGGACCACGACCATCTCGTCGGCGAGATCCTCAAGGGCGAGTGGGGTTGGGACGGCGTGCTGATGTCCGACTGGCACGGCGCCGACGACACCGTCGCCGGTGCCGTCGCCGGACTCGACCTGGAGATGCCCGGGCCGCCCCGCTTCTTCGGCCCGGGGCTGGCCGGGGCGGTTCGTCGGGGCGAGGTGAGCGAGGCCGTCCTGGACGACAAGGCGCGCCGGATGCTGCTCCTCGCGGCGCGCGTCGGGGCGCTGGCCGCGGATCGCGTCGAGGGTGGCGCGGGCGCCGAGGGCGCCGAGGGCGCGGGCGCGCGGCCGCTCGCCGGCCCCGGCCTCGGCGACGGCGCGCCGCTGGATCCCGCGAAGCCCTGGCACCTTTCCGACACGCGAGCCTCCGCGCTGGTTCGCCGCGCCGCCGCCGAGTCGTTCGCGCTGCTGGCCAACGACGGGACGCTGCCGCTCGCGCCGGCCGGCATCCGCAAGCTGGCGGTCATCGGGCCCAATGCGGCCAAGCCCTGCGCACAGGGAGGCGGAGCCGCGCACATCGCCGCCCCGCCCATCGTGACCCCGATCGAGGGGCTGCGGGCCGCGCTTCCGGGAGTGGAGATCATCCACGAACCGGGCTGCCGCATCGACCGGTTTCTGCCGCCCCTGACCGCGATGGACGTGCACGACCTCCACGGCCAGCCCGGCCTCACCGTCGAGTTCTTCCGCGGCCAGGAGCCGGCCGGCGATCCGGTAGCCAGCTGGCATGTCGACTCGAGCGAGTTGCACGTGTCCGGCGATCTGCCCAGGGGAGTGGAGGAGGACGACTTCGCCGTCCGCATGTCGGGCTGGCTCACCCCGACGGAGAGCGGCCCGCATGACATCGAGCTGCGCGGCTTCGGCAGCCGTCGCCTGCGCGTTGACGGTGTCGTCGCGGTCGACCTGTGGGACGCCCGGCCCGCGGCCGACATTCCGACGGCCCTGTTCGAAAGCAGCCAGGATGGCGGCACGTTCGAACTCCGGGCCGGCGAGCCAGTCCTGATCGTGGCCGAGCTTCATTCGGCGACACACTCCCCGCACCAGCTGAAAATCGGCTGCCGGTCCCCACAGGCGAGTGACCAGCTGGAGCGGGCCGTCGCCGCGGCCGCCTCGGCCGACGTGGCGATCGTCGTCGTCGGCAACGACGAGGCCTGGGAATCCGAGGGCCGCGACCGCACGACCGCCACTCTCCCCGGCCGCCAGAACGAGCTCGTCGAGCGCGTGGCCGCGGCCAACCCCAGGACCGTCGTCGTCGTCAACGCCGGCTGCCCGATGGATCTGCCCTGGGCGGATCGCGTCGCCGCCGTCCTGTACGCGTGGCTGCCGGGCCAGGAGTTCGGCAACGCCCTCGCCGACGTCCTGCTCGGCCGATCGGAGCCGGGCGGCCGCCTGCCCTTCACGATCGCCGCCCGCGAGTCCGACTACCCTGCGTTCAGCACCACGCCGGGCGAGCGGGAGCAGCTGGTCTACACGGAAGGCGTCAACCTCGGCTACCGCCACTTCGACGCCGAGGGGATCGAGCCGCGGTTCTGCTTCGGCCATGGCCTGGGCTACACCCGCATCGAATTCGAGTCGCTGGAGGTCACGGCCGACGGCCTGCCCGCGGGCGACTCGGCCCAGCTGCGCGTTCGGCTGCGCAACGTGGGTAGCCGCCCCGGCAAGGAAGTCGTCCAGGTCTACGTCGCCGATCTAGAGTCGTCGGTCCCACGCCCGCCGCGCGAACTCAAGGGCTTCACCGCCGTGCACCTGGCGCCCGGCGAAAGCATCGACGTCTCCTTCGCCCTGCAGGATCGCGACCTGGCCTACTGGGACGAGACCGGCACCGGCTGGCGCATCGAGCCCGGCCGCTTCGAGATCCTGGTCGGCGCCTCCTCCCGCGATATCCGCCTGCGGGCGTCGCTCGAGCTGGACTGAGCCGGGCGTCGGGGCGGCGTGGGCGGCCGCGCCGAGCCGGACGAGCGACCCGGGCGAGCGACCCAGCTCGAACGGCCCGGACCGCCCGCAATTCCTCATTACGCATGGGGAGAGTGCAAAGTACGGCCGGCGAGGCCGCGAGTCGAGGCGCGGCCGATCGGCCGTGCGGATTCGGCCCCTGATGAACCGTCGTCAGCCGCTCACGGCTAACCGATGCTCACCGGGGCTCTCGGGGTGCCGGAGTCGGGCCGGCAGCCCCACTTACTACTCACTCCATGCGTGTTGAGGAGATTCGCGTGGCTCGGGCATCCGCGCGGCTCGCGCGACCCACGGCTCGGCCCCCGTTTGCCTTCATCTGGTAACCTCGATGGCCCCCGTCCGCTGTGAGGCGGGGCAATCGAACGCGAGTGGAACCATGGCTGAGAAACCGCGCACCATCCTGGAGAAGATCTGGGACGACCACGTGGTGGCGTCCGACCCCGGCGCGCCGGCAATCCTCGCGATCGATCTACATCTCGTCCACGAGGTCACCAGCCCGCAGGCATTCACCGGCCTGCGCGAGCGCGGCCTCAGGGTTCGAAAGCCCGGCCAGACCGTCGCCACCGCTGACCATTCGATCCCGACGCTCGACCCGTCCATCCCGATCGCCGATGAGCTGGCCGCCAAGCAGCTCCGCCAGATCGACGAGAACTGCCGCGAGTTCCGCATCCCGTTCCACGGCAAGGGCAGCCCGACGCGCGGCATCGTCCACGTGATCGGCCCGGAGTTGGGGCTGACGCAGCCGGGCATGACCATCGTCTGCGGCGACTCCCACACGGCCACTCACGGCGCCTTCGGCGCGCTAGCGTTCGGCATCGGGACGAGCGAGATCGAGATGGTCCTGGCCACGCAGACGCTGCTCCAGCGCAAGCCGAAGACGTTCAAGGTCGAAGTCACGGGCCGCCTCCAGCCGGGGGTCGGAGCCAAGGACATCATCCTGGCCCTGATCGCCCGCATCGGGATCGGCGGCGGAACCGGCCACGTCTTCGAGTACACCGGGAGCGCCATCCGCGCCCTGTCGATGGAAGAGCGGATGACGGTCTGCAACATGTCGATCGAGGGCGGCGCCCGAGCCGGCCTCGTCGCCCCGGACGAGACCACGTTCGCGTACCTGAAGGGCCGCAGCTTCGCGCCGCAAGGAGCGGCCTGGGACGAGGCGGTCGCCCGCTGGCGGGCGCTGCCGAGCGACGAAGGCGCGACCTACGACCGAACGATCGTCATCGACGGCGACGGGCTTGAGCCGATGGTCACCTACGGCACGAACCCCGGCATGGGCGTGCCGGTGACCGGCCGAATCCCCTCCCCCGCCGACGTCGAGCCGGGCGCCCGAGACGACCTCGAGCGCGCGCTCGCCTACATGGGCCTAAAGCCGGGTGCGTCGATCGCCGGCCAGAAGCTCGACGTCGTCTTCATCGGTTCGTGCACCAACGGCCGGATCGAGGACATGCGCGCCGCGGCTTCGGTCCTGCGCGGCCGGCGCGTGGCCTCCGGCCTGCGCGTCCTGGTCGTTCCCGGGAGCCAGCAGGTCAAGAAGCAGGCCGAGAGCGAGGGCCTCGACGAGATCTTCCGCTCGGCCGGCGCGGAGTGGCGCGAGTCCGGCTGCTCGATGTGCATCGCCATGAACGGCGACCAGCTCGAGCCCGGCGAGTACGGCATCAGCACCTCGAACCGCAACTTCCAGGGGCGCCAGGGCATGGGCGGCCGCTCGTTCCTGGCCTCGCCGCTGACCGCCGCCGCCAGCGCCGTCACCGGCGTCATCACCGATCCGCGGACGCTCCCGGGCGTCGCGGCGAAGCCCGTGGCCGTCTCGCGGTCCGCGGCCGTGGAGGCCAACTGACATGCCCGAGCCATTCGTTTCGACCACCAGCCGCGTGATCTCGATCCCGCGCGCCAACATCGACACGGACCAGATCTGCCCGGCCCGCTTCCTCAAGATCACCGACAAAGCCGGCCTGGCCGACGCGCTCTTCTTCGACTGGCGCTTCACGCCGGACGGGAAGCGGCGCGTGCCGCCGTCTTTCATCGACGAGCCCGTGAACGCCGGACGCCAGATCCTGCTCGCCGGCGACAACTTCGGCGCCGGCTCGTCGCGCGAGCATGCGCCCTGGGCGCTCCGAGCGTGGGGCATCCGGGCCATCGTCTCGACCAGCTTCGCCGACATCTTCAAGGGCAACGCCCTGAAGAACGCGCTGCTGCCGGTCGTCGTGTCCGCCGAGCGGCTCGCGGCGCTCCAGGCCCTGATCGCAGCCGAGCCTGACGGCGAATGGACCGTGGATCTGCAAGCCCAGAAGGTCACGCTGCCCGGCGGCGAGTCGTTCGCCTTCGAGATCGACCCGTTCGCCCGGACGATGATCCTGGCCGGGACCGACGAGATCGGCTACGTCCGCTCGAAGCTGCCGGCGATCGAAGCCTGGGAAGCGGGCCACCCGGCGCGCATAGACACCCGTGAGGGCATCGCCGCGCGGTAGCCGCCCACTCCGACGACCAGAGGCCCGCCGATCCTCGGCGGGCCTCTTACGTTGCGCGGCCAGGTCGCCGCGGTCGTTTCTGCCCGGGCAGGCATACACATCCGACCTTCGGAGCGTTTCGAACGGTCGGCTGCCCGTTTTCAGATACATATGCGACATGGCGGCGAGTCGGGCGGGGCCGACTCGCCAATCCTGCCCGTTCGCGAATGCATCCTCGATCGAGAACCGGCGCCGGCGTCGATCGTGTCGCTCCACACGGGCAGCTTCGACGTCGACGGTGGCCATGTGCCATTCGCCTTGCTCAACGTGTATCTCCAAACGGGCACGTGGAGGTCCAGATTCGATCGGGCTGTCGCATTTGTCGCTGGACTTGGGCACGATCGACCAATCGATGGCGGCGCCGCATGAGGTCGACTTCAAGGCCGGCGCTCTGGATCGGCTGAGCCTGCCAGTTGACGCCCCGGGGCCAACGCGAGGCTACACTCTGGACGCGGCCGACGCCCTGAACGCGTGCCGCATCTTCAGATTGGTGGTCGATGAACCAGTCGGGCAGGGACGGTCCAATAGTCGCGGACGCGGGGACCGATCGCGCCATCGTCGACGCGCTGCGCGGACAGGATCTCTCCGGCTTCGAGATCTGGCGATGGCTCGGGTCGGCGCAGAGAATTCCCAGCCGAATCACCGAAGCCCATCTCTACCCCACCCTCTACCGCCTCGAGGCGGAGGGCCTGCTCCAGAGCGACTGGCATGCGGGGGAGCGGACCAGGCGCACGTACCGCCCGACCGCGCGCGCCTTGGAAGGGGGCGACAAACCCGACTGGCCTCCGGCCGGCTCCCGGGTCAACCAGGGCCAGTTCCGAGCGACCGACCGCACGGCGCGTCGACTCGCCAGCCCCTACCCCGAGGCCGGCTCATGGTCCATGCCCAGGGATACGGCGTCGACGGCGCTCCCCGTGGCGCCCACGGGCGCAGCCCCCGTGGCCCCACTGGCCGCGGGCGCGACGGCCTCCCCGCCCGCGCCACGGGCCACGCCCCCGGCCGTGCCCCGGGCCGACCGACCCGACGAGCGCCGGCCGCCAGCCCCGACCGAACCCGACCCGACATCCGGCGAAAGTGGCCGGCCCGGATGGGCCGCTCTGGCGGCCTACGCGGATGACCTCGGCGCCCGCCTCGACCTGCCCCGGACAGAGCGGGACCGGGTCCGCCAGGAGATCGCGGATCATCTGGCCGATTCAGCGCAGGCTCTGGAGCAACACGGCTACGGCTCAGAGGTGGCGGCGTCCGAAGCGATAAGCCGGCTGGGGTCGCCGCGCGACGAGGCCACTCTCATCGAGCAGGCGGAGCAGTCGTCGGGCCGGCTCAACCGCGCCATCCGCCGCGCACTCTTCTTGCTCGTGGCCGAGATGGTGCTGTGGCTGATCCTTTCGATCGTGGTGCTGGTCGTGGCGCCCGACGTAACCGGCATGGTCGTTTCGATCGGCCGTCTGGTGGGCCTCCACCTCGCCGTACTCGAGTCCGCCGAGTGGGGCACCAATCAGGTGGCGATCATGGCGTGTCTGGGGGCGTTCGCCGCCGGGCGTTTGAGCATGGGCATGCTGGCCCGGATCAGCCGACATGGAGACGCCGCGCTCCGGAGGCCGTGGGCGGTCGGCGGGGCGGCGGGGGTGCTCACCCTGGTTCTGTTCCTCCCCGGCTACCAGGACGGGCTCACGGTCGCGACCCTTCTGGTCGCGCCCGTCGCCTTCGTCGCAGGTACGCTTCGGCCCCGGCACGCGAACGAGAGTGCCTACAGCCGCCGGGGTGCCGCCGCAGGAATCCTCCTGGTGGCGATAGTCACCCTTCTGCCGTGCGGCCGGATGTTCGCCTTCGACCCGAACGCGACGCCGGGAACTCCACTCGCCCAGGGCGGCGGCTCGGTCGAGCTGACGGTGTTCAAGACCGACAGCGAGTCTTGCGAGTATGGGGTGCCCCCGTCGACCGGAAGCGGGGTCGTCACCGTGGAGCTGTGGCCGGCTTCGACGGACGGGCCGTTCATCGTCGTCGATCGGTCCGCGACCGCAGCCACGATCAGCGTCAAGCCGAACATCGCTAACTCCGACACGACCGTCGCGCCGTCCGGCGCTCAATCGGTGGACTTCGGGAAGCTGCCGCCGTACCGCCAGTGGTGGGTCGTGGCGGTGAATACGGCACCGAACGGTCAACGGACGGCGCTGGACGTGGTCGTTCAGACGGGCGCCCCACCCATGTTCAGCAACGCCCTGAGCTGGCTGGTCTCGAAGCTGTAGCGCGCCGCCGGGGTTCAGTCCGGCCGCCGCCTTTCGACCGCTTGCTTTCGACCGCCGGCAATTCGACCGCCGGCATTCGGCTGAAGGTGCGTTCGGCCGCTGCTCGTTCGCGGGTCGCCGGGCCCTAAACTTACGGTGACGACGCACCCGTTCAGTCCGCGGAGAGAACGCACCATGTCGAACGACGCCCCTCGCCCTCTGCCCTACGACCTGCCCAGCGATCCGGCCAAGCGCCACAGCGCCGCCCTGACCGACGGCCCCGACCGGGCCGCGGCCCGCGGCATGCTCAAGGCCATCGGCTTCGACGACAAGGCCCTGGCCCGGCCGCTCATCGGCGTGGCCACGACCTGGATCGAGACGATGCCGTGCAACTACAACCAGCGCCGGCTGGCCGAGCACGTCAAGGCGGGCATTCGGGCGGCGGGCGGGACGCCGATGGAGTTCAGCACGATCTCCATTTCGGACGGGACGTCCATGGGCACCGAGGGCATGAAGGCCAGCCTCATCAGCCGTGAGGTCATCGCCGATTCGATCGAGCTGTGCGTCCGCGGTCACATGCTCGACGGCGTCGTCTGCCTGGTGGGCTGCGACAAGACGATCCCGGGCGCCGTAATGGCCCTGGGCCGCCTCGACCGGCCGGGCCTGATCCTTTACAACGGCACGATCTATCCGGGCGTGTACAAGGGCAAGCGCGACGCCACGATCGTCACGATCTTCGAGGCGATCGGCGCCTACCGCGCCGGCAAGATGACGGCCGAGGAGCTGTACGAGATCGAGTCCGTCAGCTGCCCGGGCGCCGGGGCGTGCGGCGGGCAGTACACGGCCAACACGATGTCGATGGTCCTCGAGATCCTGGGCCTCTCGCCGGCGGGCCTCAACGGCATCCCGGCCGAGCATCCGGAAAAGGACCGGGCTGCGCACCGCTGCGGCGAGATCGTCATGGACCTGATCCGGCGCGACGTCAGGCCCAAGGAGTTCGTCACCCGGGCGTCGATCGAGAACGCGATCGCCTGCGTGGCCGCGACCGGCGGCTCGACCAACGCGGTCCTGCACCTGCTGGCCATCGCCCACGAGTACGGCCTGAAGCTCGACATCGACGAGTTCGGCGAGATCGCGGACCGGACGCCGAACATCGGCGACCTGGTGCCGGGCGGGCGCTTCGCCGCGGCCGACCTGTTCGAGGCCGGCGGCCTGAGTCTCGTCACCCGCGAGTTGCTCAAGAAGGACCTGATCGACGGCTCTACGCCGAACGTCGACGGCGGCACGATCGCCAGCGCGGCGGCGGCCACGGTCGAGACGGCGGGCCAGAAGGTAGTCGTGTCGATCGAGACTCCGCTCAGCCCGACCGGCGGCCTGACGATCCTGCACGGAACACTGGCCCCGGAAGGCTGCGTGATCAAGCTGGCCGGCCACGAGCGCCGCTTCCACAAGGGCTCGGCCCGCGTCTTCGACACCGAGAACGCCTGCTACGACGCGGTCCGCAAGCAAAAGATCAACAAAGAGGACGTGATCGTGATCCGCTACGAGGGGCCGGTCGGCGGGCCCGGCATGCAGGAGATGCTGTCGGTCACGGCGGCGCTGTCCGGCGAGGGCATGGGCGACTACGTGGCCCTGCTCACCGACGGCCGGTTCTCCGGCGGCACCCACGGGCTGATGATCGGCCACGTGGCGCCGGAGGCAGCGCTGGGCGGCCCGATCGCCCTGGTCGAGGAGGGCGACGAGATCGTCATCGACGTCGATCGCCACGCCCTGGACCTCAACGTTCCGGCGGCCGTGCTGGAGGCGCGGCGCGCCCGCTGGACTCCGCCGGCGCCGCGGTACAAGACCGGCGTCATGGCCAAGTACGCCGCCCTGGTTTCGTCCGCCTCCCTCGGGGCCGTCACCACCGGCGAGCGCCTCGCGGAGCGGCTGGAGCGGTCGACGGCGGCGAAGTAGGGGCGGCGGGCGCCGCCCGGTCGCCTGCCGCGTGACCCGCGCCGGCCATCGAGCGGCTCGCGCCATCTTGCCCAATTCCATCTTGCCCAATTCCCGCCGCGTGGGAGTCGGGCCGGGACTGTGTGGCCGTCGGGCCCGAATCGGCGGCTGGCCGGGCACCCGACGGTCCAGGTAGGCGCGGCCCGCGGCCCGGTTGACGCCTGCCCCGCCTCCACCACCTCGTCCACGCGCCAGGGTGCTGCCCAATTCCCGGGTCACGGGAATTGGGCCAGGCAGCTCCGCGGCGATGGCACTTCCCGCGCATGTCGGTCATCATCTCCACCGGGCTTTCATTCGGCTCGGAGGCAAGGGTGACCGGCGAGATGCGCGCCGAATTCGACAGCACGCTTTCCGAGCCCGAGCTGTCGGAGCTCGTCGAACTCCTCCGGGCACTCATTCGAATCAAGAGCGTCAACCCGCCCGGAGACGAGATACTCGCGGCGCGCCACCTCGAGCAGGTGCTCGCCGACGAGGGCCTGCGGCCCACGGTCGTCGAGCCGTTCCCCGGCCGCGGCTCCATCGTTGCACGCGTCCGCGGCGACGGCACAGGCGGCGACCCGCTGCTGCTTCTTTCGCACCTCGACGTCGTGCCCGCGGAACCGGCCGGTTGGACCCACGATCCGTTCGGCGGCGATCTGGTAGACGGCTACGTCTGGGGCCGCGGCGCGATCGACATGAAGAGCATGGTGGCGATGGAGGTGCAGGTCATCCGCCGCCTCGCCCGCTCCGCCAAAGAGGCCGGCCGCGATCCGGCCGCGGACCCGATCCCAGGCCTGCGCCGCGACGTCATCTTCTGTTCCTCCGCAGACGAGGAGGCCGGAGGATGGCACGGCGCCAACTGGCTGGTGAACGAGCATCCCGACTGGCTGCGCGCCGCAGGGGCTCTCAATGAGGCCAGCCTCTGCATGACTTACGGCGGCGCCCGCTTCTATCCGATCCAGGTGGCCGAGAAGGGCTTCGTCGTCTACAAGATCCACGTCAAGGGCCGCTGGGCCCACGGCTCCGTCCCGACGCCGGACAACGCCGCGGTCCTGGCCGCTCAGATCGTGACGCGTCTGGCCGAGCCCGGGCCGCCGCGCTTCACCGAGCCGATCGCGGTTTCGCTGGCGCGGGCGATCCCGCACCTGACGGCCCGAGCGGCCCGCGCGATCCAGGGCCTCATGGCGGACCCGAACGGGCTGACCGCCCCGGAGCCGGGCGCGATCGAGGCGACTCTCCGGGACCTGTGCGACCCGGTCCTGGCCCGCACCGTCTCGGCCATCATCCACGACACCGTTTCCGTCGGCATCGTCGCGGCCGGGGTCAAGTACAACGTCATCCCCGGAACTGCCTACATCGAGATCGACTGCCGGACGCTCCCCGGCACCGACGAGCAGGCCATGCGCGAGGAGCTGCGGCGCCGCATCGGAGAGGAGCTGTGGGCACGCATGGACATCGAGTGCGAGCAGGTTGGGCCGTCCGTATCGGCGCCGCTCGACGGGCCGCTCTACCCGCTCCTCGAGCAGGTCCTGCGCGACCACGACGCCGGCGCCGTGCCGCTGCCGTTCCTGGCACCGTTCGCGACGGATGCCAAGCACCTGGCCCGCATCGGCGTGCCAACGTATGGCTTCTCGCCGCTCAAGACGGGCCGCGACGATGGCCTCCTGGCGCTCATGCACGGCGACGACGAGCGCGTAAGCGTCGAGGCCCTGCGCTTCGGCCTGCCGGTGCTCTGGGACGCCGTCTCACGCTTCTGCGCCTGAGTGGAGTGGCGGCCTGACCGTCCGGCCCCGAACGAGCCCAATACCGCCCGTTTGGGTCGTACCTCTATCGGTTGCCCCAGCCCCAAGAGCCCAAGAACCCGGGCGGGTTGGCCCCCGAGAGGCCGGGTCATGCGGCCCTATCGGCACCCCATCTGGCTTCCGAGAATAGCTATAAGGCAACAGGTGGGCCCGCCTCACGCGGTCCGCAAAGTCGGTCTTCGGTCCGTTGCCGCCGAAAGCCGACCCGGAGCGCTCCGGCAGAGCGCAGTGGCGTCCCCACTTCATATCCCGCAACTCCCGGCCAAACGCTGGATGGTCGTGGCTGAACGGTTCCGCTGTCACCGGACGCTCGCGCACGAGGTAGGCGCGGACGTCCGCCGCGGCGCGTGACCGGCGCCAGGGCAACCAGGGCCAAACCGGTAATCAAAGGGGCATTTGGATGGTCGTGGCTCAGGTCTCATCTCCCGAGGTAGCGGACGCGGGCGTTCGCTTCCTTGCCGAGGTGGGCGCGAAGACCGCAGGCGTCTCGCGCCTCGAGATGTGCATCCAGTGCGGCTCCTGCGGAGGTTCGTGTCCCTCCGCGGATGCCATGGATCACACGCCGCGCAGGCTGTTCGCGCTCATGCGCGCCGGCGAGCGTGACGAGGTCCTCCACAGCAACACACCGTGGATGTGCCTCTCCTGCTATCACTGCGTGGTTCGCTGCCCGCAGGACATTCTCATCACGGATGTGATGTACGCCCTCAAGGTCATCGCCGAAGAGGAGCACACCTATCCGAACAACGTCGGCCCGGATTTCGCCGGCGTCTTCATCGGCCAGGCGAGGCGCTTCGGCCGCAGCTGGGAGATGGGCCTGACGGCGCGCCACTACCTGCGCCACTACATCCTGCGGCTGCCGCGCATGACGCCGATGGCCCTGGGCCTCTTGCGTCACGGTCGGATCGGGATCCTGCCCCACCAGATCCACCAGAAGAAGCAGCTGCAGGCGATCCTGCGGCGCGCCGATGAGCTGGAGCGAGCTCGATGACCAACTACCTCTACTACCCGGGCTGCTCCATGGAGGGCAGCGGCCGCTCCTATCGGGAGTCCCTCGAAGGGATCTGTGAGCCCCTCGGAATCACCTTCGAAGAGATCGACGACTGGAACTGCTGCGGCGCCACCGAGTACGTGAGCCTGAGCACGACTCCCGCCTACGCAATGATCGCCCGCAACCTCGCAATTGCCGCCGGCGAGAGGAAGGGCACCGAGCCCCTCGTGGCCGCCTGCAGCGCCTGTTACCTCAACCTGGCCAAGACGGACCACTACATGGGCCAGCAGCCCGCGCTCAACGCCCGCGTCAACGACGCGCTCGGCGCCGGCGGGCTGCATTACGACCCGGGCACGATCAAGGTCCGCCACCTCCTCGAGGTGATCCTCAACGACGTCGGCCTGGACAGGGTCAAGGCCGCCGTCAAAAAGCCCCTCACCGGCCTCAAGGTCGCGCCCTACCTGGGTTGCATGGTCCCCCGCCCGGACGTGGACGGCGCCTACACCAACCACGAGCAGCCGAACGATCTCGACCGCCTGCTTCGAGCCCTCGGCGCGGACGTCGTGGACTACCCGCTCAAGACCGAATGCTGCGGCGGCCACATGACCCAGGTCGCCCCGAAGGTCGGCCTGGAGCTGATCCGGCGCCTGGTGGCGGAGGCCGAGCGGCGCGAGGCCGTGATGATGGTCACGGTCTGCCCGATGTGCCAGATCAACATCGACGCCTACCAGGGCGAGATGAACGCCATGTTCCACACTCATTACAAGATGCCGATCGTGTTCTTCACCCAGCTCATGGCCGTGGCCTTCGGCCTCGAGCCTGGCAAGGCTGGAGTCGGGCGCGAGTACACGAACGCGAAGAAGACCCTGGTGGCGGCCCTGAAGGCGGCCCCCGAGCTGGCGCTCGCTGCCGCCGGAGCAGCTCCGGCGCACAAGCCCAGGCCCGACAAGCGAGCCCTGCCGATGCCGCGCATGACCGACAGCGAGGTTGAGGAATGACCGCCGAACACAACCACCTGCCGGTCGAGGGCGAGATCCGGATCGGCGTATACGTCTGTCATTGCGGCAGCAACATCGCCGGCGTGGTCGACGTTGCCGAGGTCACCCGCTGGGCGGCCGAGGAGCTGCGCGACCAGGGCGTCGTCGTCGCCCGCGACTACAAGTTCATGTGCTCCAGCCCCGGCCAGGAGCTCGTGACCGACGACATCAAGAACCTCGGCCTGAACCGCATCGTGGTCGCCGCCTGCTCCCCTCACCTCCACGAGAACACGTTCCGCACGGCCACCGCCCGGGCCGGCCTGAACCCGTACCTGTGCGAGCTGGTCTCGATCCGCGAGCAGGACTCGTGGGTCCACACCGACAAGGCCGCCGCCACGGTCAAGGCCAAGGCCATCCTGGCCGGCGGTGTCGAGCGGGTTCGCCGCAACGAGCCGCTCTCGCCGATAAAGGTCGACATCAACCCGGCCACGCTGGTCGTGGGCGGCGGCATCGCCGGCATCAGCGCCACACTCGAGATCGCCGACGCCGGCTTCAAGGTGTACCTCGTCGAGAAAGACCCCTCGATTGGCGGCCACATGGCCCAGTTCGACAAGACCTTCCCCACCCTCGACTGCGCGGCCTGCATNNGTCGGCAACTTCACCGTCACCGTCCGCAAGAAGGCCCGCTACGTCAACGAGGACCTCTGCAATGGCTGCGGCGTGTGCCAGGAGAAGTGCCCCAAGAAGGTCCTCGACGAGGTGTTCGAGGCCGGGCTCGGCTATCGCAAGGCGATCTACACGCCGTTCGACCAGGCGGTTCCTCGCACCCCGGTCATCGACCGGGCCAACTGCACCTATTACGAGAAGGGCACCTGCAAGGCTTGCGAGAAGTTCTGCGAAACGAACGCGATCGACTTCAACCAGGAAGACAAGATCCTGACCCTCCAGGTCGGCAACATCATCCTGGCCACTGGCTACGACCTCTTCGACGCCCGCAAGATGCAGCAGTACGGCTACGGTCGACTGCCGAACGTCTTCACCAGCCTCGAGTTCGAACGGCTATCCAACTCGGCCGGCCCCACCAACGGCCACATCGTCCTGCGCGACGGCGTCACCGAGCCCAGGTCGGTGGCGATCGTCCACTGCGTCGGCAGCCGCGACAAGAACCACAACAGCTACTGCTCGGCGATCTGCTGCATGCAGAGCCTCAAGTTCGCCCACCTGGTGAAGGAACACACCGAGGCGACGATCTACGAGTTCTACATCGACATGCGGACCGCCGGTAAAGGCTACGACGAGTTCTACCAGCGAATCATGGAAGAGGGCGGCATCTTCGTCCGAGGCAAGCCGGCCGAGATCACGGACGTGGCCCGCACCCCGGAGGAAGAGGGCAAGCTGATCCTCCAGGTGGAAGACACGCTGGTCGGTCAGCAGCGCCGCTTCCCGGTCGACATGGTCATCCTCTCGTCCGGCCTCGAGCCCCGCGCCGACGCAAAGGAGCTGGCCGTCCGGTTCGGCATCTCGTGCAGCTTCGACGGCTGGGCAATCGAGAAGCACCCCAAGCTCGACCCGATCGCGACCATGACCGAGGGCGTGTACGTAGCCGGCTGCGTCAGCGGCCCCAAGGACATCCCTGCTTCCGTGGCGCAGGGCGCCGCGGCGGCCGCCCGAGTCCTCGGCCGGATCCAGCAGAAGCAGATGAACCTCGAGCCGATCAAGGCCACGGTTCACGCCGAGCATTGCTCCGGCTGCCGAATCTGCAACACGATGTGCCCGTACAACGCCATCAGCTTCGATGACGTCAACGGCGTCTCGAGCATCAACGCGGCGATGTGCCAGGGCTGCGGCACCTGTGTCGCGGCCTGCCCCGCCGGAGCGATCTCCGGGTCGGGCTTCAGCGACGAGCAGGTCCTCGCCCAGATCGAAGGCCTGCTCCGAGTGGGGGCCGACGGGCTGGCGCTCAGACGGAGCGCCTACCCGGAAACCCACCATGATGAGATCGAAGAGGCGGTACGAGCATGAGCGCGCAGGCACCTCTCGCACCGGCCCCCGCGCAAGGGACGGCCCCGGCCGCCACCTTCGAGCCGGTGATCATCGGCTTCACCTGCAACTGGTGCAGCTACCGGGCCGCGGACCTGGCAGGCACGGCGCGGACGAAGTACCCGCCCAACGTCCGCCTCATCAGGCTCATGTGCTCGGGCCGGCTGGATCCGACGTTCGTGCTCAAGGCCTACGCCGAGGGCGCCGACGCGGTCCTAGTCACCGGCTGCCATCCTGGCGAATGCCACTACATCGAGCAGAACTACAAGGCCCTGCGGCGCTTCCGGCTGCTGCAGCGGACGATCGAGGCGCTCGGCATCGAGCCGGCGCGCCTCCAGCTCGTCTGGGCCAGCGCCGCCGAGGGCGTACGCCTGGCCAACGAGATCGCCCGCGTGACCGAAGAGGTTCGAGCCCTCGGACCGCTCAACTGGCCGGCCGGCAACATGGTCGACCTGGACGCCTTCAACCTGGATGCGGCCTGGGAGGCGACCGGCGGAGACGCCGGCGGACCACCCGCGGCGCCTGACGGGGCCAACCCGGAGCATGCGGCGGTGGCCCGATGAGCCCGACCGCGAAGTCGAGCGGCGCGGCGAAGGCGGCCCCAGAGGCCGTCCCGGCCGCGGCGAAGGCCGCCGCGGGGCCCGCGGCCGCGGCGAAGGCCAATGCCAAGCCCAAGCTCGCCATCTTCGGCGCCGCCTCTTGCGGCGGCTGCGACATCGCGATCGTGAACATCCACGAGCACATCGTGGATGTGGCTGCGGCCTTCGACATCGTCCTGTGGCCCACGATCATGGACGGCAAGTACGCCGACATCGAGGCCATGGCCGACGGCGAGATCACCATCACGCTCGTCTCCGGCAGCATGCGGACGGACGAAACGGTCCACCTCGCCAGGCTGCTACGCCGCAAGTCCAAGTTCATGGTCGCCTTCGGCTCGTGCGCGAGCGAGGGCTGCATCCCCGGCCTGGCGAACCTCTCGAGCCGCAAGCAGATCATCGACACGGCGTTCTCCACGACCAGCACGGACAACCCCGACGGGATCCGGCCGGTCTGGGAGTACCAGGCACCCGAGGGCGTCCTGCACCTGCCCGAGTTCGAGCCGATGCTGCGGACCCTCGACCAGGTCGTGGACGTCGACTACACGATCCCCGGCTGCCCGCCCGAGTCCAAGCAGATCTGGGCGGTCCTCGAGGCCGTGGTCAAGGCTCTCAACGGCACCGGTCCGCTCCCGCCCAAGGGCGCGGTCCTCGGCGCCGGCGAGTCCACCGTCTGCGACGAGTGCGCCCGCAAGCGCGACGTCAAGAAGATCGACCGCTTCGTCCGCATCCAGCAGGTCGCCCAGTTCGACCCGGAGATCTGCCTCCTGGAGCAGGGCCTGCCCTGCAACGGCCCCGCCACCCGCGATGGTTGCGGTGCTCTCTGCCCCGCCGTCGGTGCGCCGTGCATCGGCTGCTACGGAGCGGCCGACGGCGTCGTGGACTACGGAGCCCGGCTGATCTCGGCATACGCGTCGGTCGTCGAGGCGCAGAAGCCCGATGAGATCGACAAAGTGCTCGACGGGATCGTCGATCCCGCCGGCCAGTTCTACCGCTTCAGCCTCGCCGGTTCGCTGCTCCGCAGCTCCAAGGCGGCCTGGAACACCGACGGGGAGAAGTGAGCATGGAACGAATAACCATCGACCCCGTCACCAGGCTCGAGGGCCACGGCAAGATCGAGATCTTCCTCGATCCGGACGGTGAGGTCGCCAACGCGTACTTCCAGATCCCGGAGCTGCGCGGCTTCGAGCGGTTCTGCGTCGGCCGCCCCGTGGATGAGATGCCGACGCTGACCAACCGCATCTGCGGCGTCTGCCCGGAAGCTCACCACATGGCCGCCGCAAAGGCCGCCGATGCGGTCTACCACGTCGACCCGCCGCGGACCGCCAAGCTCCTTCGCGAGCTGCTCTACAGCGCCTTCTACGTGACCGATCACACCACCCACTTCTACGCCCTGGGCGGCCCCGACTTCGTCGTCGGGCCGGACGCCCCCGCGGCCGAGCGCAACATCCTGGGCGTCCTGGCCAAGGTCGGCATGGAAGTCGGCGGCAAGGTCATCCAGGCCCGCAAGCAGGGCCACAACGTCATCGAGATGATCGGCGGCCGCAAGATCCATCCGGCGACCGCGGTGCCCGGCGGCATGACCAAGGGCATCACGGAGGAGCAGCGCGCCGAGATCGAGAAGATCGGCCGCTGGTCGATCGAGTTCGCCCAGTTCAGCCTGGGCATCTTCGACCAGATCGTCCTCGGCAACGAGGCCTACAAGGAGATGGTCCTGTCCGACGGCTACACCCACCGGACCTACTACATGGGCCTGATTGACCCGAACAAGAAGGTCAACTTCTACGACGGCCAGGTCAGCATCATGTCGCCCGACGGTGAGCGCGTGGGCACCTACGCACCGGCCGAGTACCGCGACTGGATCGCCGAGCACGTCGAGCCCTGGACTTACCTCAAGTTCCCGTACCTGAAGAAGGTCGGCTGGAAGGGCTTCGTCGACGGGGCCGACTCAGGGGTGTACTGCGCCACGCCGCTCTCGCGGCTCAACACCGCCGAGGGCATGGCCACGCCGCTGGCCCAGGCCGCCTATGAGCGCTTCTACGACACCCTGGCCCCCAAGCCGGAGTCGGGCGGGAAGCGCCTCGTCCACCACCGCCTGGCCACGCACTGGGCTCGTCTGATCGAGCTCCTCTACGCAGCCGAGCGCATGGTCGAGCTGGCGACCGATCCCGAGATCACCTCGCCCGACGTCCGGATCATTCCGACCGAGAAGCCCACCGAGGGCGTCGGCACGGTCGAGGCGCCGCGAGGCACGCTCACCCACCATTACGTGACCGACGAGCGCGGCCTCCTGACGTCCGTGAACCTGCTCGTCGGGACCACGAACAACTACGCCCCGATGGCGATGTCGGTCAAGAAGGCCGCCGAAAGCCTGATCCACAAGGGCGTGGTGGTTCACCAGGGTCTGCTGAACCGCGTCGAGATGGCATTCCGGCTGTACGACCCGTGCTTCGGCTGCGCCACTCATTCACTGCCCGGGGAGATGCCCCTGCAGGTCGCCATCCGAAACTCGGACGGCGAAGTGATCGAGGTCCTCTCCCAGAACTGCTAGACCAGAACTGCTAGATCGGATATCTGCATGGCCGATCATGTCTGCGGCGACCGGCAGCCCCGAACGATCGTCGTCGGGATGGGCAACCCGCTGCTCGGCGACGATGGCGTGGGCTGGCGCGTCGCCGACGAGGTCGAGGGTCTGCTGCGCGCGGCCCGGGACGCAGGCCGCCCGATCCCCGATGTGGAGATCGAGCGGCTGGGCGTCGGCGG
Source organism: Chloroflexota bacterium (assembly GCA_003171065.1). Taxonomy (GTDB): domain Bacteria; phylum Chloroflexota; class Limnocylindria; order Limnocylindrales; family CSP1-4; genus Fen-1039. Next base: position 52,007 of record PMXQ01000094.1, read on the forward strand.
CCTGCGCCTTATGGAATGCCTGACCGGCTACGAGGCGGCCATCCTGGTGGACGCCGCCGAGTTCCCCGACCGCCCCATCGGTGAGGTTCGGTCCTGCTGCTTCGACGAGCTGGCCGAGTTCGCGACGGGCCACCTCGACTCGGCCCACGACGCCTCCCTTCGCACGGCGCTGACACTGGGCAGGCGCCTCGGGGCGAGCCTGCCCGAGAGCATTCACGCCGTCACCGTCCAGGCCCGGCGAACCGACGAGTTCAGCGAGGAGCTGAGCCCCGCGGTCGCCGCGGCAATCCCGGCGGCGGCCGAGGCCGTTGTCGAGCTGGTCGCTGCAGGAGCTCGGTAGCCATGCATCAGGCCATGCTCGCCCAGGCGGTTCTGGACAGGGTCGTCGAGCGCGCCACTGCCCTGCAGGTGACTCGGGTCGCGGCCGTCCACGTGCTGCTCGGCGAGGACGACGAACACACCGAGGACGCCCTCCGCTACGCCTGGAGCGAGGTCTCGGTCGGGTCGTGCGCCGAGGGCGCCGAGCTGGTCATCCAGAGGGTCCCCGGCGAGGGCGTGCGGCTGGCGGCCATCGACGTCGAACGCGCCGGGCCGCCCCAGACCAAAGACACGGCGCGCAGGGAGGTGGCAATCGGCTAGCCTAGTGTTCGCCGGCACGGCGCCGGCCTCGTCCACGAGCAACGGGCGACAGATCGGGGACCTGCCGACCGGGGCGCGCCTCCTACCGCCTGACAGGATCGTCGGGAGGGAGACATGAGCCAACAATTCGTCGTTCAGCTGCCCAATCGGCCGGGCGAACTGGCCCATCTGGCCAAGGCCCTGTGCGC
>PMXQ01000111.1 GCA_003171065.1 Chloroflexota bacterium
ATCACGCCGGTGATGATGGGCGAGTCGGCGATGGCCCAGCGGTTCAGCCAGCGCTTGTTCGAGGAAGGCGTCTTTGCCCAGGCGGTCGTCTATCCGACGGTCGCGCTGGCCAAAGCTCGAATTCGAACGATCGTCACGGCCGAGCACACGACCGAGCAGCTCGATCGGTGCCTGACGGCATTTGCAAAGGTTGGCCGCGAGCTCGGCCTGATCTCGGCCTAGTGGAGAAGCGCGCCCCCGAGGGCGGCCGCCGTCCACCTGCCCAGGCGTCCGACGTCCCGCTCGACGCCCACCTCCACACCGAGCTCTCGCCCGATTCGGCCGTGCCTCTGGAGCTGTACTGCGCCCAGGCCGCCGAGCGTGGCGTCCGCGAGATCGCCATCACGGACCATCTCGACTTCATGCCGGGCGCGCCAGCCTACGCGTACGCCTCGTACCAGCGCCGCGAGCGCGATGTCCGCGCCGCCGCGGAGCGCTGGGCCGGCAGGGTCACGATCCGCTTCGGCGTCGAGCTGACGTACGAGAGCCGCTACGAGGACGCGATCCGCGAGCACCTGCGGACGCACTCGTACGACTACTCGATCGGCTCCGTCCACGCCATGTCGGACGGGCCATACGACCGGTCGCGGGCCGCCTCTTTTGTGGCCGGGAAGTCGCTGGCTGAGGCAACTGCGCCGTATTTCGCCGAGGTCGCGGCGGCGATCCAGAGCGGCCTTTTCGACACCATCGGCCACCTGGACATGATCAAGCGCTACCTCATCAGGTGGTGGCCCGCGGCCGACTACGCGGCCATTCCGGAGGTGTACGAGCCGCTGCTGGTCGCGCTCGTCGAGAGCGGCGCGGCCCTGGAGGTGAACGCGTCGGGGCTGCGGCACCCGACCGGCGAGATGTATCCGGGGCCGTGGGTCGTGGCCCGGTTCCGCGAGCTCGGCGGGCGGCGCGTGACGGTTGGCTCCGACTCGCATCTGCCCAGTTGCTTTGCCTTCGGAATCGAGGAGGCCTGTGAGATCGTGGCCGCCGCGGGCTTCGACCGGTTGACGCTGCAGCGGGCAGTGGACCGTGGCGACCTCGTGCTGCCGGAGCGGTTCCGCCGATAAGCCCGCCTCCGCCGGTCAAGCGCCGCAGACAGTCGTCTGGCCGACAGCCCGGATCGCCGCGCGCGGGTACCCTTGGCCGATGGAGTTGATCGTCATCGGATCGGGACCGGCCTATACGGACCGTCGCGGGGCGGCCGCGGCGAGTTTCGTGGTTCGGGCGGAGGGCGCCGCTCTCCTTCTGGACCTGGGCCAGGGGGCATTCCCAAATCTCGCGTCCACGCTGGAGCCCAGCGGGCTGGCCGCGGTGGTCGTCACCCACCTTCACCCGGACCATTTCGTCGATCTGGTGCCGCTGCGCCACTACCTGAAATGGGAATTCGATCCGCCGCGGCGGGTTCGGGTCGTGGCTCCAGCCGGCCTGACGAATCGCCTGGACGCCCTCGACGGGCATGAGGGTTTCGCCGCCGAGGCGCTCGACATCGAGGCGCTGTCCGAGGGGATGCTTCGCATCGGGCCGTTCGAGGTCGAGGCGCGACGGGTCGCCCACACGAACGAGAGCTACGCGATACGGGTGTCCGTGGCCGCGGGAGGATCGGGCCCGGGCGCGTCGGCCGGCCCAGGCCTCGTCTATTCCGGCGACTGCGGCCACGCCGAAGACCTTCTGCCGCTGATCCGTCCCGGCGACACGCTGCTGTCGGAGGCCTCGTTCGGGGCCGGGCCCGTGGCGCCGGGCGCGCAGCACATCACCTCCGGCGACGCCGCGCGGGTCGCCGCAGCGGGTGATGCGGCCCGCCTTCTGCTGACGCACATTCTCTCGGGCCACTCCCGCGCCGACACCCTCGCGGCCGCCCAATCCATCTTCGCCGGCCCGATCCAGCTCGTCACCGAGCGCGACCGCTTCGAAGTCTGACGGGCGCCCCGGTCCAGCTTCCCCCTGACATCGCGCGCCGACTCGTTCAAGATTGACCACGGCGACCGAGGCACGACTGAAGCTGGGCTTCATGCCCCGGGAACGAGCCGGGGCCACTTGAGACAGGAGACAGAACCATGGCTGACAGCGGCACCACAGCTCGACCGGCAGCGGCCGCCATTGGACCGCTCTCGGCCGACGAGCTCCGCCTGATCGACGCCTACTGGCGCGCCGCCAACTACCTGAGCGTCGGCCAGATCTACCTGCTCGACAACCCGCTGCTGCGCCGGCCGCTGGAGGCGGGCGACATCAAGCCGCGGCTGCTCGGCCACTGGGGAACGACGCCGGGCCTCAACCTGATCTACGCCCACATGAACCGCGAGATCAAGGCCCGCGACCTCAACGCCATCTACATCATCGGCCCGGGGCACGGCGGTCCTGGCATCGTCGCGAACACGTACCTGGAGGGCAGCTACACCGAGTTCTACCCGAGCATCACTCGGGACGAAGACGGCATGCGCAAGCTCTTCCGCCAGTTCTCGTTCCCGGGCGGCATCCCCAGCCACGTCGCACCTGAGACCCCCGGCTCGATCCACGAGGGCGGCGAGCTCGGCTACTCGCTCTCCCACGCCTACGGCGCCGCCTTCGACAACCCGGACCTGCTGGTCTGCTGCATCGTCGGGGACGGCGAGGCTGAGACCGGCCCGGCCGCGACCGGCTGGCATTCGAACAAGTTCCTCGATCCCAAGGGTGACGGCGCCGTCCTGCCGATCCTTCATCTCAACGGCTACAAGATTGCCAACCCAACGGTCCTGGCCCGCATCCCCCAGAGCGAGTTGCGCGACCTGATGGTGGGCTACGGCTACAAGCCGTACTTCGTCGAGGGCAACCGCCCGGCTCTCGTCCACCAGCAGCTGGCCGCGACCCTCGACACCGTCCTCGACGAGATCCGCGAGATCCAATCGGCGGCCCGGTCGGGCAGGACGACAGGCCGCCCGCAGTGGCCGATGATCGTCCTTCGAACGCCCAAGGGCTGGACGGGCCCGAAGATCGTGGACGGCCTGCCGGTCGAGGGCACGTGGCGGGCCCATCAGGTTCCGATCGACGAGGTTCGGACAAACGCTGGTCACCGCGATCTGCTCGAGACCTGGATGCGCAGCTACAGGCCCGAGGAGCTGTTCGACGAGAAAGGCACGTTCCGGCCCGAGCTCGCGGCGCTGGCCCCGCACGGCCGGCATCGAATGGGCGCCAACCCGCACGCCAACGGCGGCTTGCTGCTGCGAGAGCTGATCATGCCCGACTTCCGCGACTACGCGGTCGACGTGCCCAAGCCGGGCGGCTCGACGAGCGAAGCAACGTATGTGGCCGGTACGTTCATCCGCGACATCATGGCCCGCAACACGGACAACTTCCGGATGTTCGGGCCCGACGAAACCGCCTCGAACCGCTTCCAGGCGATCTTCGACGTGACCGGCAAGGCCTGGGACGCGGAAATCATCCCCGGCGACAACCACCTCTCCGT
>PMXQ01000138.1 GCA_003171065.1 Chloroflexota bacterium
CGAAGTTGTAGCCCTCGACTCGGGACTGGGCGCTCTCGATCGTCTTCGACACGAGGCGCGACTCGATGGCCATGTCCTCGTCCAGGCCGAGGCGCTCCATCAGGCCCGCGACCCGGTCGGAGGCGAAGCGCTTCATCAGGTCGTCTTCGAGCGAGAGGTAGAAGCGCGACGACCCGGGGTCGCCCTGGCGGCCGGCGCGGCCTCGCAGCTGGTTGTCGATGCGGCGCGAGTCGTGGCGCTCGGTGCCGATGATGTGGAGCCCGCCCGCGGCGACGACGCGCTCGTGCTCTTCGTCGCAGATCGCCTTGGCTTCCGCGAACGCGGCGTCGTATGTCTCCTTGTCCACCTCGGCCGGGTTGAGGCCCTGGCGATGGAGCATCTCGGAGGCCAGGCCCGCGGGGTTGCCGCCGAGCAGGATATCGGTGCCGCGACCGGCCATGTTGGTGGCGATCGTGACCGCACCCAGCCGCCCGGCCTGGGCCACGATCGGCGCTTCCTTCTCGTGGAACTTGGCGTTGAGGACCTCGTGCTTGACCCCGCGACGCTTGAGCATGTCGGCCAGGTGCTCGGATTTCTCGACCGAGACTGTGCCGACCAGGACCGGCCGCCCGGCGTCGTGCATCTCGACGATCTCGTCGATGAGGGCCAGATACTTGCCGGTCTCGTTGCGAAAGACCAGGTCCGGGTCGTCTTCCCGGATCATCGGACGGTGCGTGGGCACGGCCACGACTTCGAGCTTGTAGATCTTGTGCAGCTCTTCGGCCTCGGTCATAGCCGTGCCGGTCATGCCCGCAAGCTTGGTGTAGAGGCGGAAGTAGTTCTGGAAGGTGATGGTGGCCAGGGTCACGCTCTCGCGCTGAACGTGCACGCCCTCCTTGGCTTCGATGGCCTGGTGTAGACCCTCGCTCCAGCGCCGGCCCGGCATCTGGCGACCGGTGAACTCGTCGACGATGACGATCTCGCCCTCCTTGACGATGTAGTCGCGGTCGCGCTTGTAGAGGGCATGAGCCCGCAGCGCCGACTCGAAGTAGCGGGCCAGCGTTGGGTCGTCGTCGTAGAGGTTCTTGATGCCGAGGAGCTTCTCCATCTTGGAGATGCCTTCCTCGGTCGGAGAAACGGCCTTCTCCTTGAGATCGACGAAGTAGTCGCCGCCCTCTTCGTCACCCTCGGGCCGGCCGACGAGTCGAGGCACCAGTCGGGCGAAGAGGGCGTATTTGTCGGCCGATTCCTCGGCCTGGCCGCTGATGATGAGCGGCGTGCGGGCTTCGTCGATGAGGATGTTGTCGACCTCGTCGACGATGGCGAAGTAGCGCTCACGCTGGACCCGCTGCTCCAGCTCGGTGACCATGTTGTCGCGCAGGTAGTCGAACCCGAACTCGTTGTTGGTGCCGTAGGTGATGTCGGCCTCGTAGGCCTCGCGCCGCGAGCACGGCCGCAGGTTTATGAGCCGCTCGTCATTGGTGGGGTAGCCGGGCTCGAACACGTACGACGTGTCGTGGGTGATGATGCCGACTGACAGGCCCAGGAAGTGGTAGATGGGCCCCATCCACTGGGCGTCGCGGCGGGCCAGGTAGTCGTTGACGGTCACGATATGGACGCCACGGCCTGTAAGCCCATTCAATGACGCGGCCAGCGGCGCGGCCAGCGTCTTGCCCTCGCCGGTCCGCATCTCGGCGATGCGGCCCTGGTGCAGGACGATGCCGCCGACGAGCTGGACGTCGAAGTGGCGCATCTTGAGGGTCCGCTGCATCGCCTCGCGCGTCGCCGCGAAGACCTCCGGCAGGACCTCGTCCATGGCCTCCTGGACTCGATCGTGCTCGCGCTGGAGGCGCTCCTTCTTGAGCTCACGGCGGCGCTCCAGCTCGGTGTGGTGGCGCTCGTCGTCGGAGGGTTCCTCGGCTTCGCCGGCGTCCCGGATCTGATCGCGGATCTCGTCGATCAGGGCGCGTATCTCCGCGTCGGAGCGTGCCTCCATCTCCGGCTCCAGCTCATTGGCCCGGTCGACCAGGGGCTGGATGCGCCGGAGCTCGCGGTCGTTCGAGTCGACGAAACGGCTCAGGAAGCCAAGCATTGGAGCTCACGATCGTTGGTGGCCCGCACGGCGGGCCTGAGGCCTGGGCGTCGGCCAGGGCTGGCGCGCCCCTCGGCGTCCGCCGACGGCAGCCACCCGGCAGCGCCGATGGCTGGGCGGAAAGTATAGGCCAGCCAGCCGCCAGGGCGGCTCCGCCTGGTTGTCTCGAGCTTCCCCCGCATCGTCATTACCGCCAGAAATGCGTCCCGTAGCCCAACAGCAGCAGGAAGAAGGTCAGCACGGCGAGGGCGGCCCAGAAGACGACCGCGACCCTCGCGGGGGTGGGATTCATCTCCGTGTTGCCCAGCGGGGCCGCACGCCAACGGCGAGACCGCAGGCCCGTGCGCCAGTCGCGGCCGCTTTGCGGAGCAGGCCGCAGGCCGCCCTGGCTGTCCGGGCGATGCAACTGCAGAGTCATGGTTACACGGTCTCCCGTATGCGCGACCCGGCGTTGGGCCGGTCAGCGTCCCGAAACGTCGACTGTCCGGACAGGTCGCACGAGCCTGGCTGGTTCGCCCGATCGGCCGTCGTCGCCTTCGCCGGGCGCTCGGTCAGTCTGGCTGTCGACGTCCCAGAGAAGCATCTCCTGGGTAAAGCGGACTTCGCTTGTGAAGAGGGCGCCGACGGACTGGCCGCGGTGAATTCGGACGATCGCTTCGGCGATGAGCGGGGCGAGCGAGATGACCTTGATCTTGCCGCCGCGCTTCTCCGGCGGGATCGGGATCGAGTCGGTGACGACGACCTCGCACAGCTGAGACTGGTCGATGCGTTCCACCGCCCCCTGCGACAACACGGCGTGGGTGGCGCAGGCGTACATCTCCGTTACGCCCTCGCGCTGCAGGGCGTCGACGATCTGGATCATCGTGCCGGCCGTGTCGATCTCGTCGTCGACGATGATGGCCCTCTTGCCCCGGACGTCGCCGATGACGTTGAGGACCTCGGCCCGGTCCTGGTTGCCGATGCGGCGCTTCTCGACGATCGCCAGCGGCGCGTCCATGAGCTCGGCGAAGGTGCGGGCCCGCTTGGCAAAGCCCAGGTCCGTGACCACTACCAGGTTGTCCAGCTGCTTCTGGAGGAAGTGGCCGGAGAGCAGGTGGACGGCAGTCAGCTCGTCCACTGGGATGTTGAAGAAGCCCTGGATCTGGCCCTGATGAAGGTCCACGGTGAGGAGTCGGTTCGCCCCAGCCACGGTCATCATGTCCGCGATCAGGCGGGCGGTGATGGGGACGCGTGGCTGGTCCTTCTTGTCCGAGCGGCCGTAGCCATAGTACGGCACAACGGCGGTGATCCGGCCGGCGCTGGCTCGCTTGAAGGCGTCGATCATGATCAGCAGCTCCATGATCGACTTGTTGACCGGGCGGGACGTCGGCTGGATCAGGAAGACGTCTTTCTCGCGGGCGTTGTCGATGATNNTTCGAAGACCTCGGCCCGGCCCAAGTTGATGTTCAGATAGCGGCAGATGTTGCGGGCCAGTTCCGGGTTGGCGTTCCCGGTGTAGACATCGCACTGGTCCGCCCCGACTGCCGCATTGCGTATCTCGCTACCGCTCACCTGGTGGCTCCGCCTTCGGGGCTGGGAGGTGTCCCTCCCGTGGCACCATTGTCCGCCAAGCCACCGCGTTGTGCCAGGCCTGCTCGGAATGCGGCGATGCCGACGACTTTGTCGCCGGCGTTGAGGCGCATCACGATCACGCCCCGCGCGCCGGACGAGTAGCGGTTGATGGTGTTCGTCTCCGTCCGAACGACCTGGCCGCCGGCGCTGATGAGGAGCAGCTCCTCATCCTGCTCGGTGACCTGCTGGACGGCGGCCACGTCACCGGTCCTCTTGCCCTCGAGCGAGATGAGCCGGACGCCCTGGCTGCCGCGATGCATCGGCCGGAACTCGGTCAGCGGGACGCGCTTGCCGTAGCCGGTTTCGGTCAGGACGAGGAGATCGGCGGTGGGCTGGACCACGCTCATGCCCACGACGTGGTCGGTGGGGCTGGCCAGCCGGATGCCGATCACGCCGGCCGCCGGGCGGCCCATGGGCCTGACCTCGTCCTCCGGGAAGCGGGCGATCTTGCCCTGAGCCGTGGCGACGATGACGTCGTCCTTGCCCGCGGCAACGTCCACCCAGGCGAGCTCGTCGTCGGGGCCGATGGTGATGGCGATGATGCCGCTGGAGCGAACCTTCTCGAACTGTTCGAGCGGGGTCTTCTTGACGATGCCGTTGCGGGTGGCCATGACCAGGAACTTGCCGGCGACGAAGTCAGACAGGGTGATCGTGGCCATCGGCACTTCGCCGGGCTCCACCTGAACGCCGGGGAGGTTGATGATGGCTATCCCCCTGGCCTGGCGACTGGCATCGACGATGGTGTGGACCTTGGCCGAGAAGACGCGGCCGCGGTTGGTGAAGAAGAGCGCCCAGTCGTGCGTGTTGGCAACGAGCAGGTGCTCGACGGCGTCCTCCTCGCGGGTCACGTGGCCGATGATCCCCTTGCCGCCACGCGCCTGGCGGCGGTACGTGGCCACGGGCTGGCGCTTGATGTAGCCGCGGCGGCTGATCGTGACGACGACGTCCTCGTCTGCGATCAGGTCCTCGTCCGTCATCTCGCGGCTGGAGTCGTTGGCGATCCTGGTTCGGCGGACGCCGGCGTACTTCTGCTTTATGGCGCCGAGCTCGTCCTTGATCACGGCTGAGATGCGCGACGGGTTGGCGAGGATCTCCTCCAGCTCGGCGATCAGCTGGATGACCTCGAGGTATTCGTCCTCGATCTTCTTGCGTTCGAGGGCGGCCAGGCGGGCCAGGCGCATGTCCAGGATTGCCTGGGCCTGGATCTCCGTCAGCCCGAAGCGGGAGATGAGGTTGTTTCGGGCGGTCTCCACGTCGGCCGACTCGCGGATGGTCCGGATCACCTCGTCCAGGTTGTCGAGCGCGATCTTGAGGCCTTCCAATATGTGCGCCCGAGCCCGAGCCTTCTCCAGGTCGAACTCGGTCCTGCGGCGGACGATCTGCCGGCGGTGGTCGATGTAGTGCTGCAGAACGGCCTTGAGGGACAACGTCTGCGGCTGGCCGTCCACCAGGGCGAGCATGTTCATGTTGAAGGCGGTCTGCATCGCCGTGTGCTTGAACAGGTTGTTCAAGACCCGGTGCGGGTCGGCGTCGCGCTTGATCTCGATGTAGATGCGCATGCCGTCTCGGTCCGACTCGTCGCGCAGATCGGCGATGCCATCGAGCTTCTTGGCTCCAACCAGCTCCGCCATCTTCTCGAGCAGGGCGGCCTTGTTCACCATGTACGGCAGCTCGGTGACGATGATCGCCATGCGGCCGTGGCGAGTCTCCTCGAAGGCGACCTGGGCCCGGACGACGACGCGGCCGCGGCCGTGGGCGTACATCTCCCGTATGGCGTCGACCGTTTCGTTCTCGCCGGTGATGGCGTTGCGGCGCGTCTCGAAGCGGAACATCGTGCCGCCGGTCGGGAAGTCGGGGCCCAGGACGTACTTGCAGAGGTCGTCGGAGGTGAGCTCCGGGTCGTCGATCAGGTGCCGGGCGGCATCGCAGACCTCGCCCAGGTGGTGGGGCGGGATGTTGGTCGCCATGCCGACGGCGATCCCCGACGAGCCGTTGACGAGGAGGTTCGGCAGCTTGGCCGGCAGGACGGTCGGCTCCTTCTGGGTGCCGTCGTAGTTCTCGACAAAGTCGACCGTGTTCTTGTCGATGTCGGCCAGCATCTCCGCCGCGATCCCGGTCAGGCGGGCCTCGGTGTAGCGCATCGCCGCGGCGCTGTCGCCGTCGATCGAGCCGAAGTTGCCCTGGCCGTCGACGAGCGGATAGCGCATCGAGAAGTCCTGCGCGAGGCGGACCAGGGTGTCGTAGATGGCCGCGTCGCCGTGCGGGTGATACTTGCCCATCACGTCGCCGACGATGGCCGCGCACTTGCGATACGACGAGGTGGCCGACAGGCCCATCTCGCCCATGGTGTAGAGGATGCGGCGATGGACCGGCTTGAGGCCGTCGCGGACGTCGGGCAGCGCCCGCGCCACGATGACGCTCATGGCGTAGTCGAGATAGCTCGTCCGCATCTCGTCCTCGACGTGGACGGTTCGGACCCGGCCCAGATTGTCGGTCACGGTGCGCTAATCCTCCGGGATGGCATGGGTGGCGCGCGCCGCGGGGTGCGCTGGTGCGCCGGCTGCGAAGAATGCGGCCGCGGTGGCGGCGGCGCGGGATGTGGAAGGAGCGCCGGGGCGGCGGCGGATGCCGTCCAGACTGGTCTCGATGGAAGCGGCCGTTTCGGCGGGGAGCTTCGAGACCGAGTCGCGGATCACCCAGGCGCGATGGCCGTCTTCCGTCGCTCGGGCCGTCTCGGCCTCAGCCTCGGCAAAGAGGACGACGGCGGGTCGATCTACCAGCACCAGAGAGCGAAGGGCCCAGGAGAGTGCCTTCTGGACGTCGGGCTCGGCGTCACCGATGAGGAGCCGGATACAGGCGAGGCCGCGGGCCGCCGTGGCGGGCTCGCGTGCACCCGGAACGCTCCTGGCGAATGGGAGCGAGGCGACGGTGGAGCCGACCAGGCGGCGCTCCCAGCGTGAGGGCGAATAGACCAGCTGCTCGAGCTCGGCCCAGCGGCGGGCGTCGAGCAGGATCCCCTCGCCGTATGGGTGGGCCAGCGTGTCGACGGTGATCCACTCGTCCGCCTCGCCGGCCGCGCGGCGGAGAAGCTGCCACGTCCGCTCCGGGTCCGTTGGCAGCACGCGTCCGAGGTTCCAGATGCCGAACCAGCGTATCTCGCGCAGCTCCTCGCGCAGGAGGCGGTCCATGACGTCGAGGAGGAGCGATGGCGAAGTCTTGCGCGTGCCGCGCTTGAAGGCCTTGTGCACCGCCTCCATGAGGGGCAGGCGCACCCCGAGCACGGGGCCGAGGCCCGGGGCGATGGACCGCGAGCCTTCTGCGTACACCGGATCCGCGAGGGTCTCGAATCCGTGCTGTACGGCGGCGACGAAGGCGTCCGGGTCGTGAACGAGATCCGCAAGCTGCGCGCCGAGCGCGGTGGCGCGGGCCATGTGCTCCGCCACGAAGCGGTTGGAGGCGGCGGTGATGGCGGACGTCGTGGCGGTCGTGGCGGGGCTCATTCCGACCGCCCCTCGCCGAAGCCGTAGCGCTCCTTGAGCTCGCGCTTGCGGGCCTCAGTGGCGGCGACGTACGTGGCTTGCGCCGTGGCGAGCTCCGCGCCGGTTGTGGCGTCGAGGATGCGTCCGGCCGTGGTCTGAATGCGGCGCCGTGACTCGGCAACCCAACCTTCGGCGCGGATTGCCTGGCCCACCGTCACGGGCCGCCGGAAGTCGATGCTCATCCGGGCCGTGACGCCCCAGCTGTCCTGTGCCACCAGGGCCCAGGCCATGACCTCGTCCAGGATGGTGCAGAGGATGCCGCCGTGGATGATCCCTTCCCAGCCTTCGAAGCGGCGCGGCATCTCGAGCTCGGTCCAGCACCGGCCTGGCTCCAGGTTGAGCTTCAGATGCAGGCCGACCTCGCTGAGCTCGCCGCAGGCAAAGCAGTTGTGGGGCCGGATTCGGAAGTCCTCGTACCGAAGCACGGCCTGCTGGATCGTCGGCTGGGGGGCGACCGCCGCCTGCTCGACCGCC
>PMXQ01000011.1 GCA_003171065.1 Chloroflexota bacterium
ACGAACGAGAACACGATCACCGACACGGCGTAGGCCTTCCAGCCCTGCTCGACCGTTTCGTCGACGCGCATGACCTTGTAGACGCCGCGCTCGACCGGCCGAATGATCGGCGAGAGGAAGACCCGCTCGCCTTCCATCACCCTGTGCATGTAGCCGCCCAACGGCCGCGCAACGAGGATGGCGACGACAAAGAGGCTGAGCGCCTGGAGCAGTCCAGGCAGCGAAGGGATCATCTAGAACCTCTCTGCCCGCAGAAGGGTGAAGAGGAGATAGATGCCGAGAAACAGGACGATTACGCCGCCCAGAACGTCCTGTCCGTTCATCGGGCCAGCCTGTCGCACAGCCAGATCAGGCCCAGGAAGAACAGCAGACACGCCCCCATCAAGGCGATCATTGACAGATCAAAGAGCATCGAGTCCTCCCTGGGGGGCGGGAGGTTCGGCCCCCCCAACCTCGCCGTGATGGCGTTCCACGATCTCGACGAGCGTTGGAACCGCGAACGGTTTGGGCAGATATCCCGCGCAGCCGAACTCGCGCAGGCGCGAGGTCGGCACAGCCGTGGCGCTGACGATGAAGACCGGTGGCCCTCCGGCCGCGGCGAGGACCCCGGAGCGCAGGAACCCCCAGCCCGACTCGCCCGGCAGGTTGATATCCAGGAGCACGATCGTCGGCCGGTAGCCCGTCTGGATCGCCTCGGCCGCTTCCTCTGCCGAGGCCGCAACCCGCGCCTCGTGGCCGCGAGCCCGCAGATGCTTCGAGATGATCGTTGCCAGCGGCAGATCGTCCTCGATCAGCAGGACTCGGGCGGGAGTGACTTCGCTACTCATCGATCTTGCGCACGATCAGGTCACAGCCCGCGTCCTCGGGCCATAGGATCGGGTCGAGGCGAAGGCCGTTGGCCCGGGCATCCGCCTCGAAGCGCAGCGCCAGCTGCTCTCCGAACCTCAAGCCGGAAAGAGTGATCCGCGAGGCCGCGCCCGACGCGACCAGCGCCATGGCGCTCTCGACCTCGGTGATCTCAGAGGCGAGCCGATGCCGGGTTTCGTCGGGATCGCGGCTTGTCGTCGGACGTGCCGGTTGGCCTTCCATACCGTCAGGATGACCGCGGGTTCCAAGAGGTGGACCTCGTCAGCGGGCGCGGACCTCTAAAGAAGTTCTAAAGAAGTTGGGCCCGCGAGGGCGGCACTTCCCGAAGCGATTCGCCGTCGGCGATGCGATAGCCGATGCCGGGCTCCGTTTCGATGAGGCCCTCGAGCGAGCCGGCTGGTGCCGCGGCCGAGAGCTTGCGGCGGAGTCGATTCACGTAGACGTGAAGGTAGGCAGTCTCGTCGGCGTAGGCCAGACCCCAGACGGCTCGCAGCAGCCTGGCCTTGGTGAGGAGACGGCCCTGGTTCGACAGCATGACCTTCAACAGCTCGTACTCTCGGGGGGTCAGGCGGACCGGCTCGCCCGAAACGCGAACCTCGCGCTTGACAGGATCGAGCTCGATCGGGCCGAGCCGCAGGCATCCCTGCGCATCGGCATCGGGACCGCCCGCTCGCCGCAAGACGGCCCTTATCCGGGCGTTCAGCTCATCGGTTGCGAACGGCTTAGTGAGGTAGTCGTCCGCACCGGCCTCCAGGCCCTCGATCTTGTCTCGCTCATCGCCGCGGGCTGACAGGATGATGATCGGCGTGGTGGCATCGCGCCGGATGCGCCGGATGACCTCGATCCCATCCAGATCGGGAAGGCCCAGGTCGAGCAGGACCAGATCGGCGCGGTGTGCGTCCCACTGCCGCATCGCCTCACGCGCCGACGCCGCCTCGTAAACCTCGTAGCCGCGGCGCCCCAGGTATTCCGCCAGCGCCCGACGGGCCGCCTGCTCGTCTTCGACGATCAACAGGGCCGGACCGGTCATCGCCCGCTCTCGGGCGCGACGTCGGGCGGCGCCTCCCCGGTGGGCCCGCCGGTGCCTGCGCCCGGAACCGCCGCGCTGCCTTTGGCCAGATGGTCGGGCATGATCGCCGGTCGCAGGCGCACGTCAACTCGGAGCCCGCCCAGCTCGCTGCGACGCGCCTCGACCTCGCCGCCCATCGCACGCGTGAGGCCCGCGACCACGGTCATGCCGATCCCCATGCCGCGTCGTTTGCCCTCCCCCGGGGGCCCGGCCTGGTAGAACTTCTCGAAGAGATGCGGCAAGGCCGCCTGGGGGACGCCGGGTCCGTCATCTTCGACGCTGATTTCGACGAGCCCGTCCGGCAGCCGGGAGGTGCGCACCCTGATCGCCCCTCCTCCGTGGCGGATCGCATTCTCGAGCAGGTTGGCCAGCACCTGGCCAAGGTACAGCTGGTCGGCGAGCACCGGCGGTAGCGAGTCCGGCATCTCGATCGCGACGTGCTTGGTCGTGGGAACGCCGGCGCGCTTGACCGCCTGCGACACCAGGTCGTCGAGGTCGCACGGCTCGAGTTCCGGTTTGAGCGCCCCGCCTTCGATCCTGCTGAGGTCGAGCAGGTTGCGGACCAGGCGGCCCATCCGCTCGGCCTCGGTGTCAATCGCCTGGAATGCCTCGTGTCGATCCGCGGCGGTCCAGACCACCGAGTCGTCCAGCATGCTGCCCGCTGCAGCTCGGATCGTCGCAAGCGGCGTTCGGAGGTCGTGGGACACCGAGTCGAGCAGGGCCGTCTTGAGGGCCTCGCTGCGGCGCGCGATCTCGGCGCTTGTCCGTTCGAGGCCCACGCGGTCTCGAACGATCGCCTGGCCGAGCTGGTCTGCCGCNNGCCGCGGCCGAAAGGATGCGCGTTTCCGCACGGTCAGGTTCACGCTCGTCGCGCGCCCTGAGCGCCCAGACCGAGCCCAGGGCCTCTCCCGACGCCTCAACGCGGACCCGGTGCACCGTGGCGCGGTCGGCGTTGCGACGGGCCATTGCCGGGGCCACGTGCGTCCGCACCCAGCGCGCAGGCTCGTCGCCCGGGGAGCGCTGCAGGATGACCTGCCAGGCCGGGACGGGCAGGGACTCTCCGGGAGCGGTGTCGGCGATGGTCTTCTCCTCGGCCGGAGACGGCCCAAGGCCGAACCAGATGCGGTCCAT
>PMXQ01000007.1 GCA_003171065.1 Chloroflexota bacterium
CGGCTGGCCATGTTGCCATCGAGTCCCCAGGTGTAGGTGGCGGTACCCGCGGAGCCTGGCAGGGTGGCCGTCGCGAGCTGGCCCAGGGTCGTGTAGGTGAAGGTGTTGGCATAGGCCGTGCCCGCGGCGTCGTAGTCGGTCCGGGTCGCGGCGGTGCCATCGGGCTTGTAGGCGTAGACCGTGAGCGGGTGGTCGGAGCCGCCGCTGTAGCGGCTCAGATTCGTCAGGCGACCGGTGGCGTCGTAGGTTTCATCCAGCGTGTCGGCGCTCGTGCCGCTCGCCGCGACGCGGGTCTGGCGCCCGAGCGAGTCGAGGGTCAGGGTGGTCGTGAGGGTGCCGATGCCGGTCGTGGCGACCGCGGTGGCGATCTCGCGATCAGCGGCATCGTAGGAGTAGGTCGTGACCTGGGGACCGGTCGTGCTCGACGCCAGGCGCCCGGCACCGCCCAGATCGTATGAGGCGCTCGTGGCGCCGAGGGCGCTGACCGAATTGACCGGCGGCGTGGCGGTGATCACGTGCCCCATGGCGTCATAGGCATAGTGCCAGGCGTGCGTGTCGGTCGTGTTGGGAATGCAGCTCGCCCCGGTCGCTATCGGTGAACAGGTGGCGATCAGCTCACCGAGGGCGTCGTAGCCGGCCCGGCTGTGGATGCCCAGATACGAATAGCCATTCGATGGGTTGTAGGCGAGGTAGGCGTCGGTGACCCGCCCGGGGCGGTCGTACGCGAGATGAGTGACGTTGCCGGCCGGATCGGTCGTGTCGGTCGTCCGACCCAGGGCATCGTATCCGTAGCTCGTGGCTAGGTTGGTGTCGTTGGCGGCGCCGTGACCGGCGAGGGAGGCGTCCTCATCGACGGTCACGCCGGTGAGACGGCCCATGACATCGTATGTCGAGGCCGTGACCGGAGCCGGGTCGCCGGCGACATCGGGGGCGGCGATGGACTCGATAACCTTGCCACGTGGATCGAAGACGGTGACGCTGCTCGGCACGTCCGCAGGATTGGGCCTGGTCGTGCCGCGCGCGACCGTATCCCAGACGCTGACGTCGTCGATCTGGAAGGTCAGCGCGCTCGAGCCGGTGTTCAGGACCGCGAGCTTGACGGAGTTGGCCGCCGGAGCGCTCGCAGGGGTCCAGTCGATGTCGATCTTCACCCAGGACGCCGATGACCAGGAGGGCGCGACCGTGGGCTGGGCGTAGCCGCCGGTCGCATCGAGGCCCAGATCGGCCTCGATGGCGGAGCCCGCCGGGGCGTAGACCCACAGCGTGGCGTGATAGCGATGACCGGCCACGAACGTTCCGGGTAGCGTCCACTCGGCGCCCTCGTTGGCGGCCGAGGCGGTCACGATCAGGCTGCTGGATCCGGTGTGGACCGTGGCGCCGGGGCCCGCGTTGAGCTTGAAGAAGGACGTACCGCCGCTCAGCATGGCGGCGTCGCGGCCCATGTCCCAGCCGGAGTCATCGCCCTCGAAGCCCTCGATGGCGATGCCGGCATTGCCGCTGATGTCGTAGTCGGACAAGGTGGTGGTCTGGCGCCCGGCGGCGTCATAGAGGTCGCGCGTCCAGGCCACGGTCGAGTCGGTGTCCCCGCTGCCGCCGGGGCGGCTCACCCGATCGACCCGGCCGGCCTTGGTGTAGACGGTGTGGATCCAGGAGCTGTCGGGCCGTACGGTGGCGGTGCTGCGCCCCAGGGCGTCGTATGACGTGCTGGTAACGAAGGTGCAGCCGGCTGGGAACCCGACCAGAGTCGTATACGAGCTCGTGCCGCTGCACGGGACCAGGTATGTGGTCACGGCCAGCGGACGGCCACCTACGTCATATCGGGTGTCGGTGGTGATGTTCTGAGTAGCGGTGAAGGCGCCGCCGGTTACGTAGTTGGAGATCGTCCGGACGGCGTGGCCGGCGATGTCATACCAGGTGTGGGTCTTGATGCCGTAGGCGTCGATCGACTCGATGGCACGCCCGGACAGATCCAGCGTCGAGACGCTGTTGCAGCGCTGGGTGGTGCTGTCGGGGCAGAGCGGCGCGGGCGCGGCGGTAGGGGCGATGGCCGCCTGAGTCCCGGTCGGGTTGCCGGCTCTATCAAAGTGGCTGGTGGTTAGCCGGCTCTGGCCGGTGGTGCCCGTGCCGGTGTGGACCTTCGTGGTCACGGTGGCACCCTGAAGGTCGTAGGTCGTTTCCGTCGTGGCTGCGGTGGCGCCGCTGTCGGCGACCCCGGTGACCACCCAGCCGTTGCCGCCGCCGTCGTAGGTGTAGCTCGTCTCGATGTTGGAGGTCCCGGTCTGCGGTGAGCCGCCGCCGCTGTAGTTGGCGAAGGTGTCGATCGGACGGCCGGCGGCGTTGTAGTCGGTATGGGTCACCGTCCCGTCGGGCGCGGTGACGTCGATCGGCCCGTTTGAGAACGCGTAGGTGGTCGTGGTGACGTTGCCCGCCGGATCAGTCGTGGAGAGTGGGTTGCCGACCGCGTCCCAGCTCGTCGTCTGGCTGGTGTCGCCCAGGCCATCGGACGTCGTGGCCACGTCGGTCTCATTGGCGGCGTACTGGGTCATCGTGCCCACGCCGTCCGGGTCGATCTGGACGATGGGCCGACCCCAGCGATCATAAGCGGTGACCGAGACGGCGTTCTGGTCTGGCGCGGTTCCGCCGCTGACGACGTTGGTGGTCACGCGCGTCGGGAAGATCGGGGGCGTGACCGAGGCGTCGGGGACGTAGGGCGACGGCGTGGCCGAGGCCACCAGGCGAACCTGGTCGAGGAGCAGGTAGGCGTCGGTGGCGCCACCGGATGGGATGGTAGGCCCTGAACCCCAGCCCTGTATGACGACGCTGACGGTCCCCGCCGGTGCCGTCGCGGTGAGGGTCTCATAGGCCCAGGCGGACCGATCCGATCCGCCCGTCATGGCCGTCGAGGACGGCTTCACAAGGCCGAGCGAATGGCCGGCCGAATCGCGGAAGTAGATCTCCAGGTGGGCGCTGCTCAGGCGAACGTTGCCGACCAGGCCGGAGACCGAGTAGGTCTGACCGGCTGTCGCCGCCACGGCCTGGGACACAGACGCTGAGCCGGTCGCGTTGGACGGGAAATGGATCGCGTAGGTGGAGCCGTAGTTGGCGCCCGAGAGCGCATAGCCGCTCGTCTCGCCGTCGCGCAGAGTCAGGCTGGCATCGCTGCTCAACACCGAACCGGTCGCTCCGCCGGCGTTGTCGGTCAGGGTCCAGCCGCTCGTGCCCGAGGCGAAGCCGCCGTTGGCGAGCAGGTTTGTGGCATAGGTGTCGGGGGCGCCGTAGTCGTAGTTCGACACGGTCGTGGCGTTGGCGCCGGTCGCGCCGGAGACCTCGGTGACCTTCTGGACGAGGCCGTGCGAGTCGTACGTCGTCGAGCGGTAGGTCGTGAAGAGGGCCACGTCGTCGACGTACACGCCCGAGCCGCTGCCGGCATTGGAGATCGTGACCGCCAGCCGGCCGGTCGAGTCGATCGGCAGCCTCTCGTCCCAGGCGCTCAAGTGCCAGCCGCTGCCGGAGTCGTTGACGACATCGGGCGTGGTCGACCAGACCCCCGGGCTCAGCTCCGGGGTGAAGGTGATCCGGCCCGCGCCGCTGCCGGTCTCATCGAGCGCCAGCTGCAGGCGCACGGTCTGGCCCGGAACCGCCACGATGGTCTGGGATACCGAGCCGCCGGCGCCGAGCAGCGCCGAGGCCTGGTTGGTGTTGCCCGGGTCGGGGTAGTGGGAGCTCGAGATGGTCGCGCCGCTGGTCGTCCAGCCGTCCAGGCTCGACTCGAACCCGGGGTTGACGAGGAAGTTGTCGAGGGCCTGGAGCGCGTTGCCGTGGACGTCATAGACGACCTGCTGGTCCTGCAGCGCGACAGCGCCCGAGGCGGCGTAGTGGGCCGCTACCTGGCGGGCGGTCAGGGCGCTGCTGTAGAGCGAGACCTCGTCGATCGTGCCGTTGAAGAACTCGAGGCCATTGCCGGCCTCGCCGATGAAGATGTGGTGCGTGCTGTTCGCGAGCACGGGCGTGCCCGACGCGGCATAGGCGCCCGCGCCGACGGCCGCGCCGTTGATGTAGATCGCGTAGCCGCTCGTGGTCACGACCACGACGATGTCGTACCACTCGCCGCTGCGGTAGGTGAAGGCGGCGTCCGCCGTGGTGGTCAGCCAGGTGCTGCCGTTGCCGATGTCGGCGTGGAACAGCTTCCCGTTCATGAGCTTCATGTCGAAGCCGTATTCGGTGTCGCGGCTGCCGACGATGGTCATGGTTGCGCTCGCATCGGCGGGCTTCACCAGCGCTTCGACCGTGTAGGTGCCGGTCAGCGCGCCGGCAGGCGACGCCTTGAAGCACGCGGTGGCGCCGTCGAGCACCGTCGCCTGGTCCGGGTCGTCCACGAGACCGCCCGCCTGGCCATAGGTGATCGTGCCGTAGTTGGCTGCGGCCGCGCCGCCTGAGGTGACCGAATCGGCGGCGGGTCCCGAGGAGTCGTCGAGGCGCCAGTAGTGGGCCAGTCCGGGCGTCTCCAGAATCTGCTGGCGGTAGGTGGAGACCTGGGTCGAGTACGGCACGACCGTGTCGGTCGTCTGGCCAAGGGCGTTGTAGATGTAGGTGGTTCGATAGCGATCGGGCGAGCCCGAGGCGAGCGAGCCCGCGCCGAGCGAGCCCGAGCCAACCGAGGCCGCAAACTCGTCCGCGTCCTGGGTCCAGGCGGTCTCGCCCGCGGTGATCGGGTCCGAGTAGTTGTCCACGCCAAAGGCGGCGTTGGAGCCGCGGCGGGTCACGACCGGGCTGCCGCAGGTCTGGCTCGCATCGCCCGCGATCAGGAACGCCAGGTTGATCGGACAGGTCCCGCCGGTCTGGGTCGTGCGGAAGCGGATCTCGGCGCTGAGGTTGTCCACGCCGTCGGTCTGGTAGGCGACGATCTTGTCGCCGGGAGTCGCGGCCGCGCAGCTCGACCCGCAGGCGACGGGGGCGTACTCGGCGACGACGTCGCCGTTGGGAGACAGATCCTCGAACCGGACCGTGGGGGTGGTGGCGACGATGTTGTCGGCGTCCTGCCAGGCCGGTCGGAGGTATCCTGCACCGCCGCCCGTGTCGTAGCTCGCGATCGAGAGCTTGGCCGTTGCCGCCGCGCCGGAGTGGTCGACCACCGAGGTCGGGTGGCCGCTCGACCAGGTCACGGTGGTGTAGTCGCCCGGGGCGCCCGGGTAGCGCGGATCGTTGACCCGGTCGAGCAGATGGCTGCCCTCGTAGACGAAGCCAAGGCAGCCCGAGGCCCCGCTCGCCGCGCACGGCGCCGAGAGGCGCGCCGGTACGACGCCGGCGAGATCGCCCGCGGAGTTGAGGTCGAACTCGGTGTAGCGCCCGGTGTCCGAGCCCGAGCCCAGAGCCTCGGTGAAGCGCACGCAGCTCGCCGCACCCGAGACGCCGCAGGCTGCCGGCGCCGGATGGCTGACGTTGATCCGCCGGACGGCGGTGCCGCCGCCCGGGATCGTCATGCCGTCCGATGGGGCGACGATCGAGGTCAGGGTGTAGCGCTTGCCGGCCCAGGAGCCCCCGCTCCACGCGCTCGTCGAGTCGTAGGTGTAGCTGAGCGTGGTCGTGTTGCCGTTGGCGTCGACCATCGAGGTCAGCACACCGTCCGCGTCGAAGCGGTGAGTCTCTCCGCCCGGCGACGTCAGGATGAAGTCGTCGCCGCTCTTCGCGCCCCACTGCGCCTTGGCGACATTGGGCATGGTGGCCACGCCGCCCGTGTCGAAGAGGCCGTAGCTGCCGTCGCCGGCGATGAGGCTGAAGCCACTCAGGCTCACCGGGTCAGGAGTCGGGGGCAGGTTGGGTGCGTTGCTCGTGCCGCTCGTGTCGGCGTCGTCGTAGAAGCCGAGGATCTGGCGCCCATCTTCGAGGAGGTTGCGCACCACCGGCGTCCAGCTCGTGGGCAGAGTCGGGCTCACCTGCACCGCATTGACCGCCCCTGCCGGCGGCGTCGGCCCGGCGTAGTAGGTGATGGTTCCGTCGGCCCCGGAACGGCTGTCGTGGAGCAGGAAGGCCACACCAATCGTGGTGCCGCCGACCTTCTTCCAGGACCAGTCGGCATAGGGCAGCGAGTTCACGCTCCAGCTGTTGAGCTTGCCGCCATCGGCGTCGATCTGGCAGAGCTTGCAGACCGCAGTCACACCGGCGGCGACCTGGATCGAGAGCGTCCCGGCGGGGTAAAGGGGATCGAGGTCTGTGTTGTTCGGCGTGGCGCTGCCGGGGCCGCTCGTCCAGACCGGCATGTACTCGTCGAACAGGCTGCCGAACACACCCTCGAAGCGGATGTCGTCGTAGTAGACGTTGCCGTTCCCGCCGCGCCCGAGAAACTCGATCGAGCTCGCGGTCAGGCTGTCGTTGGCGCTCACGCCCATCGCGACCGCGATGTCGTCGAGCACGTCGAGGCTTGTGGTGTTGGGACTGGTGGTCGACGTGGCCGAGTTCCAGGAGCCGGCCGGACTCGTGGGAATGTTCTTCTTGAGCCAGCCGCTGGCCAGGGTCCAGTCCGCGCCGACGGTGTAGGCGAACCAGGTGCTCGATCCGGTGGTGTTGTCGGTGACGTAAAGCGCCAGGGCCGCGCCGGTATCGACATCGGTCTTGACCGCGAAGCTCAGCCGTGCATAGGTGTTGAGGCTGATAGGCGTTGGGCTCCAGCCGGGCAGCGCGCCCAGGGCCACCGGGCCCGCCGTGAGGGGGGCCGCAGTGCCGGCCGTGTTCGAGGCCGCAATCTCGTAGACGTGGGTGCCGCTGTAGGCACCGGCCCCGAGGTTCGTGTAGACGGGTGGAGTGCCGGTCCAGGCGTAGTTGGTCACCGAGCCCGGGACCAGGTTCTCATCGAAGACGGTGATGCGCGGCCGGTCGAGCCGTCCGTCGGCGCCCGTCAACGCGCCGTCGGTGCTGACCGACACCGAGCTTGGGCTGCCCGAGGAGTTGCGGTAGGTGTAGAGAGCGTTGCCCGCTCCGGGCTCCAGGCGCTCGTCGTATGTCGTGAACCACCCGGGAGCCCCGATGACGCCGGTGTAGGTGGCAGAGGTCGTGTCGCCCGAGTTGTAGCCGTAGCCGAGATCGACGCTCGTGCCGAGATCGGAGAAGCCCACGCCGCCCGAGCCGGTGTAGCCCAGAACCTTGGACCACAGGTCGATCGAGAGCGAGCTGCCGTCCGGCAGAGACGCCGACTTGGAGTCTCCGCCGCCGGATGGCGCGAGGGCGCTGATCGGGTACTCCTCGCGCTCGACCACGGACTTGCCCGACATGTGCACGTTGGACGATGAGGACGAGGCCCTGGTGTGGGACATGTAGAGCGTGGGGTCGGACCAGTCCGCAGACCACAGGTCGCCGTCGGTGACCGTCTGGACCAGATCCAGGCGCAACGTGTACTGGCCCACCGGTGGCGTGACGATCACGACATTGACCAGCGGGCTCGAGGCGCCCGGGGCGACTGTGCCCGAACCGGTCAGGAGTGGCGTCTTTCCCTGTGGTGGCGACGCGAGGTAGTTGCCTTTGGAGTCGTACCAGCGGTATCCCACCGACCAGGTGTTGTCCCAGGTCAGGGCCGAGGTGTTCTTGAAGCTGACCGGCAGGGTCAGCGTCGAGTTGGCGAGAACGGCCGAGGGCGCGAAGTCGGGTCCGAGCGCGGGATCGAACGACATCGTGTAGGCGCTGACCACGTAGTTGATGGTCAGGCTCGGGCGGTAGTCGTAGGTTGAAATGGACGAGTTGTCGAACTCGACTTCCTTGTTGGCAGCCGTGTCGAGTGCGAGTGTGATGCCGAGGTTCGGCTTCCAGTCGTCCTTGCGGCGCGTGTACCACGGGCGCGCGATCGCGTCCAAATTGACGCCCAGATTGCAGGGTGCCGAGCAGGCGTTGAAGGTCACGGCCGCCGGTGACGCGACCGATGGCCGGCCATTGTATGTGGTCGTGCCGGTGAAGCCGCTGGTGTTCATCGAGACGTCAACCTGCTGTCCGGCGGGACCGCCGTTGTATATCTCGCGCAGCCCAAGGGAAGTGCTCGTGACCTGAGCTCCGTCGGGGAGGGCCGCGAAGTTGAACCAGAGCAGCGTTTGCATGACTCCGTATCCGTCGCCCTGGTCGGAGGTCCCGACCCGGTCGTAGGTCCAACCCACCGGGTATGTCGTCGCCTTGCCCGACATCACGAACGTGTCGACAACGTCCCCCGCGCCATGAATCGCGCAGTCCGAATT
The DNA here is from genome assembly GCA_003171065.1 of Chloroflexota bacterium. GTDB lineage: Bacteria > Chloroflexota > Limnocylindria > Limnocylindrales > CSP1-4 > Fen-1039. Next base: position 8,214 of record PMXQ01000007.1, read on the forward strand.
GCCCGCGCGGATGCAGATGGTGGGATCCAGGACCACCGGATAGGCACGGCCCGAAGCCGCGAGCCATGTCTTGTCTAGAGCGTACGTGACCAGAGTCTCGCCGGCATTCAGAGTGGTGGCGCCGGGCGCGCTCGTGGGGCTGGGGGTGCTCGTCGGGCTGGGGGCAGTCGTCGGACTCGGGGCAGATGTGGCGCTCGGGGCGCTAGTGGGGCTGGGTGCAGTTGTGGGGCTCGGGGCACTGGTGGGGCTCGGGGCAGTCGTCGGGCTGGGAGTGCTAGTCGGGCTCGGGGCAGTCGTCGGGCTGGGAGTGCTAGTCGGGCTCGGAGCGCTCGTCGGGCTCGGGGCAGTTGTCGGGCTGGGAGTGCTAGTGTTGCCTTGCGGAAG
>PMXQ01000029.1 GCA_003171065.1 Chloroflexota bacterium
CAGATCCGCTCGCCTGGGGAGCCTGGCTCGCCAAAGATCCATAACCAGGATCGTAGCCCCGCCGGTGGCAGCGGCGGCCCTTTTCGGTGGCTCTGTTGAGCGGATGTTGAGCGGCGGCGCGCACCGGTTCCGGCTTCCCTCGTGGGCCCTCCGCCTAAGTTGAGGTTGTGACATTCGCTGAAGGCGTTCTCAGGCTGGTTCGGGCTGGAACTCGGGTCGATTCGGAGGGAGGTCGGTCCCCATCCCGGTCCGCCGGCGATCGGATCTCGCGCCGCTCCGGCCGGCAAGCCGTGGAGCCCCTGGAGGTAGTCGCGGTCCAGTCCCCGGCCGAGGTCGGCCTTGCGGCCACGGCCCAGCCGACCGACAATGCCTTCGCGGTCGAACCATTTGCCGTGGACGACCGGGACGCCGAGCCAGCGCCGGAGTTGTCCCCGTTCGAACCCGGCTTCGCCGACATCGAGGCCGCCGTGGCCCTGGTCGAGACCGGATTGGCGACACGGGTCGTGCTCACGGGCTTCCCGTCATGGCCCGGCCTGCTATGGCAGGCCTACCAGCTCGCCGAAGCCTCCAACGTCTTGATCCTGCCGACCGTCGTCCGCCCAGGGGGCCGCGTGGACATCGTGATCGCGAGGGAAACCCGCACAGATGAGTGAACAACAACAACTGCGTGGCCGGAAGTTGGGAGACCGGCGCGTCGTCGTTGATCGTCCTCATGCCCGCTACTTCCGGTACGTAGCGCCCGGCGTCCTGGAGGCCAAGCTCGAAGCCCAGGCGCCGCGGACGGCCTACCAGCGTCGCATGGCCACCATCCGTGGCTTGCTCTTCGGCCGGCCGCTCTCATCCGCCGCGGAGCTGACCGAGCGCCTGCCCAAGTGGAAGGCTCTGCCGGTCTTCTCTTCGGACGTGATGTCCTCCGTCGCCTATGCGACCGGAGCCATGATGCTCATCCTGGTCAGCGCCGGGCAGGACAGTTTCAAGTACGTCCTCGGCCTGTCCGTGGTCGTCGTCGCCCTGCTGGTCATCGTCACCTTCAGCTACCGCCAGACGATCCGGGCCTACCCCAACGGCGGCGGCAGCTACATCGTGGCCCACGCCAACCTGGGCGTACTGGCCGGCCTCACCGCCGCCGGATCGCTCCTTACCGACTATGTACTGACCGTGGCCGTGAGCGTGTCCTCCGGTGTCCAGGCTCTCTATTCGGCCTTCCCGGTGCTTCAACCGTGGGCGGTTCTGCTGATCGCGCTCTCGATCCTGCTGGTCATGGTCGTGAACCTGCGCGGGCTGCGTGAGAGCGGGACGCTGTTCGCCAGCCCCACGTACATCTTCATAGGCTCGATGCTGCTGCTCATCGCCGTCGGCGTGTTCCGCTCGCTGACCGGCCAGCTTCCACAGGTCGAGAACGTCCCGGCCGTGACCGGCATGCCGGCGGAGACCATGGGCCTGTTCCTGCTCTGCAAGGCCTTCGCCAACGGCTGTTCGGCCATGACCGGCACCGAGGCTGTCGCCAACGGCGTTCCGGCGTTCAAGCCGGTCGAGTGGAAGAATGCGCAGCAGACCATGATCATCATGGCCACCCTGCTCGGGATCATGTTCCTCGGGACGAGCTACCTCGCCGTCAACGTCGGGGCACATCCCACGGGGTTCCAGGCCACCGGCGAGAGCGTGCTGTCGCAGGTCGGGCGGACCGTCTTCGACGGCCGGGGCCCGCTCTACTACATCCTCCAGCTCTCGACAATGGGCATCCTGATCCTGGCCGCCCAGACGAGCTTCGCGGACTTCCCGCGCCTGTCCTCGATCCTGGCCCGCGACGGCTTCTTCCCACGCCAGTTTGCCCTGCGCGGCGAGCGGCTCGCCTTTAACTCCGGGATCGTCGCCCTGGCCCTCGTCTCGATATTCCTGGTCGTCGCCTTCAACGGGTCGACCGATCGTCTGATTGGCCTGTACGCGATCGGCGTCTTCACCTCGTTCACGCTGTCGCAGTCGGGCATGGTCCGCCACTGGTTCAGCGGGCGCGGGCCGGGCTGGCGCCGCAGCGCCGTCATCAATGGCATCGGCGCGGTCGTCACGGCCATCGTGGTCGTGGTCATCGCCATCTCGAAGTTCGACCAGGGCGTCTGGATGATCATCATCGTGGTCCCGATCCTCATCGCCATGATGCTCTTCATCAAGCACGAGTACGACCAGGAGGAGGTCGGGCTGGAGGTTCAGCCAGACGTCGTCTTCGGCCCGCCGCATCGCCGCCAGAGAGTGGTCGTGTCGGCCCAGGCCATGAGCCGGGCCGTGGTCCAGGCCGTGAAGGTCGGCGAGACGATGGGCGAGGAAGTGCAACTGGTCCACGTGACGCTGGATCCAGCCGAGGGCGAGCACTTCCGCGAGCGAGTCGAGCGCCAGCTGCCGGGCGTGCGGGTAGTGCTGGTCGAGTCGCCGTACCGGGCGCTGGTTCGGCCGTTCGTGCGCTACCTCGAGGTGTCGCAGGCCGAGGATCCGGGCCGGCTCACGATCGTCCTGCTGCCGGAGCACCTGCCCCGCCACTGGTGGGACCGCATCCTGTACAACCAGAACGTCCACCGCATCCGGGCGGCGCTGGTCGGTCGCAAGGACTTCGTGGTGTTGGACACGCCCTACCGGCGAGAGGCCTAGCCGGGCGCGTTGGCGCAGTTCCGGCGGACGGCGGTCGGTCCCGGTGGCGCGTGCCACGACGCGCAGCCTCGACCCGGTCAGACCTCGATCATGCTTCCCGGCGTCGCCACCTCGATGGCGCCGCGGTAGACCTCGCCGGCCCGCTCGACCGCCTCCTCGGACGCGAGACCGGGGGCCAGGTGGGTGAGGACCAGCCGCGCCACGCCCGCGTGCTGGGCGGTAAGGCCGGCGTCCTCGGGGGAGAGGTGGACGGACGGGATCTCTATCAGATCTGTCCCGACCTCGGCGACCAGAACTCGCGCGCCCTTGGCCAGCGTGACGAGGTTGTCGCACGGGCCGGTGTCGCCGCTATACGCGAGGCGGTGCTCGCCCAGCCTGGCGGTCAGCCCGAACGCCGGGATGCCGTGCTCGACGGCCCGGGCCTGGATGCGCAGGTCGCCGATCTCGGCGATGCCACGATCCTTGAGCTCGACCACCTGGAAGAAGTTGCTCATGTGATGGTCGGCCGCGCTCTTGACGAAATCCTCGACCCGCTTGGCCCAGCCGATCGGGGCCAGGACCGGGATCTTGCGCATCGGCTTCTCCGCGTACGCGAAGGCGTAGTAGAGGAGCGGCATGTCGGCAAAGTGGTCGGCGTGCAGATGGCTGATCCACACGGCATGGAGGTCATCCAGGCTGATCAGGTGCTGCAGCGGACCCAGCGTGCCGCCCCCGATGTCGACCAGGACGTTCGCGCCGCCACCCTGCAGGAGGTAGCCCGAACAGGGCTCCTCGGCCTTGGGATATGGGGCGCTACCCAGCGTCGTCCACCGGATAGGGCCCTCAGCCTTCCTACCCCTGCCCGCCACGCGTTTTCCCTCCACGATGCCGTCGACCTGGTGAGTTGCACGGATCGTAGTGCCCGCGGCGGCTCTCCGCTAGGGCCGCCCACCAACTGCCGGCCTGGCCGAAGAGAGCGCCACGGCGCCGCGCGTCTCGACGGCCACCTCGCGGGGCGCGAGACGAGCCGAGGACGGCCCCGGGAGGGCCACCCGCGCCTACTCAATTCGCATGATGGCGAGCTATTTGCTGTAGCTGATACTATTCGCCGGTGAGCGAAGTATTTGACGCCTGGCCCACGGACTCGGCCACCGGTCCGGCCTCCGATCAGGCCACCGGTCCGGCCTCCGATCAGGCCACCGGTCCGGCCTCGAATTCGGTCTCCGATCAGACGGCCGAGAAGCTGCGCGAGATCGAGGCCGTCCTGGAGAGCCTGGGTGAGGTGTGGGACCACGGCGCCCATGAGATACCGGGCTGGGTCGGCCAGGATCTGACCTTCGGCCAGATGCGGCTGCTGTTCCTGCTCAGCAAGAACGGCCCCTCGCCGATGAGCCACGTGGCCGACTGGCTGGGCGTGGGCCTGCCGGCCGCCAGCGGCATCGTCGAGAGAGTGGAGCGGCACGGCCTCGTCACGCGCCAGCACCGCAGCGACGACCGCCGCGTTGTCGAGTGCATCCTCACCGACGGTGGCCGCCGGCTGATCGAAGAGATCTCGGGCTTGCGCCGGGAAATCCTTCGCCAGACCCTGGGCGTCCTGTCGGACCAGGAGCTGGCACAGCTGGCGCGTCTGATCTCGATCGTCCTGGAACGCACGACAGCGGGGCCGGATCGATCATGAATTCCGGCTTCGACCGAAGATACGTCGATCGTTCCGAGCTTCGACGGAGTCTGTCAGGCGGGAGGACCGTCGCTGCCCGTCCCTTCGGAGCTCGCCTGTTCGACTGACCGCACGCGCGTCGGACCTGACGCGCCCCTCTGAACGCTCGCAATTCGCCGCCAATCGCAACTGAAGGAGTCGCACGTGATCCGTCTAACCCAGCTCGCCGTGAGCAAGCGCAGCGTGACTGTGCTCATCACGGTAGCCATGCTGCTGGGCGGCGTCTTCGCCTGGGCCTCGCTCAAGCAGGAGTTGCTGCCGGACATCGCGTTCCCGTACGTCGTGGTCATTACGCCGGTGCCCGGTGCCAGCGCGCAGGACGTCGCCACAGCGGTGACCGAACCGATCGAGCGCTCGGTCGGCAGCGTGCCGGCGTTGCAGCATATCGACTCGAGCTCGGTGAACAGCCTCTCGATCGTCGTGGCTTCGTTCGACTATGGGACGGACGTCAAGGGGACCACGGCGACGATCGACGCGAACGTCAAGGCGCTCGGCCTGCCCGCCGCGTCCCAGGTCGAGTCGTTCGACATCAACGCCCTGCCGCCGCTCACGGTCGCGATTCAGGCGAAACCAGGTACGACCACGGCGCAGCTGGACGCCCTGGCGGCGTCCACGATCGTGCCGGCGCTCGAGAGCATCGATGGCGTCAGCACGGTCGATCTCAGCGGCGCCAGCCAGGAGCGGCTGGTGGTCGAGCTCGACCCGGCCAAGCTGGCCGCCAACAACATCTCGATCAGCCAGATCTCGGGCTTGCTGGCCGCCAACAACCTCGTCCTGCCGGCCGGGTCCCTTCCGACCACAACGGCCGACGGGACCACGATCAACATCCCGGTCTCGGCCCAGCATCAGCTCCTGCTCGACTCCCCGAACGACATCCTCTCCCTGGCCGTGGGCGTCAAGACGCCGGCGGCCGGCTCCGGCTCGACGACCCCGACGCTCATCACCCTGAACGACCTGGGCACCGCGCAGCTGGTCCCGATCTACGCCAGCGGCTACGCCGAGCTGAACAGCGACCCGAGCCAGCAGGACGCCGGGTCGTCTCTGATCCTCTCCGTCTCCAAGACCTCCGCCGCCAATACGGTCGACGTCGTCCAGGCCGTCCAGAGCAAGCTCTCCGAGCTGCAGACGCAGAGCGGCGCCTTCCAGCTGGTCACCGTCGAGGATCTGTCGAGCTTCATCATCGAGTCTCGCGACAGCCTGGTCCGTGAGGGTCTCCTGGGCGCGCTGTTCGCGATCATCACCATCTTCATCTTCCTGATGAGCCTGCGCTCGACTCTCGTCGCCGCAGTCAGCATCCCGGTTTCGATCATGACTGCGCTGGTGCTCATGCTCGTGGCGGGAGTCACGATCAACATCATGACCCTGGGCGGATTGGCGATAGCCGTCGGCCGGGTCGTGGACGACGCCATCGTCGTCCTGGAGAACATCTACCGACACCGCGGCCGCGGTGATCCAATGCGCGACGCGGTCATCTCGGGCACGCGCGAGGTGGCCAGCGCCATCACCAGCTCCACTCTGACCACCGTCGCGGTGTTCCTGCCGATCGGTTTCGTCGGCGGCATCGTGAGCCAGTTCTTCCTGCCGTTCGCGCTGACGGTGACCTTCGCCCTGCTGGCCTCGCTGATGTGCGCTCTGACCGTGGTTCCAGTCCTGGCCACGCTTTTCATCGACCGCATCAAGCTGAACCCCGACGAGGGCGCCCAGCATCACGACACGTTCGTCCAGCGCATCTACACGCCGCTGCTGAGGGCTGCGCTTCACAACCGGCGCAGCCGCTGGGCCGTGATCGGCATCTCGGCGGTGCTCGTCCTGTTCGCCGGGTTGCTGGTCCCCCACATCCCCACCCAGCTCCTCGATACCGGCTCGCAGAAGTACCTCCAGATCAGCGTCTCGCCGCCTTCCGGCACGCCGTCGGCCACGGTCCTCAAGGAGGCGCAGGTGGTCGAGGCCAAACTCAGGACCTACCCGGAAATCAAACTCATCGAGACGACCGTCCCGGGCGACTCGGATACCGGCTTCTCGGCGCTTGAAGCCGCTTTCACAGGCGGCGCATCCAACAGCGCCTCGATCGTCGTCCGCCTCGATGACAGCGTCGATCTCAACGCCGAGCAGCAGAAGCTCTCCGCCGGCCTGGCCAGTCTCCAGATCGACTCGTGGCAGATACAAGCGTCCCAGGAGAGCATGACTGGCACAGGCTCGATCAGCGTCGTCGTCAGCGGCACGAACCCCACTGATGTCGGAAACGCCACGGCGGCCGTGGTCGCTGCCCTCTCGAACAAGGCCGACTTCCCGGACCTGCTCAACGTGAAGAGCGACCTGGCCACGACCGCCTCCGAGCTCGAGATCGACGTCGATCCGAACAAGGCGATCCTGGACGGGACGACGACGGTGGGGGTACAGGGTGAGGTCCAGAACGCCCTGACCGGGACGAAGGCGGGGACGGTCCTCGTGGCCGGCGTGCCCGCCGACGTCTACCTCCAGCTGAACGCTCAGCTCGATTCACTGCAGGCTCTCCAGCAGATGCCAGTGGGCGCGGCGAACATACCGCTCGGTCAGATCGCCACGGTCTCCCAGCAGGCGACCCAGGCTCGCATCAGCCGCGTCGACCAGTCGCCGGCCGCCACTATCAGCGCCGACACGACCAGCCAGGACACCGGCGGCGTCTCGACTGAGATCCAGAAGGAGATCAACAAGCTCCAGGCGGCCGGCAAGCTCCCGGGCGTGACGGTTACCCTGTCCGGCGTGACCGAGGAGATGAACAGCGCCTTCGGCGGCCTGATCGTCTCGATGGCGGTCGCGATCCTGCTGGTCTACCTGGTCATGGTCCTGGTCTTCAACTCGCTGATCGACCCGCTGGTCATCATGTTCAGCCTGCCGCTGGCCACGATCGGCGCCTTCCCGGCCCTGTTCATCACGCAGCGCGCCATCGGCATCAGCTCCATGATCGGCTTCCTGATGCTGATCGGCATCGTGGTCACCAACGCCATCGTCCTGCTCGACCTGGTCGAACAACACCGGCGTCGGGGCCTGCCCGTGTACGAGGCACTAATGCAGGGCGGGCGGACGAGAGTCCGGCCCATCCTGATGACGGCCATCGCCACGATCCTGGCCCTGATCCCGCTCGGCCTGGGTCTCTCCCAGGGCGAGATCATCGCCTCGGAGCTGGCGACGGTGGTCATAGGCGGCCTGTTCACCTCGACCTTCCTCACGCTCATCGTGGTCCCCGTCGTGTACTCGCTCGTCGATGACGCGAAGGTGATCTCGCGCCGCAAGCTCGGCTTCGCGGCGGAGACTGAGGAGACGGAGCAAGCGCAATCCTAGGTTCGGGACGAACGCACGAGGAGCTCCGTTAGGACAAGGACCGAAACCGCGAATCCCCGAGACCGAATACCCGGAACGCTGGCATAGAGTCCAGGCCATGATGGCCGCCGGGAATCTCGACTTGCTGGTGGCATATGCCGACGACCGGGCCTCATTCGGGCCGGCTCGTGCCCCGGTGCCGGTCGCATCGGCGATGTGCGGGTCCCTGCGCGAGCTGACCTACCCCGACGAGGACTATCCCTAGGCCCGAATCCAGAGCCTCGCCGAGGCGATGGCCGAACATCGGTGGGGCATCCGCGGCCCGGCGGGTGGGCCTGGGCGGCTCAGCCGGATGCCGATGCTCGATCGGGCACCGGCAGGCGGTCCTCCATGGCTGCCTCGTCTGAACGGGGTATGAGCAGGTAGCCGAGGAGCGCCCCGGCCGCGTTCGCCGCCACCCCGAAGACGATCGCGGCCTCGATCGAAACGGTCACCATGATGCCGGCGACGGCGGCGCCGATCGGAAAGCCCGAGAAGTTGAGGTTCATCGAGACCGTGAAGGCGCGGCCCATCCAGGCCGGGTCGGTCCGCCGCTGCCGCAGCGTGAACAGGGCGATGTCGAGCGGGCCGTTGGCCAGGCCTGAGATGGCCATGCAGGCGACGATGGGGAGCAGCCCCGCGGGCCAGAGCAGGATTGCCGTCGTTCCGACGAAGCAGACGGCCGGCAGGAGGATCATCGGGCGCTCGCGACCCTCGGTTCGGAGCCGGCCGCAGACGAAGGCGGACACTACGCCGAAGGCTCCGCTCAGGCCGAACATGTAGCCGACCATGTCCTGGCCCATGCCGAGTCGTTCCAGGATGAGCAGCGGCACGACGATCTGGATGACACCGCCGGACAGGTTCATGGTGGACAGCGAGATAGCGAGGGCGCGCAACGTCCTGTTGTGCCAGGTGTAGACCAGGCCCAGCCAGGCGTCGCGCATGAGGTTCCCGGTGGAGGCGACCTCCGTCCGCGGGTCGGGGGCGCCGATCATGACGAGTGCGGCCGCGATGTAGCCGGCGGCGATGATCCCCAGCGCCGGCTCAAATCCGAGCACCTGGGCGAAGACGGCGCCGAACGGCGCGCCGACGACCGTGGCCAGGACCCAGCCGTTGGAGTCGACGGCGTTGACGCGCTCCCACAGCGGCTCGGGGACGAGCAGCGGGAACAGGCTGCGCAAGCCGCTGCTGCTCAAGGGGCCGGTCAGGGACGACACGGTCGCGATGGCAACGAGGAGCCAGGCCGGCAGCGCGCCGGCGAAGGAGAGGGTGGCCACCAGGAGCAACGACGTCGAGGCCACGAAGTAGTCGAGAACGATCAGCCGCACCCGGCCGTGGCGGTCCAGCAGGGCGCCGGCGATCGGGCTGACGACCATGCCCGGAGTGATGCTGGCGAAGGCGACGATGCCCGCGAGCGGAGGGGAGTCATAGCGCTGCAGGGCGAACAGGATCACCACGATGCCGACCATCGACTGCGAGATCCTGGAGATCTGCATGCCGAGCAGAACCCGGCCGAGGGACGGCACGGCCAGGAGCGCGCGATATGAGGGCGCGGCGGAGAATGGTTCGGCCACTGGGCTCCGGCAGGGCTGCGGTGCTGAGACCCGGAGCGTGCCACAGATTCGCGATGGGCGCCGCACGCGGACGCCACAGATTCGCGATGGGCGCCGCACGCGGACGCCACTCGATCAGCCGAGGCCGTGGTCTCCGGAGAGGCTCGATCTGCGCAGCAACCTGCGAGGCCGACCGATGCGAGGAGCAGCCTCAGTCGTCAGGCCGTTGTGCCCCAGAGGGGATCGATCACTTTCGGCCCGCTGCCGCTTGTGCTGGCGGCCTGATCGAGAAATGCCTTGGAGGCAGCCTGGGTCGTGGTCGCCGGGGTTGCGGCCGCCGCGGACGTGCCACCGGAGGCGTTGCCCGACGTGGGCGTCTGGACTCCGATGAGTGCCAGCGCTTGCTCGGCCGTGGCCGGTGAGAGCGACTGGAGCAGCGGCAGCAGGGTGTCGCTGGCGAAGAGGCCGCCCGAGTCGGCGGCTGCGCCGCCGTACACGCCGCTGACGGACGCGGGATCTACGCCAAACTGGCTCGAGACCAGCTCGGCGTTCAGCGTGTTGCCAGAGGCCGCCTTCGCCAGGATGGCCGGAGGCAAGCCGAGCTGCGCTACGTCGGATTGGGCCTGCGTCGTGTTGCCGGCATCGGCATTGGCACTGCTGGCCTGGACCGCCTGAGACGCTTGCGTCGTGGCGGCGCTGATGGAGCTTATCTGGCTCATACGCGAGCAGTCGGTTGCGCCGCGCCGGGCCTTAGGGGATTCCCCCTAGATGTGGTGGGCCGAGGCACCGCGCGGGCCAATCCGGATCGGGTTCGGTGGAGCGGATCCGAGGCTTCGCGCCGAAGCCGCTCTGTGCGCGTGTTGGACACCCGCCGCGAGGCGGGCCCCGCGTCAGCTCGCCGAGTCGCCGCCTGGACGGGGCCGGCGTTCGATGTCGCCTTGACGGCTCCGGCCTGGACCTCGACGTCGATTGCCGTCGCGTAGTAGTACTCGGAGTCGTTGTTCTTGATCGACAGCTTGATCGTTACGTCGATCTCCGATTTGGCGGTGTTCACGACGTAGGTGGTCGTGCCGTTCTCGACGACCGAGGTCGCGGCCAGGGCAGGCGCCGGTGAAGCCACAGCTGCCATTCCGGCGAGGAGCGCGGGCACGAGTCCGAGCATCAGTCCTCGGCGCACGACGAACCCCTTCTCGCTGCCATAGTCCCGATCGAAAACGGCGCTTTCCGCGGCGGCGATGGGCGATGCAGCCCCAGAAATGCGCCGGAATTGAGCGCCAGTCAAACGATGCCGGGCGACCAAGTCAATGGCCGTACTCCCGAACGCGCCCGAATGCCCGAAACGAGGCCCGGCGACCGGGAGCCGATCGGAGCCGATCGGAGTCGACCGGAGGCGGCCGAAAACGGATGACGCCTGTGACACGCAAGCTGTCGTCGCCGGGCGGTATGGTGGTGGCGATGCAGCTCATCGATGGTCAGCCCGTCTTCGCCGCCACGGATCTGGTCGGCTTCCTGGCCTGCGAGCATCTCGTCGGGCTGGAGCTGGCTGCGCTTGCCGGCCTGGTCGCGAAGCCGGAGCGTCTCGATCCCGAGATAGACCTGATCGCGAAGCGCGGCGAGGAGCACGAGCGGCGCTATCTCGCGGGGCTGGAGACGGCCGGCCGGCGGGTGACTCGGATCGCGGAGGATCGTGATCGGCCCGATCGACGGGCGCGATTGGAGGCGGCGGCCGGGGCCACTCGTGAGGCCATCGAGCGCGGTGACGACGTGATCTACCAGGCCACGTTCTTCGACGGGCAGTGGCTCGGGCTGGCGGACTTCCTGGTCCGTGTTGAGCGGCCCAGCCGTCTCGGCGCCTGGAGCTACGAGGTGGTGGACACCAAGCTCGCCCGCCACGTCAGGGCGTCCGCGCTGCTGCAGATCTGCTCGTACGTGGAGCAGCTGACCGCGATCCAGGGGCTTGCGCCCGAGCGGATGTACGTCGCCCTCGGTGGCAGCGCGCGAACCGTCGAATCCCATCGCGTCGCCGACTACATGGCCTACTACCGCATGGTCAAGGCGGCCTTCGAAGAGCGAGTCGAGGCAGATGGCGGGTTCGCCGCTGCCGCGTACCCGCCGAGCGGGACATATCCGGAGCCGGTCGAGCACTGCGAGGTCTGCCGCTGGAGCCAGGTCTGCGCCCGACGGCGGCGGTCCGACGACGATCTCTCGCTCGTGGCCGGGGCGTCGACCCGAATGCGCCGGGCATTGAAGGGCAGGGGAGTGCCCACCCGTCGGGGCCTCGCGGGGCTGGAGCTGCCGCTCGCCGAGCCGCTGGTGGAGGTCGGCGCCGGCGTCCTCCAGACCGGCCGCGACCAGGCCCGCATCCAGGTCCGAGGCCAGGACGAGGGCCGGACGATCTATGAGCTGCTGCCGCCGAGCCGGCTGCCGGACGGCACGCTCGAGCCGAACCGCGGCCTGACGAGCCTTCCCCCGCCACGACCCGGGGATCTCTTCTTCGACATCGAGGGCGACCCGTTCGCGCTGGACGATGGTGTCGACTATCTCTTCGGGATCCTTGAGCCCGGCCTGATCGGGCCCGCCGGCGAGCCTATGTTCCACGCCTTCTGGGCAGTGGACGAGCAGGGCCAGGTGACGCACGAGTCGGAGAAGCGGGCCTTCGAGCAGGCGATCGACCTGATGATGGACCGCCTCGCGAAGGACCCCGAGATCCACATCTACCACTACGCTGCATACGAGCCGACGGCCGCCGGCCGGCTGATGGGCCGCCACGCCACGCGCGAGATCGAGGTCGACCGGCTCCTGCGCGGCAAGGTCTTCGTGGACCTCTTCCGGGCCGTCCGGCAGGGACTGCGCGCCTCCGTGGAGAGCTACTCGATCAAGAAGCTCGAGCCGTTGTATGGGCTCGCGCGCGAGGAGAGCCTGCGCGATGCCGGTTCGAGCATCGTCGCCTTCGAGGGCTGGCTGGCCGAGACGGAGACCGGGACCGGCGGTCTGGCGGCTCGGTCGCCGCAAACGGACGCGACGCTGCGCAGCATCGAGGCCTACAACCGCGACGACTGCGTTTCGAACTGGCGTCTCCGCGACTGGCTGGAGGAGCGGCGGCAGGAGCTGGCCGGCGAGCTCGGCGAGCCGCTGCCGCGCCCCGGTCCGGCCGAGCCCGAGGCGGCGGAGGAGCTGTCGGACTATCTGGCCCACGTCGCCGAGGTGGCGGATCGGTTGTGCGCGGGCGTTCCGGAAGAGGAGGCGGATCGAACGCCCGAACAGCACGCGCGCTGGCTGCTGGCTCAGCTGCTGAGCTGGCATCGGCGCGAGGACAAGGCGTTCTGGTGGCGCTTCTTCCACCTGATGAACGACCTCACCGACGAGGAGCGAATCGCCGAACGGGAGCCGATCGGCGGGCTGACCCTGATCGAATGCCTGGGGCCCGCGGCGCGCTCTACGGTGTACCGGTATCGCTTCCCCGAGCAGGAGCATGCCATCGACGTGGGGACGGAGGTGCGCGACCCGGCCACCGGACGATCGCCTGGGAGCGTGGTGGCGCTGGACGCGGCGTCTGGCACGCTGGATCTGCGGCGCGGGCCGAAGACGGACGGCCCGCATCCCACCTCCCTCGTGCCGAGCGGGCACGTCGGCACGGCGCCGCTCCGCGACAGCCTGCTTCGGATCGGCGAGTGGGTCGCGGAGCACGGCATCGAGGGGCCGGGCGAGTATCGCGCCGCCCGAGAGCTGCTCCTCCGACTCGCGCCCGGCGTCCGCGGCGGCGAGGCGCTGTGCTGGCCGGACGAACAGGCGCTCGACGCCGCTCTGCGGATCATGCCGGTGCTGGACGGTGGCTGCCTGGCGGTCCAGGGCCCGCCCGGCTCGGGCAAGACGTATCTGGGCGCGGCGGCGATCGTGGAGCTCGTCCGGCGTGGGCGAAAGGTGGGCGTGACCGCCAACAGCCACAAGGTCATCGGCAATCTGCTCGATTCGGTCGCCGAGCGCGCCGCGGAGCGCGGCGTGACGGTGCGCATCGGCCAGAAGACGGACATGAGCGGGGAATGCACCTCGGACGCCGCCGAGGCTTTCGAGCGCGCCGGCACGCTGCTCGAGGCGATGGACGCCGGCGAGCTGGACGTAGTCGGCGGCACGGCCTGGGTCTGGTCGCGGCCCGATTTCGCCGAGCGACTGGACGTGCTCGTGATGGACGAGGCCGGCCAGTTTTCGCTCGCCAACGCCGTGGCGGTTTCGCCGGCGGCCCGAAGCCTGGTCCTGCTCGGAGACCCACAGCAGCTGGATCAGCCGCTCCAGGGTACCCATCCGCCCGGCGCCGAGGCCTCCGCCCTGGGCCACGTGTTGAGCCGTGAATCCACCATGCCCGCCGACCGCGGCCTCTTCCTGGAACGTACCCGTCGGCTTCATCCGGATCTCTGCCGCTTCACGTCTGAGGCCTTCTACGAAGGCAGGCTCAGCTCCGTGGCCGGCCTGGAGAACCAGGATCTGGAGGCGCCGGGCGCGCTTTCGGGCACGGGCGTGCGCTATGTGGCGGCGCGGCACGAAGGCAACAGCAGCGAGTCGCCCGAAGAGGCGGAGGTCGTGGCCCGGCTGGTTCGCGGGCTGGTCGAGGGCGAGGCGATCTGGACCGACAGAGAAGGCGCCCGGCGTCGGCTGCGCTGGGACGACGTCGTGATCGTCGCTCCGTACAATGCCCAGGTCGCGGAGATCCAGCGGCAGCTGCCGGCGGCACGGGTCGGGACTGTCGACAAGTTCCAGGGCCAGGAGGCGCCGGTATCCATTTACTCCATGACCACGTCGGGGCCGGACGAGGCGCCGCGGGGCATGGATTTCCTATACAGCCTCAACCGCCTCAACGTGGCCACGTCACGGGCTCGCTGTCTGGCGGTCGTGGTCGCCAGTCCGGCGCTGGTGAGGGTCCGCGCCCGCACGCCCCGTCAGATGCAGCTCGCCAACGCGCTTTGCCGCTTCCTGGAGCTGGCCGCGACACGAGCCTCGGACCGCTGAGGACGCGCCAGATCCGGCGCCGGCGCCCGAGGATCCAGGTGCAGTGTCGCACCGGGACGACCGATACCCTCGAAGCGAACCCTGTCGCAGGGAGGCGCAGCCTGAGCGGCGCGAACCCCGTCGAGCGGGTGAGGCACGAATCGGCCCGGTAGTGCGCACCGAGGAACTGACATGCAACCCAGCAACGCCCTGTCCCATCTCGCGGCCTGGCGCTCTGCGTTCGTCCGCCGCGGCGTCTTCGCCGGGCTTGGGCTTGCCCTCGCGCTCCTCGCCGCGGGCGGCCTGGCCCTCGCGTCCGGGGCCGCACTAGCCCCTGCGCTGGTGACACTCGGGTTCGGTGTGGCGATCGGCTGGGTCGTCACCGCGGCGATCTACATGCTCACAGTGGCGCGGCCCCTGGGTCGGCTCACCCAGGCCACAATCGCCCTGGCCGAGACGGACACGGCCGCTCTGTCGGACGCCCTTGGGGCCCTGGCAGACGGGGATCTGACCCGCAAGCTGAAGATGCAGGTCAGGCCGGTTGCCGTCGACGGGACCGCCGAGGTCACCCGGCTGAGTGACGGGATCGGCGGAATCATCTCGAGGCTCGGCGAAAGCGCCTCACAGCTCAACAGCGTCACCGACGAGGCGTGCCGGCGCCTGTTCTACCTCGGCGGCGACGGGTACCTGCAGGGTCAGACCGGCGGCGACGCCATGGGCCGTGCCCTCAACGGCAAGGGCCAGGTCCTGGTCGTGACGGCCTCCTTCGCCCATCTCAGCCTGGAGTTGCGCCGTCATGCATTCGAGGGGATCCTGCGGGAGCGATATCCGGGCGTCGAGATCGTCGAGGCGGTCGAGACCATTGGCGAAGGGCCCGAGATGCGTGCCGTCACGGCCGCGGCGCTGAAACGTCACCCGCGGCTGGCAGGCATATACGTCACGGTCGCCGGCGGCGGAGCGGCCCAGGCCGTGGTCGACGCCGGCCTGGCGGGCAAGCTGACGATCATCAGCCACGATCTGGTGGACGAGTCGATGCCCTATGTCGTCAGCGGCGTCATCACGGCCACGATCGGCCAGGACCCGTATGGCCAGGGGCACGATCCCGTCATTCATCTGTTCAACCACCTCGCCGCCGGCTGGCAGCCGCCCAAGTCGCGGCTGCTGACGACAATGGACCTGGTCACGGCCAGCAACGTGGGCCAGTTCTGGCAGGCAGGCAAAGGCGCCATCGAATCGGCGGCCGCCGCGGCCCGCCGCCCCAGGCCGATGCAGGCCGCGCACCGCCGCATCCGCATCGCCGTCCTCGGGCTCGGGGACACCCCCTTCTGGGAGCTCGTCCGTGCCGGAGTGGCAGCTGCCGCCGAGGAGTTGCGGCCGTTCAATGGCGAGGCGGATTGGATCGTCCCCGAGTCGAGCAGGTCCTTCGACGTGGCGAGCCGCGCTGCGGTGATCGAGCGGCTGCCGGCGCAGGGCTACGACGCCATCGCGACGATGATCGTGGACACGGGCCTGGTGGCGAGCATCAACCGGGTCGTTGCCTCGGGCGTGCCGGTCGCGACGTTCAACTCGGAGTCGTCGAGCTTGCGCGGCCTGATGGACCAGCTCTCGCATCGTGCCCAGAAGCTCATGGACGTGAGCGACGCCATTGCCGGCTCCGCCCAGTCCTCTGGTCTGGCCACGAGCCAGATCGCCGAGAACATCTCGCAGATGGCAGAGGCGGCCACCAGCGAAGCCGCCGCAATGACCAGGGCCAACGCCAGCATCGCGCGCATCGCCGAGTCAGTCGAAGTCATCGCCAGCGGCGCCCGCGACCAGGCCAAGGCCGCGAACAGCCTGTCCGAGGCCGCCGGCCACATCGCCGAAGCTGTCGAGGTCGCCGGGTCGAGCTCGGAAGCGGTCGTTGCTGCGACGGTAGAAGCCGTGGCCACGGCCGAGCGCGGGTCGGACGCCATTCGCCAGACTCTGGCGCAGATGAAGTCGATCGAGAGCGCCGTCGACTCTTCGGCGACGACGATTCAGGAGACCAACGCTCGAGCCCAGCAGATCGGCGAGATCGTCGGCACCATCGAAGACATCGCCGCCCAGACCAATCTGCTCGCCCTGAACGCCGCGATCGAGGCGGCCCGAGCCGGGGATCAGGGCAAGGGCTTCGCCGTCGTCGCCAGTGAGGTTCGCAAACTGGCCGAGAAGTCGGCGGCGGCGACCAAGGAGATCGGGGCGATCATCACGTCCGTCCAGGCCAGCGCCCAGCGTGCCGCCGAGGCGATGGACGTCGCCATGCAGAAGGTGCACGACGGCTCGTCGCTGGCCCAGCACTCGGGCCAGGCCCTCGACCAGCTGCTCGAATCGGCCAAGACCACGCAACGCCAGACAGGCGAGATGGCCAGCGCCAATCAGACCGTGGCCGACGTGATGGTCGACCTGACCTCGGCGATCGAGCGCGTGTCGGCGGTCGTCACGGCCAACATGGACCGGTCCGAGATGGCTGCCGGCGGCATTCGCGAAACGCTGGAGATCGTCGAGAGCGTGGCCTCTCTCTCGGAGGAGAACGCCGCGTCGGCCGAACGCGTTTCCTCATCGACGGGCCTGGTCTCGCACCAGGCGCAGGAAGTGAGCGAAGCCGCCACCGAGCTGACCGCCATCGCGCGCGAGCTCGAAGGGGCGACGGCTCGGTTCAAGCTCACCCGCGACGACGTACTCGCGGAAGTCGCGTCAGGCGGCCCGGCCGAAGCTCAGGTTGCGGATGATGGTTCGCGCGGCCGGTCCAGGAAGGCAGCCTGACCCAGGCCCGGACTTACCGATCACGGCCTGGGACTCGCTCGGCCCGCCGGCCCGAACTTGCCAGTGAGCCAGGTGTCCTTCCGCAGTGCGCGGGCTACTCTATGGTCAGAACCGGCGCCTGCTGAGGTCGACCGGTCGCCGAGAGAGGAGCCCGGGCAATGCAATACCGCAGGCTGGGAAAGACCGGCCGAAGTGTGAGCGCGATCGGCTTCGGCGCGTGGGCGATCGGTGCCGACTGGGGGGCCGTGGACGACGCGGAGAGCCTCCGGGCGCTGCATGCGGCCGCGGACGCGGGAATGACCCTCATCGACACGGCCGACGTGTACGGCGACGGTCACAGCGAGAGTGTGATCGGCCAGTTCCTCCGCGAGCGAAGCGGAGAGCGGTTCTTCGTCGCCACGAAGATGGGCCGGCGCATGCCCATCGACATGGCACTGTACACGCCCGACAACTTCCGGGCCTGGGTGGATCGAAGCCGCGACAACCTCCGCATGGACCGCCTGGACCTGGTCCAGCTCCATTGCCTCCCGACCGACATCTACTACCACCCCGAGGCTTTCGCCGCCCTCGACGACCTTGTCGCCGCGGGCGCGATCGCCAACTACGGCGTCAGCGTCGCGCGGGTCGAGGAAGGTCTCAAGGCCATCGAGTACCCGGGCGTGGCTTCGGTCCAGATCGTCTTCAACATGCTCCGGCAGCGGCCCGCCGACCACTTCCTGGCCGAGGCGAAGCGTCGCGACGTCGGGGTCCTGGCCCGAGTCCCGCTGGCGTCCGGACTGCTGACCGGCAAGATGGGCAGGCAGACAGCCTTCGACGCCTCCGACCATCGCTCCTACAACCGCCACGGCGAGGCCTTCGACGTTGGCGAGACCTTCGCCGGCGTGGACTACGACGCCGGCCTGGCGTTCGTCGAAGAGGTGCGGAGCCTCGTGCCCGGCGGCGCCACGATGGCCCAGATGGCGCTGCGCTGGATCCTCATGTTCGACGGCGTGACGGCCGCGATTCCCGGCGCCAAATCGCCGGAGCAGGCGAAAGCGAACGCGGCCGCCGCCGACCTGGCGGCGATCTCGCCTGCCACGCTCGAACGGATCAGTGCCATGTACCAGGAGCGCATCAAGGCTCTCGTCCATCAGCGCTGGTAGGTCTGGCGGCCGCACGACGGGGCGGCGTCGCCCGGGTGCCGCGCTGCTCTCCCCCGACCGCCTTTGACGGGCGTCCAGTCGATCGTCGGCTGCCCGGCGAGCGACCGATGCGGTCGACGGTGGAGACGAGGAGGTGGCCCGGCTCGGCGATGGCGCGCTGGAGGATCGGACGCGGGGATGACGCGCTGTTGCACCACGTGGCGGGACGTGATCGTCGCTCGCCATTCCCCACTATATTGTGTAGCGCGTTGGTGTTAGATCTGGCTCCATTCCTGTGGAAGGTCTGGCGCCGCCATGCTTGGGGAGTGATAGGCATGCCGCGTTCCCGTCGGGTCGTTGGGATCCTTGTGTTGGCCGTGGCGAGCCTGCTGGTTTCGGTGTCGCCCGCGGCTGCCTCGAGCGCCACGGCCAAGAACTTCACGTTGCCTGCCGTGACCAAGACCACCTACTCGATCTCCGGCAGGGTCCGCGCCAGCGCGACATCTGCCGAGGTGGCAGGCGTCGAGGTCTACGCGTCGAGTACCAGCATCT
Organism: Chloroflexota bacterium; assembly: GCA_003171065.1. Classification (GTDB taxonomy): domain Bacteria; phylum Chloroflexota; class Limnocylindria; order Limnocylindrales; family CSP1-4; genus Fen-1039. The sequence goes on from PMXQ01000029.1 coordinate 18,663, forward strand.
CCGGCTCGTTCGCCTCCGGTGCGGCAATCACGAGCGCGAGTGGCTACTACTCGATCAGCCACCTGCTGCCCGGTCCGTACTCCGTCTTCTTCGATCCGCCGCGGGCGACCAACCTGCAGCGTGGCTTTCGCAACACCACCGGGCCGACGTACTTCGGCGTATCGAGGGTGGTCGCGGGCACGATCACGACGGCCTCGCTGACCGGTGAGAACATCTGGCTGCCGGCCGGCTACAAGATCTCCGGCAAGGTAACCCGCTCCAACGGCACGACCGCCATCGCGAACGTCGAGGTCGGTGCCAGCGGCACGAATGGCGGCGACTCCACCACGACCAACTCGGCCGGCAACTACACGCTCATGGGTCTCTCGCCCGGGTCCTACGAAGTCGGCTTCGGCCACGACCCCGCGTCCGACAACCAGACCGGATGCTGGTACACAGGCGTGGCCGCCAAGTTCTCCGCGAGCTGCGCGTTGCACACCAACGTCGTCATCAGCTCGGCCAACGTGACCGGCATCAGCCCCAAGATCTGGAGCGCCCTCAAGATCACCGGCTACGTCAAGACGCGGGCCTCGACACCGGTCCCGATCGCCAACGCATTGGTCTTGGCGGTACCCAACTACGGGTCGGCCATGACCGACGCCACCGGCAAGTACACGATCTCGGGCCTGAACCCCGGTTCGTACAACATCCGGGTCGGCCAGTTTAGCGGCTCGCCCGTCACGCCTGGCTACTACAACGTCACCGCGCCCTACTATTGGGCCGAGACGACCGCGAGCGCTTCCTCTGTGACCATCTCCACGCCGGTCACGACCCTGGCGACCATCGAGCCGGCCACCGGCTATTACATCAAGGGCAAGATCACGAACACCTCCGGTACGGCCCTCGACTACGTCGGGGTTCAGGCCGTGGGCGGGGCAAGCACGGCGACTGCGGACCCTGGCACTGCGACAGACGCCTCCGGCAACTACGCAATCGGTCCGATCCCACCCGGTATCACGTACAAGATCGACGCGTATCCGTTCTATTCCAGCGACCCGTCCCTCCAGGCCGGCTGGTATCTCAAGAACCCGCCCAACGACTTCACGACCTCCGCGTCGTCCGCGCTCGCGATCCACGTCACGAGCGGAGACGTAGTCGGGATCAACATGCGCCTTCCCAAGGGCGCCTCGATCTCCGGAACAATGAAGATCACCGGGGGCAGTGCGTGCAGTGGCTGCTCCGTCGAGGCGCTGAATCTCACGGGATCGGCCATGGCGTACACGGATGCATCGAGCTCCGGCGCGTACACGCTGGAGGGCCTTCCCGCTGGCAGCTACAAAGTCGAGGCGTGGGGGAACAGCGCGGTCATCGACGCGACGCATGTCCGGATCGTCAGCTCCGGCTACTACAAGTCCGGGGCTGCCCCCAACTTCAGCGCCACGCTCGCCGGTGCGACGGCGATCGCCGTCTCTCCGTAACCACTCACCGTTCCTCTTGCAGCGACAGCGAGACGGCCCCGCGAGGGGCCGTCTCGTGTTTCCAGGGCATCTGCGGCGGCAGCTGCGATCCGGCGTTCAGCCGCGCGGCAGGCGCCCGTAGAGATCGCGGTAGGTGGCGGAAATGCCGGCGTACAACTTGACGTTGGCCGGATCGGGTTCCATAAGTCGAGTGTGGGCAGGTAGCGGCGGGACTCCATTCACCGTCGAAGGAATGACGCCGCCGGCAACGGCGCCGAGCAGCGCGGCGCCTCGAGCCGATCCATGCTCCGTGGCGCCCAGGGCGACCGGGAGATTCAGCACGTCGGCGATGATCTGCTGCCACAGGCGATTGACGCCTCCGCCCGCGACCACGCCCGACGTAGGCTCCACGCCGACGCCGCGCATGAGATCGAGGCCCTCGGCCAGGGCAAAGGCCACTCCCTCCAGAACGGCCCGGGTCAGTTCCGGGGCGCCGTGGCTGATGCGCATCCCGATCATCGCGCCTCGTGCGGCCGGATCGAAATGAGGCGTCCGTTCACCGCGCAGGTACGGCACGAAGATCAGGCCGTCGCTCCCGGCCGGGACCTTTGCGGCGGCCGCAAGCAGCTCCCGGCTGCCGTTGGGGTCGTCGGGGCGGAGCAGGCGAACAACCCAGTCGAGCGAGGCCGCGGCCGAGAGGATCGCCGCCATGACGCACCACTGACCGGGAACCACGTGGGCCAGGCCGTGAAGCCGCCCCTCGGGATCCACGTGCGGCTCCGCGACAGGCGCGAGCACCTGGCCGCCCGTGCCGAGCGAAATGAGCACGGTGCCTCTGGCGTCTTCCTCCCGGGCCATGCCCAGGCCAAGCGCCGCCGCCGGGGCATCGGCTCCGCCCACCGCCACGGCGATTCCGGCCGGCAGACCGAGCGCCCTGGCGGCGTCCTCGCGCAGATCCCCGGCCTTCGTCTCCGATTCCATGATCGGCGGCAGCATCCCGGCATCGATCCCCAGCTTCTGACAGATGTCGGGCGCCCAGGTCCGAGCCTTCAGGTCGAACAGGAGCGTCGCCGAGGCGTCGGAAACGTCGCTCGCCACCTCGCCGGTAAGACGTGCCCGCAAGGCGTCCTTGGGCTGCACGATCCAGCGCGTCCGGGCGTAGACCTCTGGCTCGTGGGCCGCGACCCACATGATCTTGGGTGCCGTGAAGCTCACGTTCGATCGGTTGCCGGTTCGGGCGACCAGTTCATTGCGCGGAATTCGCTTCTCGATCTCGGTCGCCTCCGCCTCGGCCCGCCCGTCCGACCACATCAGCGCGGGTCGAAGCGGCACGCCGGCGGCGTCGAGGAAGACGGCGCTGTGCATCTGGCCGGTGAGGCCGAGGGCCACCACGTCCGCACCCCGCATGCTCGGGCGGGACAGCATCTCGAACATCGCAAGTCGCAGCGCATCCCACCAGCGATCCGGGTTCTGCTCTGCGTAGCCGGGCTGACGGGATTCCGTGGCGTACGAGGCCATCGTCACCCCGAGAGCATTGCCCTCCTCGTCCAGGGCGAGCAACTTGACCCGTGACGACCCAAGATCGATCCCGACCGAGACGCGCACCATACCTCCGCACTGGTCCCCACACCGTCGACCTGTCGGTTGCTAGGTTACTGCCCGGGGCGAAATCGAGGGGCGAATGCAAGGTCTCGAATCGGTGCGAGCCGGCCTCGGGGGCCCGGCAGCTGGCCTGCCCGGCGGCCCGGCGCACCGAATAGCGCGGGGCGTCAGCGGCCCAACCCAGGCCTGGCGCCGGTTCCCTGTCATCGCGCGAGGGCTCAGGAGCGCTGGAAGTAGGCCGCTACCTCCCAGGGTGTGACCTGGCGGCGGTAAGCCTCCCATTCGAGCGACTTGGCCGACCGGAAGAGCTCGAGCAGCTCGCTCCCGAGGGCGGACATGATCACGTCGTCGTCCTCCAGCGCGGCCAACGCTTCGCCCAGGGAGGCCGGGAGTGGCCTGGTCAGGCTGTGGCCGCCGCCGAACCCGTGCTCGACCTCCTCGAGCGGCGGCCCGAGCTCGAGGCCTCGGTCCAGGCCATCCAGGCCGGCGGCGAGCATGGCCGTGTACGCCAGATACGGATTGCAGCTGGGGTCGGGGAGGCGCAGCTCCAGGCGCGTCTCGAAGACCTCGGCCGGCGGGTTCTCCTGGCGGACCTGGGCGGGAACGCGGATCAGGGCGGAGCGGCTGTGGCGCCCCCAGCTGCCCGCGACCGGGGCTTCGTAGCCGGGCACGAGCCGTTTGTACGAGTTGACCAGAGGAGCGACCAGGGCGCACAGCCCGGGTGCGTGCTCGAGCTGGCCCGCGGCGAAGGCCCGGGCCACGGCCGAGAGCCCGTAGTCCGCCGCCGGGTCGTCGAAGACGCTGCGCCCCGCGCGATCCACGAGGACCTGGTGGGTGTGCATGCCGGATCCCGCGGCGTCGGCCAGCGGCTTGGGCATGAACGTGGCTTGCATCCCGCGCTCGCGGGCCAGCTCCTTCACCGCCGGCTTGAGCGTGGTGACCGTGTCGGCGGAGACCAGGGCCGGCAGCATCGGCAGGTCCAGCTCGAACTGCCCGCTCGCGACCTCGTGGTGGCTCGACTCGATGCGGATCCCCATCGCCTCCAGGCTGGCCACGATCTCGAGCTCGACCTGGCG
>PMXQ01000085.1 GCA_003171065.1 Chloroflexota bacterium
CGCCCCGCCCGCCTGACCGCCCGCCCGCCCGCGCCTGACCGCCCCGCCCGCGGCTCCCTCGGCAGCTCGCCTCAAGACAACCCGTCTGCGGCCGAAGCCTCAGGTGCCGAAGTGCGTCCCGGCAACCCCTCAGGAGGACGGATCGATGTGCCGGTCGGAGGCGCCTGGTGGACCCTCGGGCCGCCAGCCGGACGTGGCCCGCCTCGTCTCAAAGTCCGAGCGCTTCTCGGATGGTCTTGAGGCCGGNNGCCACCACGTTCGCGACGTGTTCATCGAACGGGACTCCGAGTTCCTCGGCGCCCCGCAAGAGCTGATCTCGAGGGACCTGTCGGGCGAAGCCTTTGTCCTTCATCTTCTTGACGACGGCGTGCGGGTCCACTTCATCGAGGCTCCGGTTCGGCCGAACGTAGGTCACGGCAATCACAAAGCCCGAAAGCTCGTCGCAGGCGTAGACGGTCTTTGCCACGAGGCTCGTGCGCGGGACGCCGGTGTGGTCGCCGTGGCCGAGGACGGCCTCCACGACGACGTCGGGGTAGCCGAGACGCCGCAGTTCCTCGGCCCCGCGCATGGGGTGGGTGTCGGGGAATCGCTCGTAGTCGAAGTCGTGGAGCAGACCGGCGATGCGCCAGGTCTCGAGCTCCGGCCCGGCGATGGCGAAACGATTGGCGCCATACCACGCCACCGTCGCCTCGACCGCAAGGCCGTGCTTGCGAAGCGCCTCGCTTGGCGACCACTCTGTCAGGAGCTGCCACGCATCCGCGCGGCTCGGGCTGTCCATGGAAGCCTCCTTGCGGGGAGCGTACCATCGACGCAAGGTAGCCGGCACGGTCCGGCGATATCAAACCGAGAACAGGGAGGGGAACATCGATGAGCCGTTTACGCGTGGCCCTGGTCCAGCTCGCCGCCGATCAGGACGTGGCCGCGAACGTGGAGCGGGCGGTCGCGCTCGTCCGGCGGGCCGGCGAGATGAGCCCGCAGCTGGTCGCGCTGCCGGAGATGTTCCTGTACCGCGGCCCCGCCGCGGGTTGGCGGGAGTCCGCCGGCGAGCTGCCCGGCCCGATGATCGCGCCCTTCGCCGAGCTGGCGCGCGCCCTCGACACGTGGATGCTGCTGGGCAGTCTGGCCGAACGCTCGGCCGATCCGCAGCGCCCCTACAACACCTCCGTGCTGCTCGACCCGTCAGGCCAGATCTGTGTGACCTACCGCAAGCGGCATCTCTTCGACGTCTCGATCGACAACGGCCCGTCCGATCGCGAGTCTGCGCGGACGACGCCCGGTGAGCAGAGCGTCGTGGCGGTGATGGAGGGCGTGGCCCAGGAAGCGGACGTGCGCATCGGGCTGAGTATTTGCTTCGACCTTCGCTATCCGGAGCTCTATCGCGAGATGACGGCCGCGGGGGCGGTGGTGCTGGCCGTGCCCGCGAACTTCACCGAGGCCACAGGGCGGGACCACTGGGAAGTGCTGCTGCGCGCCCGAGCGATCGAGAATGGCGCATTCGTCGTTGCCCCGGCGCAGTGCGGCATCGGCGGCGGCGTGCCGACCCATGGCCGCAGCATGATCGTGGATCCGTGGGGGACCGTGATCGCGCAGGCACCGGACGGCCCGGGCGTGGTCGTGGCCGACCTCGAGATGGATCGAGTGGTGCAGGTGAGGCGGCAACTCCCCACGCAGCCGCTACGCTGAGGACCGCGGGCGCCGCGCTCCGCGCCGCCCCAGCGCCTCGCTCGCCTGTTCGCGCAGGCGACTGTGGTGGACGCCTCAGGCGGCGCCCCACCTCCGATGCAGCAGTAACTCCGCCTCGTTGTCACCTTCGGCCTGGGATCCCTCGCCCGCCGGCGTCGCAGGCTCGTCGAGCAGAGAGATCAGTTGCTCTCGGTTGACCAGGGCGAACGGGAAGCGGCTGACCAGGGCGGGGTCGCTCGTCCAGCGGATCGTCAGCTCCGTGATCGGGATGAAGTGCGGGTCCGGGGACTCGAGGAACTGCTTCATCGAGCCGTACGTGTGGACGTGGAGGCTGCCTCGCAGGCTGTAGCCGGGCGCGACGATCGTGGCCTTGCGGCGCTCCTTCTGGACGACCGGTGCGCCGGGGCGATTTGTCGCCATGACGCTGCGCTCCGCGACCAGGACGATCTGGTTCAGACGGACCCAGAGCGTGCCCCTTTGATGGTCGGGATCGGGCAGGTTGCCGTGGCCGAGGTGGGCCAGCGACGCTTCCTGGACCCGGATGAACCCTTGCTGCATGTTCATCCAGTCGCTGAGTCGCGGGAACTGGCCGGTGCAGATCTGGCCGGAGATCTGGAAGCCGTCGCCGAAGATCTCGACGTCGACGATCGGTCCGGCTTCGACATCATCGCCTTTCCCTCTCCACGGGTCGTCGGCTTGCGCCGTCGGCGGGCCGAGCGTGCCCCAAACGGGGTCGAAGCCGGAAGCAGTTCCGAACCCGCCGTCGTCTCGGCCGGATCGAGGGTCGCCCAGCCGAATGAACGAAGAGCCTTCCTGCGCTTCGGAGCCAGAACCGAACTCGACGTCGCGCCCCGGCGCGTCGCCCGGTCGAAAGCCCCCGAAGAACCCAGGTCTGCCGCTCATTGCCTTTCCTGCGTAACACCAAGGAGATGCGACTGAAGCACCTGTTCTAGTTGTCGGCACCTGAGGCGGAGATCTGAACCCGAAATCCTCGGGTGCCGTGTTCGTCACTCGCCAGTCACGATCTCAGGTCTTGCTTGCGGCATCCTGAACGAACCGCGCCGCCCTGGACATTCCCCGGCTGTGGCAATCCAGCGACCGTACCCGACGCTACGCCGGACGGCGGACCGCCTGTGGGACCCCGTTGACAGCGCGCACAGCCCCTTCCTGGGCCGCGGCGCACCCCCGCCATCGTCGGCGGCCTGCTCAGCCCTCGTCTGCGGGCGGTTCGCCGGGCAGCGAAAGCGTGAAGGCTGCGCCCCGGCCCGCCTTCGCCGGCTCGAGCCTGAGCTCGCCGCCCATGGCCTGGAGGAGCTGACGCGACACGTACAGACCAAGTCCGGTGCCCTCGCCGCTGGACTGGTCGGCGCCCCGCGTGAAGCGGGTGAAGAGGCGCTCGCGATCCGCCTCGGACACTCCAGGCCCATGGTCGGCGATGGTGACGTGGAGCCGATTGATAGTGTCGTCGGCGCAAACCTCGACCTCGACGCTGCCCTCGCGCCCGCCGTACTTCACGGCGTTGTCCAGCAGCGCCCACAGCACCTGGTCCAGCTGATCCGGGTCCGCCACGGCCAGCCAGCCGCGGGCGGTGTCCGTCAGCTCGAGGTTGGCGCCGGTCGCGTTGAGGGCCTCCCAGGCGCGCCGGACACGTGGCGCAATCGCGATCACCTCGGGTTCGGCGCGCAGCACGCCCGCCTCGAGGCGAGTGACGGTCAGGAGCTGGCGAACGAGCCTCGCCAGGCGGCCCGACTGCTCGGCCACGATCGCCAGGCGTCGATCCGTCTCGGCGTCCGTGGTGGTCGTCCGGAGCTGCTCCACGTAGGCGCGGATGCTTGTCAGCGGCGTCTGCAGGTTGTGGCTGACGCCGCGCAGGAACTCGTCCTTGGCGGCGTCGAGCTCGCGCAGCTGAGCGTTCTGGCTCTGGATCCGGCCGAACAGCTCGGCGTTGCGCAGGGCCACGCCCACCTCGCTGGCAAACAGCTCGAGGAGATCCTGGTCGGCGCGCTCCCAGTTGCGGGTCGCCGGCACGTGACCCGTGAGCACGCCGAGGGTTTCGGCGCCGGCGCGAATCTCGGCCCGGACCGGGCCCGGGTCGCCGGGGATCCGCTCCTCGATGGCGACGGCGTCGGCCCTGCCGAGTCTGGCCTGGCAGTCGATCAGGCCGAAGATCTGGCGGGCGTCGCGCTCGGCCTGGGCCACGAGCGGAGCCACTCCCTGGCTCGGGGCGTAGGCGGCGATCGCGGTCAGGAGAGTGGCAAGCTCGGCGTTGCGGCGCTGGGCGTCGGCCGCGATGCGGTTGTGGCTCTCGGCCAGACGGGCCAGCTCGTCGTCGCCGGTGAGATGGATGGGCGGGCTGGATTCGCCGGCCGCCACGCGCTCGACCGCGGTGGTAATGCGGCGCAGCGGCGTGGTCAGGCTGCCTACGAGCAGGGCAGCCGCGAGCAAGCCGAAGAAGCCGGCCCCGGCGATGGCGAGGGCGAACAGGCTGGTGACGGCCCGCTCGTTGCTCTCCCAGCCCGCGGCTATGACGGCGATTCCGAAGACGGCGAGCGGCAGGACGGCCGCGACCATGAGGCCGATTGTGAGCAGGACGCGGAACGGCAGGTCGAGACCGCGACCTCGGGTGCGCGCATCTCCCGGGCCTTCGGGCGAGCGTTGGGCCGCGCCTTCGACCGGGCCGTCGGTCGAGCGGCCGACGTCGGGCGCGCCTTCGACTTCGGCCGTTCGGTCGACTTCGCCCGGTCGTGCGACTTCGGTCGCCGGTGGCTCAGGCGTCGTCACGGTTCGCGACCAGGCGGTAGCCCACCCCCCGAACGGTCAGCAGGTGGACCGGCTTGCCGGGATCGACCTCCACCTTCTGGCGCAGCCGCCGCATCGAAACCCAGACGTAGGACGGGTCGGCCTCCTCGGTCTCGGCCCAGCCGCGGGCCAGGAGCGTCTCCGTCGTCACGATCTCTCCGAGGTTTGCCGCCAGGGTCTGGAGCAGCCGCGACTCGGTCGGGGTCAGCTGAACATCGGTGCCGGCGACGGTGACTGTACGGTGATGGAGGTTGAGCGTGAGGTTCGGCCCCAGCACCAGCGACTGGCGCGGGATTCGATCGCCCAGCCGTCGGAGCACGCGCTGGATTCGGGCCCGCAACTCGGGGTAGTGGTACGGCTTGGAGACGTAGTCCTCGGCGACCTCGTCGAGCAGGCGGGCCTTGCTGTCGGCCGTGTCGATCGCGGAGAGGACGATGATCGGCAGGTCCGCCTCGGCCTTGATCCGGCGGGCCAGGGCCAGGCCGTCGATGTGCGGCATCATCAGATCCAGCAGGATGAGGTCCGGCCAGCCGGCGTCCAGGCGCCGAAGCGCCTCCTGACCGTCACGCGCAGTGGCCACGTCGTAGCCGTCGTCGCGCAGTTGCTCGGCCAGCACGACGCGCAGATTGGGGTCGTCGTCGACGAGCAGGATCCGTTGCGGCCTGTGCTCGATCATTCGCGCTTCGTGCCTCCCCGCCAGAGCGCCGGTGTCGTTGCCGCGAGTATAGGTGGGGGAGTGGCGCGACGGCGGGTTAGTGGCGGCGGCGGGCCGCCACGGTACGGCGCGGCCGCGCGGCACGGCTGCCTGGGACGACTGGCGTCGATCCTGCAGATTTCCGGCCCAGCCGGACAGATTCGGGGCGGATGCGAGGCCCGGGCGCAGGCCGTGGTTAATCGGGCCGCTGACCGACCGAGACGGCCGCTGGGACGAGGAATCGGCGCCCTCGGGACACTCGTTTGGGCACGATGGGCCCGCGGCGCCCGCCGAACCCCGCCGGATCGCCGATTCGTGTTCCGCCCAGCCGGACAATGCGAGGTGTCAGCCCGCCGCCGTGGAGACGGCCGCGGCTGCCACCTGGTGTCTCGGGTGTCGCCCAGGCGATACCCGATCGCGGAGCGCAGGCATGACGATTTCGGCACAGTCGACGAAGGAGCGTCACATGGTTTTCGAACAGCCGGCCCCAGGCCCCGCGCGGCCGGGCCTGCCGCTCGGGGTTCGGTTGCTCGCGTGGGTGTTGATCTACATCGGTCTGTTCGGGCTGCTCTGTGTCGTGGTGGCGGCGTTTGCGATGGGCCTGGACTTCGTGCCGGTATGGCTCGTTCTTGGCGGGCTGACGATCGGAGTTACCGCTGCAGGTGTGGGCCTCCACTACGGCTACGCGTGGCCGGTGACCTGGCTGAAGCTGCTCCGTGGCCTCGCTGTCCTGGTCGTTATCGCGGTCTTCGCCGTCGAACCGCTGCTCGTGTACGTGGCCGGCATCCAGATCGCGCTCGCCGGGATGGTGCTCGTCGCGCCGATCCACTACCTGGAACGACCTGGCGTCCGCGCCGCACTTCGCCCTCCCAGGACCGAAAGGGTCGATAGAGTGCCCCCACTCGCAAGGCGATTGGCCCCGCCTCTGCGATCGATCGGTGGCATCGGTCTGGCAGCCATGGGCGTCTTCGCGGCGGTGTCTCAGGCGATCATCCTCTTCGAGACGAGCGATGGCCGGGACGCTGCGTGGGCGCTGATCTGGCTGTTCCTGGTGGCTGAGCTCTACGCCGTTCCAGCAGTCGTGGTCGGGATCTTCATCTGGCTGGAATCGCCGGGTCGTGTAGCCGTCCTCATCGGCCTAGCACTGTCGCTGATGACCGCGGTGCAGCTGGGCGTCGCGGTCGGCGCCGTCGTCATGGTCCCGGCGGCGGTTTCGGCCGCTCTTGCCTTCGGCCTGCTGGCGCCGGCCAGGGTGCGACCGCCCGCGCCCTACTCCGCCTTCGGGTCGAAGTAGCGGCAGCGCGGCGCCACGGGGCAGTGCTCGCAGTCGGGGCGCTGGGCGTGGCACGTCCGGCGGCCGTGGGTGATCAGCGAGACGTGGGCCTCGTATGTCTGCTCGGGCGCGAGCATCGCCAGGTACAGGTCGTGGGCCTCGTCCGGGTCCGCGTTCGGCGGGATCAGGCCGATGCGCTGGCTGACGCGGAGGACGTGGCGATCGACCGGCATCAGCGGCGTGCCGAAGCTAAACAGCAGCACAACTGACGCGGTCTTCTTGCCGATGCCGGGGATGGCGGCCAGCCAGTCGCGGGCCTCAAGCGGCGGCTTCGGGGCCAGGAACTCCAGCGAGTAGCTGCCGCCGTTGGCGCGCAGGGCGCCGAGCGCGGCCGGGATGCGCGGCGCTTTCTGGTTGGCCATGCCGCCGGGCCGTATGACGTCGGTCAGCTCCGCCAGGGGCGCAGCTTCCACGGCCGACCAGTCGGGCGGAGGCAGGTCGGGCAGGCCGCGGCCGCCCCAACCGGGCAACGCGCGGGGTTCGGTGGGGCCGCTGGCGGGCGTCGCGGCCGACGGGTAAGCGGCGCGCAGCGCCTCGAACGCGACCTCGGCGTTGATGTCGGCGCTGTTGGCGGACAGGATCGTCAGGACCAGCTCGCTGACCGGATCGAGGCGGGGATGCCAGACGGGCCGGCCGTTTGCCTCGGCCAGGCGGTCGAGGACGAACCGGACGAGGCCCGGGCGTTTGGCCTCGAGCCTGCGGGCCCAGGCGCGGGCGACCTGTTCGGGGCCGGGCTTTCGGCGGCGCAAGGGGGGCCTGGCGACCCTGGCGGTCGACCCGACCGAAGGCTTCGCGGCCGCCCTGGCCGTCGAACCGGCGGTCGGCTTCGGGCTCAAGCGGGCGTCCCGTGCCCATCGGCCACCAGCGCGCCGACCCCAAGGAGTCGGGCGAGCCGCTCCCCGGCGGAAGTGACCAGCGGCGCCGCCTTCGCCATAGCGTCGCGCAGGGCCATCGGCCGGTCGAGGACCGGAACGGCGACGCACCCGTGGGCCGCGAGAGCCGCCGCTCCCTCCGGGGTCACCCCGCCGCCCACCGCCAGGCACGGAATCCCGCTGGCCGCGGCGCGTTTGGCGACGCCCAGGGCTGTCTTGCCGAAGGCCGTCTGCGCATCGACCTGGCCCTCGCCGGTGATGACGAGGTCTGCCACCGCAAGGCGCGAGTCGAAGCCCGTCTCCTGCATCACCAGCTCCACGCCGGGGATCAACTCGAAGGAACGCAGGTGCGGAGCCAGGCACATCAGCCCGAAGCTGGTCCCGCCGGCGGCGCCGGCGCCGGGTCGGGCGCGGGCAGCCACGCCGGCGGCGGCCTCGAGCAAGTCTGCGTAGCGGGTGAGCCAGGCTTCCAGGTTCGAGATGTCTTCCGGCCAGGCGCCCTTCTGGAGGGAATAGACGGCGGCCGCTCCCTGCTCGCCGAGGAGTGGATTGGTGACATCGCAGGCCACGCGCAGCTCCAACTCCGCCAGGCGCCCGTCCAGACTCGCAAAGTCGACGGCCGCCAGATCGGGGATCGGCCCGGGGAGTGGCTCCGGGGAGCCGCCGCGATACCAGACCCCCAGCGCACGCAGCAGCCCAGAGCCGCCGTCCGTGGTGGCGCTGCCGCCAACTCCCATGACCACGTGCCGAACGCCCGCGTCGAGAACCGCCCGCAGGATCTCGCCCGTCCCCTCGGTCGTGGCCGCGAGCGGCGCCCGCGGCTCATCGGCGGGCAGGCGCGACAGCCCCGATGCCTCGGCCAGCTCCACGGCGCCCCTCTCCCCGTCGAGCGAGCGCAGCCAGCGGGACGTCAGCGGCCGTCCCAGCGCGTCGTGGGCCGGGCACTCCTGCCACTCCCAGCCGCCGCTCTCGGCGATTGCCGCGAGCGTGCCCTCGCCACCGTCGGCGAGCGGGGCGAGGATCAACTCGTCACCCGGGCGAGCCCGCGACCAGCCCGAAGCCAGGGCCCGCGCCACCTGCACGGAGGTCAGGGAGCCCTTGAAGGAATCGGGTGCGAGCAGGACCCGCAGCCGTCGAGTCGCCGCGTCGCTCATCGGGGCTCGCCCACCGGCGAGACCGTGACCTCCGGAACGGCTTGCGTGACGGCGGGCGGCGGGGCTGCGGCCAGACGCCGCTTCTCCAGGTACTCGGGAATGCGGATCATCGGTGGCCGCTCGTGATCGGCCAGCTCCATGACCTCCAGCCCGAGCTTGCCCCCGCCGGACCGCGGCAGCTTCATCGTCGAACCGAGCTCCGCAAGCAGACTCGCCTTGTGCTTCTCCTCGAGCCGCTTCATGACCGCCTGGAGGATGACGAAGCTCATCCGCGACAGACCCTCGAGCTCCTGGTTGCGATGGACCCGCCGCTCCAGGTCCACCTGGCCGAGCCCTTCCAGCCCGCACCTCTCCGCGACGTCGATCAGGTGCCCGATCTCGACCGCATAGCTCGTGAAGAACGGGATCGTCTCGAGGAGGCTCCGGCGCCCGGCGTACTCGCCGGAGAGTGGCTGGATCAGGCCGGACAGCTCGGGGTAGAAGAGGTTGATGAGCGGGCGCGCGACCAGTTCGGTGACTCGTCCGCCGCCGCCCTCCTTGAGCATGCCGCCCTCGACGATCGGCCGTCTGTAGTAACCCTTGACATACTGCAGCCGTTCCTCGGCGATGAGCGGGCCGACGGTGCCGTAGACCATCCGCGGATGCCAGTTGCGCACGTCCGTGTCGGCCCAGGCGATGATGTCGCCGCACGTCTCGTACAGGCTCTTCCACAGCGCTTCGCCCTTGCCGCAGTAGCTGCCGTAGCGCGCCAGCACCTGCGAATGGATCGCGACGCGAGCTCCTTCCGACGCGGCGATCTCGCGCGTCTCGTCGGTGGAGTCGGAGTCCATGACCAGGAGCTCGTCCACCAGCGGGTGGCGCTCCATCAGGTCGCGTCGGGCCCGGCAGACGATCGTCCCGATCGTCTCGGCCTCGTTCAGGGCCGGCAGCACCAGACTGACGGTCAACCCGGCCTGCTCTTTGAGGTGGACGAGGCGGTCGAGGTCGGCGAACTCGCGGTGATGGAAGTTGGACTCGCCGAACCAGCGCTCGACCCGGAGCGGCACCGCGCGCGACTCGTTGGCCGCCTTCTCGGCCGCGGCCAGCGTCTCCGCCCGCTTCTCGAGCCGATCGAATGTGGCCTCGCCGATCGCCTCGCGCGTCTTGACGACGATCACCGTCTTGCGCGAGCGGGTCGCCACCGCCTCCGGAAGCGCGCCGAAGAGGAACGTCCGGCCGTTGTCGGTGGCCGGAAACGCCGACGCGCCCATCACGACCACGTCGGCCTCGTCGGCTTCGTGGAGGATGGCATTGCGCACGTTCGGCGCCTCGAGAACGATCTGCTCCACGTGACCGTCGGCGTGCTGGCGAATGAAGTGGGCCAGCGCCTTCGCCGCCTGCGAGCGGATGGTCGAGCTCAGACCCGCGGGCACCACGTGGAGGGCGACGACGTTTCCGCCGCCGCGACGGGCCAGGGCATCGGCGAATTGGAGGGACAGCTCGGCGTGAGGGCCGCCGCGGATCGGCACCAGGATTCGCCCGATCTCCATCGGCGCGCCCTGCTTGACGACGGCTATGTCACACGGCGAGTCCCGAACGACCTCGTCGATCGTCGAGCTGAAGACGGGCGGTTCGGCGCCCGGCCTGGGCGCGGAGGGCTTGCCGCCCCAACCGAAGACGATCAGCTGCGCGTCGAGCTCGGTCGCCGCCTCGATCACGCCCTCCGCCGCGCGCCGCCCGATGCGGACGACGGTGTGGACCGTTACTCCCTCGGGCGCGTAGTCGAGGACTCGCTGCAGCAGCCGGCGGGCCTGCCGGGCCTTGGTGGCGCCTTCGCTGAGCGGCGTCCCCTCGGGCACCTCCACGATCCCGAGCACGGTCAGGCTGCCGCTCTTGCGGTCGAGTAGGGCCGCTCCGATCCGGACCAGCTCCTCGGCGGTCAGCGGGTTGGCGACCGGGATCAGGATTCGCGAGGGGAGCGGCGAGCGCGTCATTCGGCCGCCCGTTTCCGGGTCGTGCCGCCGGCCTTCGCCGCCTCGGTCCAGTGCTCGACGAGATACGGCTTGAGCAGCTCGAACTCGCGGGCCTGGCGCTCCACCCGTTCCTCGGACTGTTCGGTGGAGAGGCGCCGGTTCTCGATCACGAAGCGGCCGACACGTCCGAAGTAGATCGGCACGAGTGCTGCCACCAGCCGCTCAGTCGGTACCTCGCCGAAGCTCGCCGAAACCAGCAGGTCGTACAAGACGCGGGCCCACAGGTCGTCCGGGAAGTGGAAGCCCGAAACGAGGTCCGACAGCTCGTCGGTGGCGGGCAGCCCGTCGCTGCCGGCGGAGCCCTGGCCCGACTCGGAGGTGAGACCCAGCTTCCGCGCCGCGGCCTCGGCCATGGCCCCAGCCTCCCCGGCCAGCTCGATCACGCTCTTGCAGTTGTCCGGCCGGAGCATCCCCCGCCACGTGTCGGCGACCGTCAGCGCCCCGGCGTGGAACTGGCTCAGCAGACGCAGGGTGTTGACCTCCAGGGGCGGCGGATCGGCGTACCGCTCGAAGCCGTAAGCCGGCACCTCGTGGCTGCCGGAGATCTCCAGCCAGCGATTGGCGTTGTCCTTGGCCATGCCCAGCAGCGTCCCGACGACCTGCCGGAACATCGGCCCCAGATCCGCCCCGGGATCCTTGGGGTCGTGGATCTTGGCACCGAGGCGGCTCTGGCAGACGGCGAAGCCACCGGTCAGCGCGGTTGTCGTCATCCAGATGTCGATGCCGAAGCGCGATACATCCGGCGTCCAGGTCTCCTGGGCGAGGTAGTCGCGGATCAGGTCGCCGCTGATACCGAAGTCGCCGCCGATCGGCTGGCGGATGCGGTGGCCGTACAGTGCCCGCGTCATGGGATAGGTGACGGTGTTGGTGATGGTGCCGTCGTATTTGTGGCGGGAGTAGAGCGGCGCGACGAAGTCGTAGCCGCCCTTCAGGATCGGCCCGGCCAGCAGCTCGATCCATTCTGGGACGATCGAGCGCAGGTCCGAATCCACCACCACCAGGGCGCCGACATCGAGCGCGGCGGCCATCTCGAGGATGGTCCGCAGGGCGGCCCCTTTGCCGCCCACGCCGTCGACGTCGGGATAGGTCAGGCTGACCCGATCGAGCCGGTTCTTCGGGTGGACGAGCAGGATCTGCTCGACGTATCCGGGCGGCTCGGTTTCCACGACCACCCGCTGCGTTCCGTCCGGGGAGCCCGCGTCGGCGTTCACCAGAACGGGGCGAAGATCCGGGAAGTACTGGACCAGGCCGGCCTGCGCAGCCCGAACCACGTGGCCGATGGTGGCCGCGTTCCGATAGCTCGGGATGCCGACCATGATGTCGGCACAGCCGAGCCGAGCGATCTCATCCCGAATGGCAGGCGTCAGCGCGCTCGCAGGCATCCGGTGCACCGTACCACGCCGCCGGACCGAGCGACCAGTCCCGGCCTGAAACCGCGGGTCGCTGCCAGCGGCTTGATTGGGCTCAGCGGGATCTGATCGGCACGACGACCCAGTCGCTTTGCCCGCCGGCGGGGCGGTAGCGGCCGTTGGCAGGCTTGTAGGCCAGCTCCCGAAAGCCCTGGGCACGCCAGGTGAAAGCCAGCGAGCCGACGGGCGGTCGAACGAATGGCGTGATCCGAACCAGGGTGCCGGCCTTGAGGGCGGTGTCGAGCAGGCGCTTGCGCTCGAGGAGCGGCAGATTGATCAGGCTGTATCCGTCGATCAGCAACAGGTCCACCGCCACGAAAGCGATCGGGCGCTCCGGGTCCAGCTGGCGCTCGGGCTCGGGCACTCGGATGCGGCCGCCGAGGAGCATGTGGGTCAGGAACGGGCCCTTGGCCGGGGGCTCCATCGCTCTCATGCCAAGGCCCCTTGTGTCCTGGGTCGGCTCGACCGTCAGATAGCCGTCCAGGATGAGCTCGTCGGTCAGCGCTGCGGCGGCTATGGCCTGGGCTACCTCGGCGAACTCCGCGGTGGAATCGAGCCCGTCCTCGTCAGTCAGAGTCACCGCCGGCGACCCGTCCGGCCCGCGTCCAACGCGAACGATGACGCGCACCCCGCCCCAGCTCGGCTCGATGATCGGATCGTTGATGGAGCGAATGCCCTTTTTCCCGAATGCCTGGGGGCGCCATTCGGCCGGGTCGATCGGGGGCGGTGGGTCGGCCTTGCGGCGCAGTGGCGGCATGCGCCGATTCTAGACCCAGTCGGAGTTGTGCCGCGCCCGCCACCTCTGACCGGCGCCCGCCACCTCTTGACCGGCGCCCGCCACCTCTGACCGGCGGCTGCGCCCCCGACCGGCGCCGCGCCCCGGACTGTTGCCTCGCACCCCGGATTGTTACTTCGCGTAGCCCGCGGGGTGGTCGCGCTGCCATGCCCAGGCCGATCCGATGATCTGCTCGAGCGTGCCCATGCTCGCGTTCCAGCCCAGCTTCTCGTGCGCCATCTGGGGGCTGGCGACCAGGACCGGCGGATCGCCCGGGCGGCGCGGGCCCATCTTGACGGCGATCGGCCGGCCGACGACGGCTTCCGAAGCGGCCACGACCTGGTGGTTGCTGAAGCCGGAACCGCTCCCCAGGTTGCAGATCAACGGCTCGCACGGCCCCGACGCCGGGCCTGTCCGCGCGTCCGCAGGATCCGTCGCCTCGAGTGCGAGCATGTGCGCCCGAGCCAGGTCCTCGACGTGGATGTAGTCGCGGATGCACGTTCCGTCGGGAGTGGGGTAGTCATCGCCGAAGAGAGTGACCGCGCGCCCTTCGGCTGCCGCCTGCAGCACGCACGGGACGAGATGCGTCTCCGGGTTGTGCCCCTCGCCGTAGGCGGGGCTCGCGCCGGCGGCGTTGAAGTAGCGCAGGATCACGCTCCTCAGTCCGTAGCCGTAGCCGTACCAGCGAATCGCGACCTCGACGCAGCGCTTCGTCTCGCCATAGGCGTTGATCGGGCGAATCGGGTCCGTCTCGACGATGGGCGTCCGCTCGGGCATGCCGTACGTTGCGGCCGTGGAGCTGAAGACGATGCGCCGTACGCCCGTCGTGCGCATCGCTTCGAGCAACGCGACGCCACCGGCGACGTTCTCGCGGAAGTACTTGGCCGGGTCGGTCATCGACTCGCCGACGATCGACTTGGCGGCGCAGTGGAGGACCGCCTCGATGCGGCACCGCTCCAGCAGAGCGGCCACGGCGGTCGTGTCACCGTAACTGCCGACCTCGAGTCGAGCCGCCGGCGAGACCGCCGCGCGGTAGCCGGTCGACAGGTCGTCGAGGACGGTGACCTCGTGACCCGCGGCCACCAGCCCCTCGACCGAGACCGAACCGATGTACCCGGCACCGCCGGTGACGAGAATGCGCATTCAGTCTCCTCTGAATCTTCGCAGGAGCCCTTTGCGGCGAGGCTCGGTGGTCGCTCTCGAATCAGAATTGGCCGGCTCTGCGCCCTGGGCGCCAGGTTCGCCGGGACCGTTGTCCGCCGTGGAATTCTCCGGGGTTGAACGCGGGCTCGTGCCCGATGTCCGGGGCCGACCTCGGGCTGGACGCAGGGCCGGATCTTCGGCCTCGTTTTCGGCGGCCTCGTTTGCCTCGTCTGGCTCGCCTGTGTTGCCTGCGCCGTCCGCTTCGCTGCCCAGGACCAGGGCCACGGCCTCGCGCAGCGCGGCTGCCTCCGCCTCATCCTCCGTGGGCTCCTCGCCCGTCTCCGGAGGTGACGCCGGAGGTGACGCCGGACGTGCCGACGGAGGTCCCGCCGGAGGGACGACGGGCTCGGGTAGGCCGCCGACAGCATCGACCTGTGCGGCGTCCGCCTTCGCTTCGGCGATCCACTCGGAGGCGCGCTCGGGTAGGCCGCCGACAGCATCGACCTGCGCGGCGTCCGCCTCCGCTTCGGCGATCCACTCGGAGGCGCGCTCGGCGGTTGCCAGCTCTGCCGAGGTCAGCTCCGCAGCCATGAGCTCGGCTTCCGCCTCGGCTTCGGCTTCCATCTGCGCCGCTGCGTCGTGCTCGCCCGCCTCACGCAGGGCGGCCCGTAACTCGGCCGCCCTCAGGTCGGCCTCCAGGGCGTCAAGGTCGATCCGCCGGCTCGGCGCCGGACCCAGTTCCTCGGCTGCCACCAGCTCGGCGACTCCAAACACGCCCTCGTCCAGCTCGGCCGCCTCCCGCTCGGCCGCCTCCCGTTCGGCTGGCTCCAGCCCGGCCGCCGCGTTCAACTCGGCCGACTCGAGTTCGGCTGGCTCCAGCCCGGCGGCCGACGCGTCCGAGCCGACCGCTCGCGACTCGGCTGCGCCCATTTCGGCCGCCTCCGTTCCGGCGGCCTCGAGCTGGCCCGCATCCGCCACCAGGGCTACGCGCATGGCGATGCTCTCGTCTTCGCCCGTGGCATCGATTGCGCCGAATGTGGCGGCGTCCATTTCGGCGGCCTCGAGCTCGGCCGCATCCGCCACCAGCGCTACGCGCATGGCGATGCTCTCGTCTTCGCCCGTGGCATCGACGGCCCCGAGAACCTCGCCCAGCTTGTCTTCGGCCTGGCTTCGGGCCCGCCCCGCCCGCCCGACGTGCTCCTCGATGACCACGTCGTCGGTTTCGTCGACAGCCTCGATGGCCGCTGCCGACTCCGCGGCGGCGAACGGATCGTCCGCCCGCGGTCGAGGCTTCAGATCCTCCGGCACCAGATTCCGGCGGGCTCGATCTCCCAGCGCTTGATGCGCCTTGGGGCGAGGTGACGCCTGAGGCCGCGGAGCCGCCTCTGCCGCAGCCGCCGCCTGACGACCGGCCTTGCGCCGCTCCGCCGGCGGTTCGGCGGGGTGCTCGGGGAGCGGCCTGCCGGTTTCGTCCAACTCATCCTTGTCGCGCTTCCCCGGCCCCGCGCCGGAGGCCCGT
Source organism: Chloroflexota bacterium (assembly GCA_003171065.1). Lineage (GTDB taxonomy): Bacteria > Chloroflexota > Limnocylindria > Limnocylindrales > CSP1-4 > Fen-1039. The sequence continues at coordinate 15,394 of PMXQ01000085.1, forward strand.
TCGTCGACCACACTCTCGTCTTCGACGGCCACGGCGCGCCGCCGGCCCAGCGCCTCAAGGCGCTGCGCGGCCAGCAGCGGCAGGTCCGGCTGCTCCGAACCGGGCGCCTCGGTGACGCCTCCGTTCAGAGTCTCGAGGATCTTCTTCGCGGAGACCATCTCGGGGTCCATCGCGAGAGCGCGGTCGGCGAACGTCCGTGCAAGACGCTGGTCGCCACGCTGCATGGAGACGCGGGCCAGACCCGCGACCGCGATGGCGTTCGTGGGGTCCAGCTCTATGAGCTGCCAGTACGACCGTTCGGCCTGGTCGAGCGCTCCGCTCGACAGGGCCCTTTCGGCCTGCAGCAGGACCTCGAACATCAACGCGCCTCGTTCATACGATCCGGCGAGGGACCTTCAGACTCTCCGCCCGTCGATCCATCGACCAGCGCGCGGGCCAGCTCCAGCAGGATCGCACGATCGTTGAGCGCCGGCTCGGCGATCACCCGCTCCGTGAGATCGTCCAGTATTCGGCCGAGCATTCGACCGGGTTGGATCCCCAGCTCCGACCTGAGGTCATTGCCGTCGACGGCGAGCTGATTCCGCCCCAGAACGACGTGTGCGTCCAACTCTTGGCGGACCCGGCGTTCCAGCTCCGGCAGAAGGCCAGCCTCGGCCGAAAGCCCGCTGCCCTCGTTGTCGGCGGCTCGCAGCGCCAGCAGGTCGTCGATCGAGCCCGGGCCGACCTTTCGAATGAAGCGCCTGACGGCGGCGTCGCTCCAGTTGGGCTGGTAGGAGAACATGTGATTTCGAACCAGGTGCGCGACGCGCTCCTGCAGGGCCCGCGGAGCGTGAAGGTTCGAGAGGAACTCGCGTGCCATCGTGGCGCCCACCGTCTCGTGGCCGTGGAAGTGCCCCTCGGCGAGAGTGTCCGGCTTGCCGATGTCGTGGAGAAGAGAGGCCAGCCGGACGAGAGTCCGATTCGGTGCCGCGTCGACGGTTCGGAGGGTGTGGTCCCACAGGTCTTCGCCGCCGACCTTGTTCTGAGGGATTCCGGGCTGGCGGGCGAGGTCCGGGGCGATCACGGCCAGAAGACCGGTCTCCGCCATCAGGCGCAGCCCGACGCTCGGACGGGGAGCGGCCAGGAGCTTGAGCAGCTCGGCCGCGATCCGCTCGCCTGACAGATGGCGCGCCAGCTCCGCGTTTCGGCCTATCGAGGCCAGCGTTTCTGCCTCGACCTCGAAATCCAGCGTCGCCGCCAGGCGAACCGCCCGAACCATCCTCAGGGCGTCTTCGTGGAATCTGCGGTCCGGGTCGCCGACGGCCCGAAGCAGTCGCCGGGCCAGGTCCGCGCGTCCGCCGTGAGGGTCGACGAAGAGCTGCGTCTCGGCCGGCCTGCCGCCCCAGGCCATGGCGTTGACGGTGAAGTCGCGCCGCCCCAGATCCTCCTCGACCGAATCGCCGAACTCGACGCTGTCCGGGTGGCGGTGATCCGAGTACGAGACGTCGCGGCGGAACGCGGTTATCTCGTACTGGGCGCCGGCATGACGCACGACCACGGTCCCGAACCGGTTCTCGTACAGCGAGCGCGGGAACAGGCTCTGGATCCGGTCCGGCGGCGCGTCCGTCGTCAGGTCCCAATCCACGGGTTCGCGGCCGAGCAGCGCGTCGCGCAGACAGCCGCCCACGACATAAGCGGAGTGCCCGCCTCCCCGGAGAGTGGCCAGCAGCTCCGCGACCGGGGCAGGAATCTCCGGCGCCGGCGCCCCGCCCCCCTCGGCCCCGAGATCAGTGGCCAAGGAAGAGGTACGAGCGCCAGCTCCCGTTGCGGTCGTCGCGGAGGTACGGCGTGAAGAGCGAATAGACGTCACAGCGTGGCTCGATCGGGCGGCGGGCCAATCGAAGCTTGGCCTCGTCGAGCAGTTTGCCGCCCTTGCGATGGTTGCACGACTTGCAGGCCGTGACCAGGTTATCCCACGTGTGGGA
>PMXQ01000135.1:0-5785 GCA_003171065.1 Chloroflexota bacterium
CTACAAGTGAATCGCGACACTAGTCGGGCTCGGAGCGCTCGTCGGGCTCGGGGCAGTTGTCGGGCTGGGAGTGCTAGTCGGGCTCGGAGCGCTCGTCGGGCTGGGTGCAGTTGTGGGGCTCGGGACACTCGTCGGGCTTGCGTTGAGGCTGACCGTGATCGCGCCTGGCGGGGCCGTAATGCCAGCGGCGTCTGTCAGCTCGGGAACGCTGATCTGGCCGACGATGGCCGTTGGATCGGCCGCCGTCGGATCGGTCAGATCGATCGACAGTTTGTCCGCGTCGAGGGTCGCGACCAGGCCGCCGGTATTGATCGCGAACGAATAGGAGCTGGGCGCCGATGAGCTCACAAGGGTGGCGCTGACCTCCAGGCCATCGGGTGTCGGCACCACGCCGAACGAGCCGGCCGCGCTCGTGTAGGTCGCGGCGCTCGTGGTGGCCGAATAGGTGAACGTGCCAATCGAGGGGATCCGGATACCCAGGGTGTAGGGACCGACCGCCAGCTGGGCCATTCCGGTGTCGGGATGTGACTTGGAGATCGACACGCCCTTGTCGTTCGCCTTCTCGACGTAATCGAACTTGGAGCCAGTAGGCGCGGCGACGAGCGTAGTGTCGATCGGCTGCCAGGCACCGTTGGAGTCCATGTAGTTGACACGGTCGGGGCTGAGCTTGAGGCTGAAGGTCCCATCGGGCTTCTCGTACGTGCTGCTGTACTGGGTCCGCAGGCTGGCAACCTCCGTCGTCACCTCGGGCGCCGGCGGGACTGTGATGCTGGGCCGGACGCTGACGTTCGAACCCGAGGCGTCGTCGACGAACTGGAGAGGCAGAGTCGGCGCGCCGGTGACACTCGCCAGACTGTTCGTCGCCGCGGCCGCGCCGGGCAGACTCGTCCCCGGGCCGCCCGAATCGACGACGGCAGCGGCGACCGCCGGGACGGTGATCGATGTGGCGACGAGCACCAGGCAGGCGGCGGTGCACAGGCCACGACGAACCAGACCACGACGAAGCAGGCGCGAGTGTGCGCGCCGAGCGAAGTCGACTCCCACGGGTCCCCCGGGCGTCCGGCCCTCTGTTGGCGCCCATCGGGCGCCGGTACCTCCTCCACGGTTCGTAGGGACGTACGAGCCGGTCCTCTGCCTCCGGGCGATCAGGGAAACCCTCTGAACCCCTGGCCCTGGCGCCCTTTCTTGCCCGGACTGGACAACCAAAAGTGTAGTAGGTTGCGACGGGCGGATTCACTGAAACAAGACTGAAGCGGCGGACTGGGTGGTCCGGCGGTCCCGGTCAGGGGATGGCATCGATGTCAATTGGGCCGTAGGACCCCGACCATTCTGCGGCGCCGGCAAGTGCTGTACGCCGATACGAGCCGTCAGGCGCGGAGCTCCCCCAGGAGGCGCGCGACGACCTCAACCGGGTCACCGGCGACCGCATCCCCGCCGAAGGCCAGGACGTCCGCCAGCGGAAGGGACATCTTGTAAAGGTTCTGCCCCTGGTTATCCACGCCGTTGTCGGGATCGCCGCCAACCGCCTGGGTCAGGGCGGCCATCGCCGGCTTGAGGACGCTCGCCGACACCGCCCGGCCGCGCGGGTCGGCCAGCCAGTCGCCGAGCGTCGAGAGTGGGGTCAGGATCGAGGCGAGCTCCACGGTGGATACCAGATCGACGGTCACGCTGCCCCGGATGTCGGTTGCGGACGCGCCGACGAGGATCTCGACCTCGCCGCTCTCTGTGATCCAGCGCGCGTGGCCCGGGTGATAGAACGCGAACGCCCGGAAGCCGAGCGGGATCCGGACGGTCTTCGTCTCGCCGGGCTGGAGCTCGACCCTGGCGAAGCCTTTGAGCTCCTTCTTCGGCCGCTCCAGGCTCGCCTTGCGATCCGCCACGTAGACCTGGACGACGTCCGCCCCGGCGACCGTCCCGGTGTTGGTGACCTCGACCTCGACGGTGACGCCGTCCACGTCCCGAACGACAGTCTCGGACACGCGCGGTGCTCCGCACGCGAAGGTCGTGTAGCTCAGGCCGTGGCCGAACGGGAACAAGACCGGCATCTCCCTCGCGTCGTACCAGCGGTAGCCGATGTACATCCCTTCGCCGTAGCGGACCACGTCCTGCTCGCCGGGGTGGTTGAGGTAGGCGGGCGTGTCGGCGAGGCGGTGCGGGAAGGTCTCGGCGAGCCGCCCGGACGGGTTGACGACCCCGAACAGAACATCCGCGATTGCACCGCCGCCGGCCTGGCCCATCATCCAGGCTTCGAGCACGGCGGCCGTCCCGTCGATCCAGTCGTCCATCGCGACGGCCGATCCGTTGTTGAGGATGACGACGGTCCGTGGCTGGACCGCGGTCACGGCCTTGATGAGCGCCACCTGCTGGGACGTTAGGTCGAGGTCGTCCCGGTCGGCGCCTTCCATCTCCTTCCACCCGGGGAGCGCCACGAAGAGCAGCGCGACTTCGGCGGAGCGTGCGGCCGCGACCGCCTCGTCGATGAGATCGGGGCGGCTCGCGTCGTCGGCCGGGTAGCCCTCCGCGTACGAGATCGCCGCGCCACCCGCGAGCTTCGCCAGCTCGGTCAGCGGCTCGTCGACCATCGTGGTCGCTATGTGCGAGCTGCCGCCACCCTGGAAGTGCGCCTCCTTCGCGGCGCGGCCGATGACGGCGAGGCTGCTCACATCACGCAGCGGGAGCACCCCGTCGTTCCGCAGCAGCACCATGCCGGCAGCGGCGACCCGGCGCGCCAGCGCGTGATGGGCAGCGGGGTCGAAGGTGCCGGCTGGCGTCTCCTCGGCGCGGAACGCGACGGTGAGGATCCGGCGCACCGAATCGTCGAGGACGCTTTCGTCGAGCGACCCGTCCCGCACGGCGTCGACGACAGCCCGAACGCGACGATCGCGCGGCCCGGGCATCTCGAGATCCAGACCGGCCGCGAGCGAGGCAACCCGGTCGTGCACCGCTCCCCAGTCAGAGACGACGAAGCCGTCGAAACCCCACTCGTCTTTGAGGATCTCCGTGAGCAGCCGGTGATTCTGTGACCCGTGGACGCCGTTGATCCGGTTGTAGGAGCACATCACCGTCCAGGGGTGCGCTCGTGTGACCGCGGCCTCGAAGGCCGGCAGGTAGATCTCCCGGAGGGCGCGCTCGTCGACGACGGCGTCGACGACCATGCGGCGCGTCTCCTGGTTGTTGACCGCGAAGTGCTTCACCGACGTGCCGACGCCGCGCGACTGCACGCCTTCGACGTAGGCGACCGCGCACTCGCCGGCGAGGTACGGGTCCTCCGAGAAGTACTCGAAGTTGCGGCCGCAGGCGGGCGTTCGTTTCATGTTGATGCCGGGGCCCAGGACCACGTCCACGCCGAGCGCGATTGCCTCCTCGGCGATCGCGGCGCCCATCTCGCGAAGCAGGTCGGGATCCCAGGCAGACGCGGTTGCGGATGCCGTCGGGAAGCACGTCGCCGGCAGCGCACCGATCGCCATGGAGTCCGCGTCGGCAACCTTGCGCACGCCGTGCGGCCCGTCCGCCACGACCAGGGGAGGCACCCCGAGCCGCTCGATCGGCGTGGTGTTCCACGCCGTGGCGCCCGTGCACAGCGCGGCCTTGTCCTCGAGCGACATGTGGGCGAGTGCGGTATCGACCCTGTTCATCAAGGAGACTCCTTGCAAGGCTTGCGGTGGCAGTCAGTCGTCGAGGGCCGCCGACCGGGCGCCCGGCAGCGGCGCCCAGCCAGCGATCGATCCGTGAGTCGTGATCCAGCGCAGGCTAGCAGACGGCGTTGCTGTCGCCCAGGCAGTTGCCGGCTCTGCAGGAACCTACCTGGCCTTGAAGGGAGCTGTCGCTGTAATCCCTGCGGGTGACGCCGTTCAAGGCCCAGAACCAGGCGTTGACATCGAGCCGGTCGGGCTGAAGGCGCCGGTCTTCGCGTCATACAGCTCGGCTGAGGCGAGATCTCTCGAGCCGTCCGATCCTCCGGCGATGAGGACGCGGCCGTCGGAGAGCAGCGTCGCGGTGTGGAGCTCGCGAGCGGTAGCCAACGAGCCGGTGGGGCTGAAGGTGCCGGTCTTCGGGTCATACAGCTCCGCTGTGGCGAGGCGTTGGTCCGACGAAATCTGTCCACCCGCGATGAGGACGCGACGGTCGGAGAGTGCTGTGGCGGTCTCGTTTACGCGGGCGGTAGCCATCGAGCCGGTTCGGCTGAAGGTGCCGGTCTTCGGGTCATACAGCTCGGCTGTGGCGAGAGGCCACCCCGAGGGGTCCTGGCCTCCGGCGATGAGGACGCGGCCGTCGGAGAGCAGGGTCGCGATGTGCATTCCGCGAGCGGTCGCCATCGAGCCCGTGGAGCTGAAGGTGCCGGTCTTGGGCTCATACATCTCGGCCGAGGCATCGCCTCCGGCGATGAGGACGCGGCCGTCGGAGAGCGCTGTGGCGGTGTGGTCGACGCTGGCGGTGGCCATCGAGCCGGTGGGGCTGAAGGTGCCGGTCTTCGGGTCATACAGTTCGGCTGTGGTGACGACATCGCCGCCCGCGTCGCCTCCGGCGATGAGGACGCGGCCGTCGGAGAGCAGCGTGGCCGTGTGGCCGGTTCGAGCAGTGGCCATCGGGCCGGTCGGGCTGAAGGTCCCGGTCGCCGGGTCGTACAGCTCAGCTGAAGAGAGCGCTATCCAATCCCTCCCGCCATCGAGATTCCGTCCTCCTGCGATGAGGACGCGACCGTCGGAGAGCAGCGTCGCGGTGTGGCCGGCTCGAGCGGTGGCCATCGGGCCGGTGGGGCTGAAGGTGCCGGTCGCCGCGTCGTACAGCTCGGCTGAGACGAGAACCTCCGGGATATCCATATCCACTCCTCCGGCGATGAGGACGCGACCGTCGGAGAGCACCGTCGCGGTGTGGAGCTCGCGAGCTGTCGGCGATGCCGTGGCCGAGTTTCCCCAGCAGCCGACGAGCGCAAGGGCGACGAGCAGGCCTGCCAGGCCGAGGCCGATGGCCCGAAAGGCCGCGCCACAACGAGATTGCGCCACACCCATGCCGCCCCCGCCAATGCTCCGGGTGGTCCCAGAACGGGTTGTCATCACAGGGCACCCTCTTTCTGGGACCCGGCGTTGGCGCCGACTCCCTTACTGGGCCGGAGCCGACGGCCTCGGCCGCGGCCACTCCAGCACTGGCGAGCGTGCGTCACTGACACCGCAGGGTCGGCCCGAGTTGGGCACCTGCCACACCCGTGTCGGCCGAGTCGGGCCCTACTGCTGGTACAGCTCGGCTGAGGCGAAGGGTGAGGCGTAGATACTCGAGCCATTGCTGCCTCCGGCGATGAGGACGCGGCCGTCGACGAGCAGCGTCGCGGTGTGGTACTCGCGAGCGGTTCCCATCGAGCCGGTCGGGCTGAACTTGCCGGTCTTCGGGTCGTACAGCTCGGCTGAGGCGAGGCCTTTCGAGCCATTGTCGCCTCCGGCGATAAGGACGCGGCCGTCGGAAAGTGGCGTCGCGGAGTGGAGGGTGCGAGCGGTCGTCAACGAGCCGGTCGGGCTGAACTTGCCGGTCTTCGGGTCGTACAGCTCGGCTGAGGCGAGGCCTTTCGAGCCATTGCTGCCTCCGGCGATGAGGACGCGGCCGTCGACGAGCAGCGTCGCGGTCTGACCCTCGCGAGCAGCCCCCATCGAGCCGGTCGGGCTGAGCTTGCCGGTCGTCGGGTCATACAACTCGGCTGAGGCAAGATCCTTCGAGCCGTCGTAGCCTCCGGCAATGAGGACGCGGCCGTCGGAGAGACGCGTGGCGATGTGGTTCTCGCGAGCGGTGGCCATCG
>PMXQ01000135.1:5832-12644 GCA_003171065.1 Chloroflexota bacterium
AAGGTGCCGGTCTTCGGGTCGTACAGCTCGGCTGAGGCGAGACCTTTCGAGCCATTGTCGCCTCCGGCGATCAGGACGCGACCGCCGGAAAGCAGCGTGGCGGTGTGGTTTTCGCGCGCGGTCGCCATCGAGCCCGTCGGGCTGAAGGTGCCAGTCTTCGGGTTATACACCTCGGCTGAGGCGAGAGGTTCGAGGTTCTTGTCTACCCCTCCGGCGATCAGGACGCGACCGTCGGAGAGACGCGTGGCGGTTTGGTACTCGCGCGCGGTCGCCATCGAGCCGGTGGGGCTGAAGCCGGTGTGAGCCTGGGTCGGTATGCCTGAAGCCTTGGCAGTCGGCGACGCGGCTGTGGCGGTCGGCTGACCCGCTGCCGGGACCCAGGCCGACTCCCCGGCGCTGTTGACGGCCGTTATCCACCAGCAGATCTCACCTCCGCCCACGGCCATCGGGTCGAAGATCTGGACGCTCCTGGCGGCCGGCTTGGTATCCAGCTTCGTCGTCGCCTCGGCTTGCACGGTCAGGCAGGTGGCAGCGGGATCCTCACCCGTTGCTGCCCAGTGGATCCTGAACCACGTCCCCGGGTCGGCCGTCGACCGCCAGGCGAGATCGGTCTCGGAGCACGAGTCGTCGGCGCTGGGGCAGGGAGCGGAGCCACTCTTCCGCGTCGCGGTGAAGTTCGTCGGGGCAGGCGGCAGCTGAGCTGCTGCCGACGTCGATGCCAGAGCGGTCCCGGTGCCTGTCGGCGTCACGGTCGGCGATGCCGGGGCTGCTCCCGTAGCGAGAGACGGCGAGGCGCCACTGCCGCCGAACGGCTTGGCCACGACGAATACGGCGCCTGCAACCACCGCCAGGCAGAGCGCGACGCCGAGCAGCATCGGCAGCGTGGAGCGGCTTCCCCCGCGCGCGGCCGGTCCCGCGACGACCGGCGCTCCCGGAAGTGGCGCGACCGGCGGCGGCACAAAGGCGGGTGGCTGGGCGAAGGCGGGTGGCTGGGCGACCGGCGGGCTCCCCAACTCCGGCGCCGCGCCCCCCACCGGCGCGCCGATCGGCATGCGACAGACCTCGCAGAAGCGCTGACCCGCGAAAGCAACCGGGTGGCCGTTCGGGCACGTCGGCAGCGTTCCCCCGTCAGAACCGGTCATGTTCGTCTCCTACCTCACCTGGAACGAGCCTGGCGGCTTCGCGACAGGCACGATGGTGCTCGGTGCGCGGTGGCGTCAGCGCTACGGCACAGATGTATCGCCTTCGTCATTGGGATTGTGGAGGCACAAGATTAGCTCGGGGCCGGTAAGGCCCTCGCATGAGTAGGTGCCGCCCGGAACTGATGAGGCACTGGGCGACGCGGATGCGCTCGGCGCTGGGGAAGGGCTCGGCGACGAGGCGATTATCTGCACGGTCCACTTGGCCCGGGCGAGCACCACCCGCGTGCTCCCCGTCGTGTCGTACAGGAACACCGTGACCGTGTGGGCTCCTTCATCCGAGAACGCGTGGTTAGCCAGCGACGCCAGCGGTTCATCGTAGGGAGCGTCGAATGGGTCCTCGGCGACAACACCGTCGCCGAAGTTCCACGAGAAGCTGACACTCTTCGCCGTGTCCGGTATTCCCGTAGCGGTGACTTTGAAACTCATGCCCACGTCGGTCTGTCCGTCTGTTAGCGTGGCCGGGTCGAACTCGAGCTCCGCCGATGCGCCGTTGACGACATTCAGCCGCACGAAGTTGTCGTATTCCCAGCACTTCCAGCCGTGCTTGGAGCCTTGCTCGAGGATGCCCAGGGGGTTCTCGCCATCCTTCAGCTCGATCGTAACCTGCTGGCCGGCAGGGGCCGCAAGCGTGGAAGACGTGGCGCGGTAAACCTTCATCCGCACGTCATCGACCTTTCTCGGGTCGCTGATGCGGATCGTCAGCTGCTTCTCCGCCGTCTGGTAGCCGTCGACGAGGGGCGCCCAGACGTCGTTGCCGTCGGCATCCTTCCCCGCCAGCGCTTCGAGGTCGTAGGCTGGGAAAATGGCGTTGCCGGCCGTGCCGGCCTCGAACTCCGCCCAGTGCGCCGAGATCGCCGCGCTGGAGTGGGACGTCTGCCAGGGAACGTAGGCGAACCGGGTGTACACCTTGACCCCGTTGGCGGCGATATTGGCCGCGTTGTCACCTGAGCTGTATGGGCTCAGCTTCCCGGTCGTGGCGTCGTAGCGGATCGTGCGCAGACGGCCCGGGTAGTTGGGATCGGCGATGAAGAGCCGGTCCTCGGTGACGCGGTAGACGATCATCGTGTGCCCTGGGTCGTTCTGGGCCGCGCTGATCCTGATCAGTTGCGGTTCGCCGGTGAGGGCCATGGCCGCCCAGAAGGCCTCGTAGGCCATCGTGTCGTCCGGGTTGTCCCACATGCTTCGGAAGAAGAGGTAGGTGTTCGGAACGGCGATCGGATCCGCATGGACGCTGGAGACGAAGCGGTATGCGTCCGAGTCGTCGAACCAGAAGTCTGGCGTCTTGGGCGTCTCACCGTTGTTGTCGTACAGACCGTCCAGCGGCGGCGCGCCGGCCTCGCGCCGCTGGGTAACGTAATACCAGATGGCGGTGACGCTCTGGCCCTCGCAATGGCCGCCGGGCGCGACGTAGGAGCCGTCGTTCGGGAACTCCCAGTCGTCGATGCCGGGCCGGAAGCCCGAGTCGACAGTCGACATCTCGGCCACGTCGAGGAGGCCGGCGAATAAACCCGAGAAGTGCGTCGCGCCGACGGTCAGCGTCGTGGCGTTGTGGGCGATCGGTATGAGCGGCGTGATCGTGCCCGATGCGTCGTCGTACGAGAACGCCATGGCGGTGGCGCCGGCTGGGATCGTGGCCGGCAATTTGACTGTCACCGGTTGGCTAAGCCCAGCGCCACCGTCGTCGACGATGTACAGCGGCGAGAGCGGGGTGACCAGCCTGCTGAATGAGTTACCCGTGATCGGCGCCTGCGAGACATCGAACTTCGTGTCGGTCGTGAGCGCGGCGTTTGGAACCTGGATCTCGAGGCCCTTCGCCGTAACCGTCCCACCGGCTGCGCCGATCGTCTCGGTCGCGAGGTGCGTCTCCGCCCCAAGGGTCAGGTGACCCGTGATGGGCTTCATCTCCTCGACCGGAGGGATGTCACCCTGCTCGGGGATCGGCGGGGTCAGGTCCATCGAGTCGAGGTGGCCGCCCGCCATGACCGGCGTGGCCACGGACGAGGAACCCGGACGGAGGACGACGATGCCGCCGGCGACCACCGCCGCGACCACGACAACGGCCAGAAGAACGGCTGGAAGGGCGCGTCCGGGCCGCCGGGAAGGTGCCGCGAAGGACGGCATCGCAACGCCGGGCGAAACCGGCGTCGGCTGCGGCGGCGTGGCGACCGCCTGGACCCCGGCGAGATCGACCACGTCCGCTCCGCACGTTCCGCACCACCGCGCCCCGGGGCTAATGGGGCCCCCGCACTGCGAGCATGCGCGCAACGCCGGCCGTCCGCAGTTGGCACAGAATGCTGCCATCGAAGCCATCGGCTGGCCGCAGGCCGCGCACGTCCTGAGCATCATCCGCCCTCCTGGAACAAGACACCACGACAGACCTCGCCGCTCAGCCGGGACCGTCGGCCGGGCAGATTGATCTTGCCTACAACAAGTGGCGTACGCGACGCCCAGCTGTAGGCGCCCGCCATACCAATCTCCTTGGCGCCTGTTGCGCCAGAGTCCAGATCGACCGAGTCGAGCCAATGCACGGACTCGGGCGGGCCGAAACCGCTACGGCAGATCTCACCGAGGGTCGGTGCCAGCTCGATCAGACTGATCAAGTTAGGGCCCTTCGGGCATTACCCGGAGGTCATGGTGCCTTTGGCGCAGCGCGCGTGGAAGACGTACGTGACCGAGCCGCCGGACATTGTCGCGGAGGTCGCCCCTCGGCGCCGCGGCTTCGTCGAATCGAGTCGGATCCAGCCCGGGTTCGCCTACACGAGGACACCTTTAGTGTTTGGTCTTCTTGACCTGGCCTGGTGGTCCATTGGCGGCGGCGGACGTGGTCGAAGCCGAGCCCTTCACCCCCCGCAGCGGCCCGTGGATCGAGTTGGCGACGGGACCGGCGCCCGGTACCGGGGGCTGGCCGCTCTCGGCCGCCATTCCGGCGCCCATCAGCAGTGCCAGGCCGAGCGCCGCGACAACGATGGAGACGCGGATCGGGCGGGTCTCGAGTGCGTGGCCCAGCCCGAGGCCGATCTCCAGACGCGCCTTTTCGATGAGCACTTCGCTGAGCGGCTCACGCGCGGGATCGCCCAGGGCGTATTGCGTCGCGGATCCGTATATCAGCACGCTCCAGCAGAGGAGCGCCGCCAGGACCAAGCCGACCACGGTGAAGCCAGCGACCGCGAGCACCGCGAGCGCGAGGCCCAGGCCCGTCGCCGCCAGGATCGATTCGACGGCGACCAGCCGCAGTTCGCCCACAGCCGGAGGGCCCTTGAACTTGGAGGTCCGCAGGAAGACGCCGTGCTCCTGGGTCAGCCCACGGAAGCACGCGAGAAAGATCACCCAGGACAGGCTCAGGTTGACTCGCAGCGCTCCCAGCGCCTGACACGGACCGGATCCAGAGACGGCGCGCGTCGCCCACAGATAGCGCAGCAGGTTGAGGCCGATGAACGCCAGCGGGATCACCATGCCTATCGCCGACAGGCGTTGCACGACGAACGGCCGATCAGCTATCACGCCGAGTCCGGCCGCGAATATGAAGAGCGTGAAGGCCAGCGTCAGCGCGTCGTTGAACCACCACAGACTCCCCACCAGGTAGTCGTAGCGCTGCCCGAATGTCAGGCCGGACCGCCGGTTCCAGGGCAGCATCGCCAGCCAGTGGCGGCGCAGGATCTGAATCCCCCCGAAAGCCCAGCGGAAGCGTTGCTTTCGCAGGCCCTCGTATGTGAGCGGCATGATCCCTTTGCCGAAAGCCTTCGGGAGATAAACGGAGCGATAGCCGAGGGCGAGCATGCGCAAGCTTGCGTCGGCGTCCTCGGTGATGATCTTCTCGTCCCAACCGCCGATCTCGTCGAGAACGGAGCGCCGAATCAGGCCCATCGTGCCGGCGAAGATGATTGCGTTGCGGTGTGACCGGCTGACCATCCCCACCTTGAAGAAATAGGCGAACCCGACGTAGCAGGATCGGTAGTAAGAGCTTCCATCCCAAGCTCGGTAGTCCTGGGGCGTCTGCACGAATGCGACCTTGGGGTCCGTGAAGTACGAAACGGTTGCCCGCAGGAAGGTGGGATCGACGACGAAGTCGGCGTCTATCACTCCGATGATCTCGACGTCCGATTCGAGGTGGGCTCGACCCCAGTTGAGGGCCCCGGCCTTGAAGCCAGGCCAGCTGGCCAGGTGGGTGAACTGAACGTCGTGATGGGCCTTCTTCAGCCGGGCGCACTCTGCCTCGAGAGGTTTCCAAAGGCGCTCTTCTGTCGTGTTGTTGTCGATGACCTGGATGCGAAGTGCCGGATAGTCGATCGCGACGAGTGAGCGGATGGTCTCGATTACGAGGTCCGGCGGCTCGTTGTAGACGGCCACCTGGAGACATACGAGCGGCCAGTGGGCCGGTGCCGGTGGCAGCGCCGGCACGTCGGATGGCGAGCAGAGTGCATCCACCATCTCGAAGGCCGAGCCGAGGATCAGAGCGGTCGCCCCGAGTTCTGCTGCCAGCAAGACCGTGCCGAGCAGGGCGCCCTCGGGCGTGGAACCGAGCAAGAATGTCGCGCGGACGAGGTAGATCAGATAGACGCCGGTGGAAGCGACCAGGCCGCCCCAGAAGATGGCGCCCCCGGCGCGCCAGCGTGCGGGCCCGGCGAGACAGAGGACTAGCACCGGCACGCCGACCTCGACCTCGGCCGCCGGGTCGAGTCCGATCAGGCGGGCGAGCCCGGCAAGCACCACCCCGACCGCGAGCGTCATCGCCAGACGCGCCGCGCGACCCGCGACGGCCGCCTTACCCACCGCCAATAGAATGAGCGTGCCCGCGGCAAACCAGAGGACTGCAGCCTGCAGCGCCGAGTCGATCGAAACCATCCAGATTCTCTCCCGCGTGGCGGTGTCGCCGGTCAGAGCACGCTGGCGTCGCGATCAGGCGTGGCGCGTCGGTCCAAGGCCATCCTGTCCGCCGCGACTACGAAGACGCCACCGATCACGGTCGTGCCAGTACTCCCTGGCCGCGTTTTCACGGACGTTCCTCATGAATCCGCAGGTGGCAGTCCGAGTCTGGGCTGGATCTGGCGCCGCCGCGAGGATGAGAACCCTCCCGCTCGTCGGTACCAGACTCCCATTCGATCGCCTTGGCTACCCGCGGGCCGCGCTGCAGCAAGGGACCGGCCGTTGCGGCCGGTCCCTCATCTCCGTTTGCCGTGTTGCTCAGCAAGCCGAGCAGCTCAGGGTCGGTGGGGAGTTCGTGAAACTGAAGCTGACCTGCAAGCCGAAGTTGACCTGGCCACTCGCGGCAATGACGTTGTTGTAAGTCATGTTCAAAGCGATCACGAACGCTCCGTTCCTGAAGACGGTCGCATTCCACCAGTTCACGATCGATTGGCTACCGGACCAGGTCCACGTGACCTTCCAGGTCGTCGTGGTGGCGGTTCCGGTGTTGTCGATCGTGACGGTGGCCACGAGGCCGCTGCTCCATTGGCTCTCCACCATGCTGGCCACGCACGTGGCGGTGCTGGAGCTCGTTGCGGTTGGCGTGGGCATCGGTGTCGGCAAAGCCGTATCACTGGTTGTGGCAGTAGGGCCGGCGGTCGGCGCAAGCACACGCGTTGCCGGAGGCGTGGGGGTGGGCGTGGGGGA
>PMXQ01000040.1 GCA_003171065.1 Chloroflexota bacterium
GAACTTCTTCTTCGCCATCGCGGTGGCTCCCTCGCTCCTACTTTCGGGCTGGGTGGATTGGTCAGACTCTTGACTTGGCTACGAGTTCGGCCGCCACACTGGCGGGAACCTCGGCGTAGTGGGACAGCTCCATCGAGTAGCTTGCGCGGCCCTGTGTCATCGACCGCAGGTCGGTGGCGTAGCCGAACATCGTGGCCAGAGGGACCCGCGCCCGGACGACCTGCGTCGATCCGCGCGCCTCCATTGCCTCGACGTGACCCCGCCGAGCGTTGAGATCGCCGATAACGTCGCCCAGGAAAGCTTCCGGCATCGTCACCTCGACCCGCATGAGTGGCTCGAGGATCACCGGATGAGCCCTGGCGACGGCATCCTTGATCGCCAGCGAGCCGGCTATCTTGAACGCCATCTCGCTGGAGTCGACCTCGTGGAAGGACCCGTCGAAGAGGGTCACTTTGACGTCGACCATCGGGTAACCAGCGTAGGGACCGGTTTCGAGCGCCTCGCGGATGCCCTGGTCGATCGGTTTGATGTACTCACGCGGGATGATCCCGCCGACGATCTTGTCGATGAACTCATAGCCCTTGCCGGGTTCGTTCGGCTCCGCCTTGATGACGGCGTGGCCGTACTGACCCTTGCCGCCGGTCTGCTTGATGTGGCGGCCGTTCCCCTCGGAGGCACGGCGGATCGTCTCCCGATAGGAGACGCGCGGCCGGCCGACATTGGCCGCGACCTTGAACTCGCGGACCATCCGATCCACGAGAACGTCCAGGTGCAGCTCGCCCATGCCGGCGATGCGGGTCTGGCCGCTCTCTTCGTCCGTGTGGACGCGGAAGGTGGGATCTTCCTCGGCCAGACGCTGGAGGGCCAAAGCCAGCTTGTCCTGGTCGGCTTTGGTCTTGGGCTCAATGGCGACTTCGATGACCGGCTCGGGGAAGACGATCGACTCGAGGACGACCGGGTGGCTCGGGTCGCTCAGCGTGTCGCCGGTATAGCTTTCCTTCAGGCCGACCGCGGCGGCGATGTCGCCCGCGTAGACGGTCTCGATCTCCTCGCGGTGATTGGCGTGCATCTGGAGGATGCGGCCGATCCGCTCCTTCTTGCCCTTGGTCGCGTTCAGGACATAGGACCCGGCGTTGAGAGTGCCCGAGTAGACCCGGAAGTAGGCCAGCTTGCCGACGTAAGGATCCGCCGCGATCTTGAAGACCAGGGCGCTGAAGGGCTCACTGTCGTCGGCGGTGCGGAGGACTTCCTTGTGCGTGACCGGGTGCTCGCCGATGACCGGCGGCACGTCGAGCGGCGACGGGAGGTAGTCCACCACCGCGTCCAGGACCGGCTGCACGCCCTTGTTCTTGAGCGCGGAGCCGGCCAGAACCGGCACGATGCGGTACTCGAGAGTGCCGAGGCGCAAGCCCCGCTTGATGTCCTCGGGGCTCAAGGTGTGGCCCTCGAGGTACTTGTGGGTCAACTCGTCGTCCATCTCGGCGACGGTCTCGACCATCTTCTCGCGCTGCGTGCGGGCGGCCTCGACCAGATCGGCTGGGATCTCGATCGTCTCCGACTCGGCGCCCAGGTCCTCGACCCGATAGACGATCGCCTTCATGGAGATCAGGTCCACAACGCCGCGGAACTTCTCCTCGTTCCCGATCGGCAGCTGGATCGGCACCGGCCGCGCCCCGAGCCGCTCGCGAATCATGTCCACGCAGCGCCAGAAGTCCGCTCCAGTCCGATCGAGCTTGTTGATGAAGCAGATGCGCGGCACGCGGTACCGGTCGGCTTGACGCCAGACGGTCTCGGACTGAGGCTCCACTCCGGCCACCCCATCGAACACGACGACCGCGCCATCGAGCACTCGGAGGCTGCGTTCGACCTCTACCGTGAAGTCCACGTGCCCGGGCGTATCGATGATATTGATTCGATAGTCGTTCCAGAAGCACGTGGTAGCCGCGGCAGTGATCGTGATGCCGCGCTCTTGCTCCTGGGGCATCCAGTCCATGGTGGCCGCGCCCTCATGGACCTCACCGAGCTTGTAGATCTTCTTGGTATAGAAGAGCACGCGCTCGGTGACAGTGGTCTTCCCAGCGTCGATATGGGCGATGATTCCGATGTTCCGCGTCTTGCCTAGCGGAACCTGACGTGCCACGAAGGTCTATCTCTCCTGCTGGGAACCGACTACCACTTGAAATGGGTGAAGGCCCGGTTGGCCTCAGCCATCTTGTGCGTATCGTCACGACGCTTGACCGCAGCGCCGAGGCCGTTCATGGCATCGACGAGCTCTGCGGCAAGCTTCTCCGACATGCTCTTGCCGCTGCGCTTGCGGGCCGCCTGGACGAGCCAGCGGACGCCGAGCGACATGCGGCGATCGCCCCGGATCTCGACCGGGACCTGGTATGTGGCGCCGCCGACGCGACGCGGCTTGACCTCGATAATTGGCGTGGCGTTTCGCATCGCCGACTCGAGCACTTCGATGCCGGGCCGACGAGCCTGCGCTTCCGCGCGGGCCAGGGCCTCGCGCAGGATTCGCTCGGAGAGGTGGCGCTTGCCGTCCGTCATCAGCTTGGTCGCGAAGCGGCCGCTGAGTCGGGTTGTCGGGGCGACCTGATACTTGGTCTTGCGGGCGGTGGTATGACGACGCGGCATCGCTACTTCTTGCCCTTCTGCTGGGCGGCCTTCGCTCCGTACTTGGAGCGACCCTGCTTGCGGTCGCGAACTCCGGCGGCATCGAGGGTGCCACGGATGATGTGGTACTTGACCGACGGCAGATCCTTCACGCGGCCACCGCGGACCAGCACGACCGAGTGCTCCTGGAGGTTATGGCCGATCCCGGGGATGTAGGCAGTGACTTCCATCTGGTTCGTGAGCCGGACGCGGGCGATCTTTCGAAGAGCCGAGTTCGGCTTCTTCGGCGTCATCGTGCGCACCTGCAGGCAGACGCCGCGCTTCTGCGGTGCACCGGGGATGGGCACCTGACGCTGGCGCAGGCTGTTCCAGTTCTTACGCATGGCCGGGGCCTTGATCTTCCTGATCTTCGGCTGGCGGCCATGCCGCACGAGCTGGCTGATCGTCGGCACGGAGACGCTGCTCCTTTCGTTCCTGGCAGTAGGTGTTGACGATGGTTTCCCACGATCCCGACGCCGAGGCGGGCTTTCGAGGCCGGGCTTGGCCCGGGCTCGTGTCCGATCGACGGGACTCTGCGCCGCCGCGGTGGCCTCCAGCGTCCGATGGGCCGCCGCAGCGGCACCCGTCGCGACATGGAGGCGATCTGGTCAGGCGCGGATCGCTTCGATGTTCCGGCGGTCCGCCACTCCCCGGCCTGGGCAGGCCTGGCAGCGCGTCTTCCGCCTTCCGGTTGGCCTTCCCGGAACTCGCGATCGGCGCACGCCGACCGCAGCCTCCCGTGAAGCCACGAGGGCGGAGTCTATCAGTAGCCGACCGGGAGTGTCAAACCTCCGGAGGCGCCGCGGACTCGCTCCGCCCCCCAATTCCGAGGGCAGTCGCCGAGTGTCCGGCGGCTACTTCTCTTCCTTCTCCGTGTCGCCATCCAGTAGCGCCGACAGATCCACGTCGTCCGTGGACGCGGACTCGTCGCCCAGGGCGCCGAGAGCGCCCAGGAACGGGTTGACGAAGTCCTCATCGTCCTCGCCCGTCCCGCCGGTGCTCGAGACCAGGAGTGAGGCCAGATCCGTCGTCTCGTCGGAGGGCAGCTGTCCAGCTTCCTCGAGGAACGGGTTGTACTCGTACTCCGGTCCGCGCAGCCTCTCGAGCGACTCGCCGGCCAGAGCCTCTTCGGCGGCCCGGCGCGCCCGCTCGCGAGCGGCGGCGATGTTGGCCGGCGCGCCCGTCCCGGCGGGGATGAGCTTGCCGATGATGACGTTCTCCTTGAGACCGATCAAGTGATCCTTCGAGCCGTTGATGGCCGCCTCGGTGAGCACCCGGGTCGTTTCCTGGAACGAGGCCGCAGCGAGGAAACTGGAGGTGTTGAGCGAGGCCTTGGTTACGCCGAGCAGAACCGTCTGGGCCGTGGCGGGCTCGCCGCCTTCGGCCAGAACGCGGTTGTTGACTTCCTCGAAGTCGAGTCGATCGATCAGCTCGGTCGGCAGGAGATCGGTGTCGCCCGGCTGGTCGATGCGCACCTTGCGCAGCATCTGGCGAACGATTATCTCGATGTGCTTGTCGTTGATCGTGACACCCTGGCTGCGGTAGACCTTCTGGACTTCCTTGACCAGGTAGCGCTGGACGGAGTCCTTGCCGCGCGTCTCGAGGTATTCCTGTGGGTTGATCGGGCCGTCCGTGATCGCGTCGCCGGCCCGGATCTCCACGCCGTTCTCGACCATGAGCTTGGCGTTGTGCGGGATCACGTACTCGCGCTCGACCGTGTCCTCGGAGCGGACGACGATGTCGTCGCCCTCGTGGACCAGGAAGCCCCTGGCCGGAGCCGTCACGTCGGCGGACTTGTCCCCGCCTTCCGAGCGGGCGATCACCTGACCGGACTCGACAACGTCACCTGCGGCAGCCAGCAGCTCCACTCCGGCGGGCAGGGCGATGTGGGTGTCGTACTGCTCGCGGCTGGTGACCTTGACGCGCGTGCCCAGATCGCCACGGACGATCTCGACGATGCCGTCGATGTGGCTGATCTCGGCCTTGCCTTTGGGGACGCGGCCTTCGAAGAGCTCCTCGACTCGCGGCAGACCGGCGGTGATGTCCAGGCCGGCGACGCCGCCAGTGTGGAACGTGCGCATGGTCAGCTGCGTGCCCGGCTCGCCGATCGACTGAGCGGCGATGATGCCGACAGCCTCGCCGATGCCGACGAGGAAGCCGGTCGCGAGGTTCCGACCGTAGCACAGCCGGCAGACGCCCTGGTGCGCCTCGCAGGAGAGCGGTGAGCGGACGAGGACCTCGTCGATCCCCGCCTCGTCAATGGCCGCCGCGACGGCCTCGGTGAGCTCCTGGTTGCGCTCGACGATCAGGGCGCCCGTCTCGGGGTGGAAGAGAGAGGCCGCGGAGAGGCGACCGACCATTCGCTTCTGATAGGCGCCCTTCTCGTTGCTGGTGATCTCCGCGGATTCGGCGCGCGTGATCCAGCTGCCTTCCTGGGTGCCGCAGTCTTCCTCACGGGTGATGACGTCCTGGGCCACGTCCACCAGACGCCGGGTCAGGTAGCCCGAGTCGGCGGTGCGGAGGGCCGTGTCGGCGAGGCCCTTGCGGGCGCCGTGGGTAGAGATGAAGTACTCGAGGACCGTCATGCCCTCGCGGAAGTTGCTCCGCACCGGCACGTCGATGATCCGGCCCGACGGGTCGGCCATTAGGCCGCGCATGCCGCCGAGCTGGCTGATCTGGCCCTTGTTGCCGCGGGCGCCCGAGTCCGCCATCATGCGGACCGAGCCAAACGGATCGAGGCCGTCCATCATCGCGGTGGAGAGGTCGTTGGTGGTCTTCTGCCAGACGTCGACGACCTGCTCGTAACGCTCGTCGTCGGTGATCAGGCCGCGCTGGAACTGGCGGTCGATCTGGTCGACGGCGGCGTCGGCCTCGACCAGGCGGCGGCCCTTGTCGGGCGGGATGACGATGTCCGTGACGGCGATGGTCATGCCGCCGCGGGTCGCGTACTCGAAGCCGACGCTCTTGACGCCGTCGACGACGACAGCCGTCTCCTCCGGGCCGAGAATGCGGTAGCACTCGTCGACCAGCTTGCGCAGCTCGGTCCGCTTCATGTTCACGTTCTTGAAGCGGAGCCGATCGGGGACTATCTGGTTGAAGATGATCCGGCCGACGGTCGTCCGGACGCGGGTATCGACGACCGCACCGGCGGCCTCGTCCCAGGCCTTGACCATCGCCTCGACCGGCTCGTGCAGGGTGACCTCGCGGAGCTGGTAGGTGAGGATCGCCTCGCCCTCGCTGGAAAAGAGGCGGACCTTCTTGCCCTCGGCCAGGGGCTTCTCCATGGTCAGGTAGAAGCAACCCAGAACCATGTCCTGGGTGGGCGCCACGACCGGGCTGCCGTCCGCCGGGGAGAGCAGGTTGGCGGTCGACAGCATCATCGTCCGCGCCTCTTCCTGAGCGGCCGTCGACAGGGGCACGTGGACTGCCATCTGGTCGCCNNCCGTCGAAGTCGGCGTTGAAGGCCGTGCAGACGAGCGGGTGGATCTGAATGGCCGAGCCTTCGACCAGAATCGGCATGAAGGCCTGGATGCCCAGCCGGTGAAGCGTGGGAGCGCGGTTCAGCAGGACCGGGTG
>PMXQ01000038.1 GCA_003171065.1 Chloroflexota bacterium
CCATTGCGCCGAGTCTAGGCCGCACATCCGGGTGGTCATCGGTCGAATGACCGATGTCCCGCGTGGTACGTCGCCGCATTGCTCTGCAGCATCGGTCGGCAACACCGGCGCGCATCGGCCGGAAGGTCGATGACGGCCGACCGTGCCATCGCCAGCCTTTGACCCGAAGCGATGCACAGGAGTCACGAGCGCGCAGCCCATCCCACGAGCGGAATCTATGAGCTCCGGGTGGGGGCTCATGACGAAGCAGCTTCGAACAACGCCCTGCGAGAGTCGCAGGGGCTCAAGTAAGGGAGGAAGAAATGGGTAGGTCCATGCGAACCGTCTATCTGTTCCCCGCCGGGATCGTATTGCTGAGTGCAACCATCGCGATGGGTGTCGCCCTGGTCGGCACCGCTGCGTCGGCGGTGGCGGCTTCCGCGGTCGACACAGGGTCACAGAACCTCCACGGCGAACGGGACTTCGGGTCGGCGGCCCGCGTGGGCGCTAATCCGACGAGCCCCGTAGTCGTGTCGTGGCCGAAGATCACCGCCGCACTCCAGCCGGGCCAGACCGTCTCGCCGGTAGTCTCTCCGGCTGCCAGATACGATCCTGCCCATGAGCACATCACAACCGGTAACGTCAGCGGCTCGCTCGGTCGACCGACGTCGTGGGCACCTGCCTACGGGCCGACCGAGGCACCCCAGCCAGGTCAGACGGGGTGGTAGCTACAGCGGGGAGTAGAGGAAAGGCCTCGAAGATCCGGGGCCTATCCTCCTCGCTGAGCCTGGTCGTGGTCCTGCCGATAGTCCCATTCGCGTGCTAGGACCCGACTTGAGCGCCTGACTAACCGCCCTCTCGACGAGTTCTGGCACGTCGTCGTACGAGAGCCTGTGATGCCCGACGCTCCGAGCGTGGAAGGAAGAGCGCATATGTTTCGAGAAATGCCCGACCAGCGCCTCTGGCTCATAGAGCAGCGACACGGAGAGCTGATCCACGAGGCCGCTCAGTACCGCCTCGCCCGGGCCCACCCCGATGAGCCCGCCGAGGGGCCCTCGACCCGGCTGTTGAGCCGTATCCGTACGGGCCTCGAACGGCCGCTCGCGATGGCCCGGCGTGCCCTCGCGGCCTCCGAGGCGCCCTGTGACGATCTCTGCCCCGACTGCGCCCCCACGTAAGGAAGCAGCCAAGAGGGGCGTGACCGAGGCCCAACGCCCCGGGGCGGGCCGCGAGCGATCTTGGATCGTTGTGCCCATCGAAAGGAACCCCAACATGTTGACCCCACGGATCATCAGAGACATCCACAACCAGCAGGTGCGCGAGATGGAGAGGGCGCTGCCGGAGGGTCAGAGCCTGGCGGCTATCCCTCGATCCACGCTCCGCCACAGGGTCGGACGGGGCCTGATCCGGGTCGGCTACGCTCTGGCCCCCGAGAGCCCACGCCGGCTCGAAACCCCCTGCTAGGCGCCGCCGAGAACCACTGGCGGCCGGTGGGCGTCGACACCCTGCGAGTAGGCCCGTAGCGCGATACCAGCTCGCCTGACGGCGGGCGAACTCGGCGCGCAATCAAGATCGGGAGCTGGTCGAAGCGGTCGGTCCTGCGCTCGTAGGCTGAGACAGTCCCGCGGAGAACGGCGGGCGGGTAATAGACTCGCGGGCGTTCGACGAAGAGAAGGTGCCGCTAATGGGAACCCCGACGCGCGAGTGGCCCTGGCCCTGGGAGGGCTATAGGACCGTCAGGCTCTCGGTCGGCGATGACATAATGCCGCCGATCCGAGACCAGCTCGTCGCGCACGTCGCCGCGGTGGTGGGAGCAGCCAGGAGCGTGCAGGGCCTCGAGGAAGGGGTTCGCAAGTTTCGCAACCCATACCTTCCGCCCTTCAAGGTCCAAGTGGCCACCGATAAGTCTGGCTCGGACCCTGAGCAAGGACACGTCGACATAGCGGTCCACTCCGGGCGGCGATAGCCCGCGTCAGTAGGGCCCCGCGGGACCGTTGCGGCGGGCACGAGCAACCAACAAGCGGAAGCAGCGCCGGTGAAGACCGACGGGGCCCGCTCGGCTGTGGCCTACGGCCGCAGGGATGAGAGACAGGACGAATCGCGCAGGGAGAGACGGCCGCGGCCGGTTCGATGAGATCGGCACACCTGGCTGCACAACCTCATTGGGGTGCGCGGTGCCACGAGCGGCGCAGGCCATCGACAAAAGTACGGCTTCGAAGCGGGCTCGGCGCGCGTATCGTCACGCGGTAGCAGACGAAGTGTGGTTCTGAGGCTTCGAATGAGCGGACCGAGCGACGGCACCAACGAGATGACTGGCGCTGCCCTGGAGGACGAGTTCCGGGTGGGGCTGCCCGGATCTTCTGGATGGCCTGGGACTTTCCGGCGACCCCAGCATCAAGGCCTGGTTCGTGATCCGCGCCCTTCGCGCCTCGATGTTGGAAACGGCACGGCTGAGATCGGGGCCCCGCGATGATCGCCGACGAGGGCCAGCCGTTCGTTGAGCTCCCGACGACCGATCGCATCCCGACGCGGCCGGGACGCTGGTCAGTGCCGGGAACGCTGGAATGGTCGGAACGTTCGCGAACCGACCTGGATCGGATGTTCGGTCGCTACGCGGTTCTCTGTGCATGCGCCACCCTGGCGATGTTCGTCGCCGTGCTCGTGGTCGCGCCCGAGCGGGAGCGGCCGGGCCTTCTCCTGATCGACGGGCTCGCGGGTACAACGGTCTTGCTCGCGATCTGGCTCCTCCGTCGCGGCCTGTCGTCGCAGTTACTCCTGATCGCCGGTTTCGTTCTCATGGCCCTCGGGATCGTGGCAGGCGCCGCTCTAACCGACGGTCTCGATGGTGCCGCGGTCATGCCGTTGGGGGGGGCTCTACTCGTCATCCCGGTCCTGCGCGGCCGCCGCCTGATAGCCGTATTCGTCCTCGCCTTCAGCGCGAGCATGGCAGGTGAGACCGCGGCATACGCTGTCGGCGGGATGACGCAGCTGGCCGGCCTCGTGAGCGCTCCGATGTCCCTCGCGGAATCCGGGGTGATGCTGGCCTTCATCTACGGGATCGTCTGGTGGGTGAGCAATGAGTGGCGAACGACAACGGCACGAAGCGCGCACGTGCTCGCCAGCCAGGGCCAGTTGCTTGCGCTCAACGAACGCCTCCTCGCTACGCTC
>PMXQ01000115.1 GCA_003171065.1 Chloroflexota bacterium
CGATGGTCTGGCCGGCGGCGGTGAAGGTCGTCGGGTCGGCGGTCTTGACCAGGCCGAGGGCCGGGACGGGGCTGAGGGTGACCGTGGCGGTCGCGGTATTCGAGTCGATCGTGCTCGACGCGAACTTCGCGTGGGCGGTGGCGGTGTTGGTCACCGAGCCCGCGGCAACGTCGGCGCCGGTGATGGTGTAGGTCGCGGTGCAGGTGATCGGCGGGTCTCCGGGGTAGAGGCTGGTCGGGGTCGCCGGGCAGGTCACGGCGGCCTTGTCGTCGGTCACACTGAACGGACCGAAGACGGGGGCGTGGCTGCCGTTGGACAGGGTGTAGCTGTAGGTGATGGTCTGGCCCGCGGCGCTGAATGTGGTCGGGTCGGCGGTCTTGGTGAGCGTCAGGGCCGGGGCCGCGACGTTGAACGCGATGCAGTAGACGTGCCCCGTGCTGTCGTCAACATTCGTGATCTGTTCTTCGTTGTCGTTGTTGATCGCGTCGTTGTAGCAGCGGATTGCACCGAATGAGGCAGCGTCGGGCGAGCCGGGCGACGGGTAATACTCGCGGACCCAGACGCCGTGGGAGCTCCGGGCCCAGGCGAGCATCTCGTCATTGAGTCTGACCGTCACTTCTCCGTCTGCGCCGGTCGGGCCGGCATCGCCGACCCAGGTGCCCCCGTCGCCGGTGATGAACTCGAACGACCAGCCCGCTACGGGCTGGCAGACTGGAGGACTGCTGTTGCTGTTGTCGAAGGTAATGGGCCTGGTTGTGTATCCGTGGGCCTCGAGTTTGTAATTGCCGCCGGTGTCGTCGGGAAGCCCGTCCGTCACGCTGTCCGGGACGTCGTAGTAGCTGGGGCAGATTTCCTTGTACAGGGTGACGTCGAGGGGGCGAAGTACAACGACGAGGCCCGCGTTCCCAGTGTCGGTGTACGCGACGTCGCCGGAGCAGCTCGTTGAGCTGGCGTATGCGGTGACAGTGAACGTGAGACTACTCGTGCCGGTCGGCGTCGATGTGCTTGTGCCGATCGAGGCGGTGAGGTTTCCGTCGCCGGAACCGCCGATCGCCAGGCAGCTGGACGAGGCGGAAAGGCCGGCCGCGCCGATGACTCCCGTGACCGCGAACGCGTGCCCGTCGGTGCTCGTGTTGTGCACCGACACGGTGTAGGTAGCGGTGGACCCGCGGTACACCGGGTTGGGAGTCTGCGAGCCGATGGTGACGGTGCTGTCTGCTGCAGCAGACCCCGTCAGCGTCGATAGCAGCAACAGCGCGCTGACCGCCGTAGCGGCGGCGCGTCTAAGCGCGCCCGAACCCTTTCGGCCTGGTACCACGGTGTTTGAACCTCCACTGAGATGAGCGACAAGCGCGCCAGGCAACCGGCGACGACTCATGATTAACCTCCACGAAAGGCCTGCCCAGGGCTACCCACCCCGGTAGGCTGCAGAATCGTCGCAGTATATGCGCGAAGCTGTCTAGTACCTTTGGTCGCGCCCGGTGGCCCCTTGAGGGGGATTACGTTGCCGGTCGACAACGTGCGGGAGGTTGCGGTGCGTCGACGCCACGAGAGGTCCGCGCACGACAAGCCGGCGAGTCGTTGGCGGCTCGCCGGCTTCCGGGTGGGTGTTCGATCTGGCCGGCGTGGCGATGCCTCGAGCCCGGAGTCAGCCTCCGGCGCCGACGGGGCCCGTCGGCGGCTTGTAGCCCTCGGGGAGCTTGGGCGTGAAGCGGAAGCCTCCGGCCACGCCGGGCTCGGTCAGCTCATGCGGGGCGAGTAGCTGGTCCAGTTCGTCGGGCGCGAAGATGCCCCGCTCGATGACGATCTCGCGGATGGTCCGGCCCTCTCGGACCGCTTGCTTGGAGATGTCCGCGGCGAGGGCATACCCCAGATACGGTGCCAGCGGCGTGGAGAGTGCCGAAGAGCGCTCCATGAGATCTCGGGCCCGTTCCCGATTGGCCTCGATGCCGATCACGCAGAACTCGGCGAAAGCCCGGCTCATGTTCGTCAGGATCATGAGCGACTCGAGCGTCGTGTGGGCGATGACCGGCATCATCACGTTCAGCTCGAGCTGGCCGGCTGAGACCGCCCAGGCGACCGTCGTGTCGTTGCCGATGACGCGGAAGCAGACCATCGAGAGACATTCGGCCATGACCGGGTTGACCTTGCCCGGCATGATCGAGCTGCCCGGCTGGACGGCCGGCAGCGTGATCTCGGCAAAGCCGGTCATCGGGCCCGACGACATCAGGCGCAGGTCTTCGCTGATCTTGATCAGGTCCACGGCGATGCCTCGCAGGGCGGCCGATACTTCGAGCATCGGGCGCATCGAATGGGTCGCCTGCACGAGATGCTCGGCGCCGCGGAGCTTGTGGCCGGTCTGCTCGGCGAGGTAGCGGACGACCAGCTCGATGTACTCGGGCTCAGCGTTGAGGCCGGTGCCGACGGCTGTGGCGCCGATGTTCTGCTCGGCGATCGAATCCGCGGCGGCAGCCAGGCGATCGACCCCGCGGCGAAGCGTCAGCGCGTAGGCGGCGAACTCCTGGCCGAGCCGAATCGGCACGGCGTCCTGCATGTGCGTTCGGCCGGACTTGATGACGTCATCGAACTCGCGCGCCTTGCCCTCGAAGGCAGCGATGAGCTCGCCGGCGGCCGGCATGAAGTCGCGGATCAGATCCAGCGTGGCGATCCGCATCGCGGTCGGGAAGACGTCGTTGGTCGACTGGGCCATGTTGACGTGGTCGTTGGGGCTGCAGACGGCGTAGTCGCCGCGCTTGCCCGAGCCCACGCCCTGGGTATGCAGCAGCTCGATGGCCCGGTTCGCCAGCACCTCGTTGGCGTTCATGTTGTGGCTCGTTCCGGCGCCGGCCTGGAAGGGATCGATCCGGAAGTTGTCGATCAGCTCGGCCTGCTTGGCGGCCCGAGCGGCCTCGAAGGCGGCCTTCATCGGGTCCGAGGGTCGACGCGGCTCGAAATCGTCGGCCTCGTCGGCGCCGGCTTCGGTGGGGCACAGGATCTCGTCGGCCGCATCGACGATGGCGTTGCCGAGTTGTTTGGGCAACCGGCCGGTGGTCATGTTGGCGCGGGCGGCGGCCTTCTTGACCTGGACGACGGCTCGCACCAGGGCCCTGTGCGGCAACGTGCCCGAGATCGGGAAGTTGTGGATGCCGCGCGCGGTCTGGACGCCGTAGTAGGCGGAGTCGGGGACTTCGAGGTAGCCGAGCGGGTCCTTCTCGACACGGAACCCGGGGCGGGGAGTCGGGGGAGTGGCCGGAGCGGCCGGGCTGGCGGGAGGCTTCGACTGGCCTGAGGCGTTGGATGTCATGGTGGGGTCGGCTCCTCGCTCGAGGTGCTTTCGGCGGTGCGCGGCACGGGGCGCGGTTCGTACTGGCAGAGTCTATCGCCGCCGCGCGATGGGGCCCCACGCAGAAACGGCCGGGCACGCCCGGCCGGGCGCCGGGCCGGCGTTCTTGGGGCGGGGCGGTCCGGCGTGTCGCGGGTTCACTCGGGCGGGCGGTTCGCGTCGGCTAGAATCCGCCGGGTGGAGTCGGGCGATTGGACCCAGCTCGACTCGATCGGAGGGGCATCATCGACGACCAGCCGTCTCTCGTCGGTCCCCATGCCGACAAGGTCATTGGCTTTCCTGGTGGGCATGTTCGCTCCCGTCCTGGACGTGCTCACGACGGCTGTGGCCCTGTTCGTGTGGGCGGCGGCCGGCGACGAAAACGGAGCGATCCGGCGGCGCTGGTATGCCGTCGGTAACGACGTGGCCCGGCGCAGGCACGGTGGTCATGCTCGTGCTCGTATTCACGATCTTGTTCGCCCTCGCCGGCGCCGCCGTCTTCAACCCTTCGCTCACCCCCTCAGCGCCGCCCCCGCCCTGACCGACGCCGGGCTCCGCCGGCGCCTCGATCGGCCGGCGAGGGCTGTCGCAGCGGGTGGAGACAGTCCCGACATTGGCCGTGTATCCGGTCTGCGCGTGGGACACCGGTACATTCCCGGCTGCTCGAACGGGTATATTCCCTGGGCTGGACTGGCGGCCCGCACGCGCCGGTCCGGACGCGTCGTCCCTCGCGTCGGACCGCTCCGTCGCCCGGACGAGAAGTCAGCAGTCGCGGCCGTGGAGAAGGCGATCTCGAGTGCGGTCACCGCACCGCTGACGAAGAGTCGTTCCAGGCCGTTTTCGAGGAGGTCCGAGTGACTCAACAGAAGGCATCGCGCGAGGAGCTGATCAAGCAGGACGTCCACGATCTGCACCGCCTGGGGTATGCGCAGGAACTCTTCCGGACGATGGGGGGATTCTCCAACTTCGCCATCAGCTTCTCGATCATCTCGATCCTGACCGGCGCCGTGATCCTGTTCGACTACGGCCTTGCCTGGGGCGGCCCCGCCGCCAGCACCATTGGCTGGCCCCTGGTTTCGATCTTCACCCTGCTGATCGCCGCCGCCATGGCCGAGATCGCGTCTGCCTACCCGACGGCCGGCGGCCTCTACTACTGGTCGAGCCGGATGAAGAACAAGGACTGGGGCTGGTGGACTGCCTGGTTCAATCTGGCCGGCCAGATCGCCATCGTGGCCGGCATCGATTTCGCCGCTGCCAGCTTCGTCAACTCGTCGATCGTGACGCCGATCCTGTCGAACTTCGGGATCGCCTACGGCAACGGCTCGGCCATCCTGGGTTCGTCCTTCGTGAGCGGCCAGCTCCTGACCATGGCCGCGCTACTGGCGATCCAGCTGGTCCTCAACGTGGCCGGAATCAGGATCGTGGCGCTGCTCAACGACGTTTCGGTCTGGTGGCACATCGGTACCGTGCTCGTGATCGTCGCGGCGCTCTTCCTGATCAGTTCGGGCAAGGCGCACTCGGGGCTGAGCCCGTTCGCGGTGGCGCCGCAGGACACCAGCCTGAACACCTCGGTGTTCGGCGGCTCAATCAACCTGGGCCCCGCGATCGGCTATGCGCTGCCGGTTGCGTTCCTCTTCTCGTTGCTGCAGGCGCAGTGGACCTACACCGGCTACGACGCGTCGGCGCACGTGGCCGAGGAGACGATCGGCGCCCGACTCGCGAGCGCCTGGGGCGTCTTCATCTCGGTGGCGGTATCGGCCGTGGTCGGCTACATCGTCCTCCTGGGCCTGGTGACACATCTGCCGCCCCTCGATCAGGTCTTCAACCCCAGCTGCGTCGCGACTCCGACCGGGCTGTGCAGCCAGTACTACGGCGGCGCCGCCGTAGTCTTCTCGACGCTCACCTACAACCTGGGGACGCTGGGCGACTGGCTCGGCGCCGCCATCGCCGTGGCCATGAGCCTGTGCGGGCTGGCCTCCGTCGCCGCCGCTGGCCGAATGCTCTTCGCCTTCAGCCGCGACCACGGCGTGCCCGGATCGCCCTGGCTCCGCAAGGTCTCCCATCGGTTCCGCACGCCGGCCAACGCGATCGCCGCGATCGCCGTGTTCAGCTATCTGCTGACGAACGCGGCGTTCATCTTCGGCGGGGCCACGGCCATCGCCATCGTCACCGCCATCAGCACGATCGCGCTCTACTGGGCCTACGGAGTACCGATCTTCCTCGGCGTCTTTGGCAAGCAGGAGTGGCGAGAACACGCGGTGTGGAGACTCGGCCGCTTCTCCAAGCCCATCGCCCTGGTCGCCGTCGCCTGGATCGTCGTGATTTCGGTCCTGTTCCTGTGGCCAACCTCGGGCAACGCCTTCACGTGGCTCGCCTATATCGTCTTCCTCGGGTTCCTGCTCATCTACTACTTCGCCTGGGCGCGCAAGCACTTCAAGGGCCCGATCGTCGAGGTCGGGGAAGTCGAGCTGACCGAGATCGAGCGCGAGTTCGAGCATGCCGCCGAAGAGCTCGTCGGCGGGGTGTAGCACCTCCGCGATCACCCGGGATCACCCGGAATCACGCGGCCCCAGACCACCGGCTCAATACCAGCCCCGAGCGATATCGCTCACGGGGGTGGCTGGGACGATCTCGGGTCCAGGGTTCTCCGCTTGGGGACCGCCGCCTGAACACGGGATTTGCAGGAGTCGGGCGCGCGTCAACGTCGCATACTTCCAGCCACGAGCGCGCCCGCGTCTCGAGGCGCTTCTCGGGCAGGTGGATCGAAGTTCATGGCGAATCAACAATGGTTACGTTGTGAAGCAACCGACGCTGAGGGATATCGCTGCGTCCGGTTCCTTTCGCATCAAGGAAGCCACCAGTGGCGTCGTTGTGCATGGACCGACCCCGAGGGATATCGCTGCTTCCTGCCTCCGTCGCATCCAGGAGACCACGAGCTAGCCTGGTTCGCGAGGCCAACTACCCCTGGCGCGACCCGGACAGTGCGCTATCAGGGCGAGCACGAATCGTTGGCGGCCCAAGCCGAAGAGGAAGCGCAGGAACTCGCCTCCCACCATTGGTTCCCCGTCTCGCAGACCTACGTCCCCGGATCCTGGGGCGCAGGGGCGTGGGTGTTGGCCTTACTCACCCTTGTCTTCCTCGTTGGGATCATCGTCCTTGTTCACCTACTTAGGACGAAGCCAGCAGGGGAACTCGTGGTCGTCTACGAATACCGGCCACCGACTCCGAACCCAGCGATATCAGCGGTTCCGGCCCAGGTGGTACCCGCCGTTGCGGTGAGCCCGAAGGACGACACCAAGACGTGCCCCCAGTGCGCCGAGCAGGTGAAAGCCGCCGCGCTCGTATGTCGCTTCTGCCTGTACGAGTTCGGTCCTACGCCGCCGTCGGGCCAGCCCGGGCGCGTGACGTAGCGACCGAAGCCAAACGGGCTGGCGAGCGCACAGGGGGGTTGACGGGCGCCGCGCCCGTCTAGACCAGCGCCTCCGTCAGGTGTTCATACAGGGTGCCGAGGAGGACTCGCGGCGATGGCCGGTCGCGGGCTGACCGCCGGGGCCCGGGCGGCTTCGCCTGTGTCGGGGCCTATTTCCAAGGGACGCCACCGGCCGGAGAAGTATCGTTTGACCAAGGTTAGCTGGGCATGGCCGCGAGGAGGTTTGCCCTGGTCACCTTGGGCGACTTGGGCCCGAACTTGTGGCGAAGCAGGTCGTACTCGGTGTAGGGGCGATCGTCCGTCACCATCTGGCCGCTTGCCCCGAACTGTTCGACCTTGGCGTCGGAAATCCAGACGCTGCTCAGGATCAGCTGTTCCCACTGGCTCATGGTCGTGATCCCGGGCGGGGAGTCCGCCGCATCGGAAAGGTCGGACACGACGCCGGGCTTTGAGAGGACGGACTCGATTCCGGCCGAGGTCAGGTTGATCGGGTCGTCCGACCCGAGCATCAGGACGCCGTTCGGGTCTGCCATCGGGGAGAAGACGATGGTCACGTGCGGGAACACGCTCTTGAACGTCCTGGCGTGGCTCCGCAGCTCGTCAACGGTCAAGCCCGAGCCGGAATAGACCCACTGCATCATCACGCCGCCCGGATTCAGTCGAGCCCGCGCCGCGGCATAGAACTCCTGAGAGAAGAGAACCGCCGTTCCCGACGTGTTCATCGGGGGAGGCGGATCGACCATCAGCAGGTCGTAGGTGTGGTTCGTCAGTTCGACGTGGTTGCGGCCGTCGGCGATGATGACGTGCCCCTTCGGGTTGGCCATTACCTGCTGCCAGTCGGGGTAGAAGTACTTGAACATGCTCGGGACCGACGGGACCAGCTCCACCGCTTCGACGTTGAGTCCATCCTGCAGGGCGCTGCGGTAGCTGGAGCCCATGCCGAAAGCGATGATGCACATGGACTGCGCGTTGGGCCTGACCATGAGGGGCAGGTCGGGCATGAATCGCGTGATCGCCGACACCCCCGTCATCGAGTTCCCTCCGACGTAGAGCCGCAGATTGAACAGCGCACCGGGCACGTCTGCCGCCTGGGTGACTGCCACGTCGTCCTCGGCCTGGCCGAGGATCGTGGCGTGGAGGCGCAACAGAGTGGAGGTGGAAGGATCGACGACCAGCGCGTTCGGGACGACCATCAGCATCACCGCGACGACGGCCGCGACCCCGCCCAGGGCCGATCCCATCCGCCGCAGGCCCAGGGCCAGGGGCTTTGCCTGCCAGAGCAGGACGACGCCGGTGGCGGCGTTGATGGCCGCGATGAGCACGACCGACCGGGGTGAGGTCAGGAACGGCATGAGGAAGAAGGGGACGACGAAGGTCCCGCACAGCGCCCCGACTGTGTTCGCTCCGAGCAGGAGACCGGCACTGGTTCCGACTCGTTCGTCGGACTCGGCGACGAGCATCGAGCTCATCGGGAAGACGACGCCCATCACCAGGGCGGGCGGGGCGACCACGACGACCAGCTCTCGCAGGAAGCTCCAGCTGACGAGGTACTTCGTTTCGATCCCCAGGCTGGCCAGGACCAGGAACGCCAGCGTGATCTCCGCGACGCCGAGCAGGGCGACAGGGTGCCGCGTCTTCGAGAGGAAGCGCGAGAAGACGAATGCTCCCACGGCGATGCCGGTCAGGAAGATGGCCAGGATGCCGGTGAAGACGTAGCTCGAGCTCCCGGTCCCCGATGAGAGGATCCTGGTCCAGAGGTTCTGGTAGCCGAGCGAGGTGAGGCCGGACACGAAGGCCACCGCCAGGGCCAGCTTCGGGCGAGAGATCGAGGCCACCCCGGTTCCCACCGCGGACCGGGCCGCCGTCGCGATGGTCGAACCGGCGGTCGAACCGGCGGGCGAACCGGCGGGCGTAGCGGTTGTGGCGGCCGCGGCGGTCGTGGCGGCCGGCTCCTGGGGCGAAGAGGGCCGCTGCCAGAGGCTGAGGGCGAAGGCAGACACGCCGGCGGTGGCTGAGCAGGCGACGCCGACGAGAAGCGTTTCCTCCAGGCCGATGAGTTCGATGAGGAAGACGCCGGCCGCCACCGCGCCCAGGATGGCGCCGAAGGTGTTGACCGTGTACAGGCTGCCGAACTCGGTGCCGAGCGTGTTGTGATCGCGCACCAGGTACCGCGAGAGAGTGGGCAGCGTTGCGCCCATGAGTATCGTCGCCGGCCCGAGGGCCAGGAGCGACAGGACGAACCTGACGAGCGTCAGCAGGGTCGGGTTCTGCTCGAGCGTGTCGAAGACGCCACGGTAGACCTCGCGCATGCCGAGGAACGTCGCCGGTGTGAGCAGGACGGCCACGACGACGAGAAGCTCGAGGATGGCGTACATGCGGAGCGGGTTGCGCACACGGTCGGCGACTCGGCCGCCCACGACACTCCCGATGGCCATGCCGCCGAAGAATCCGGTGAGGATCGCGGAGACAGCCTGAGTCGTGTTGCCGAAGACCAGCACGAGCTGGCGCGCCCAGACGACTTCGTACACCAGGCCGGCGAATCCCGACAGTACGAAGATCAGGAGGATTATCCGCTTGGCCGCGGCCCGATTGGCCCCCGCTCTCGCTTGCACGTCAGCCACCTACTCCATGCCCTCCTTGATATGGGCCAGCCAGCCTGGAATACCGCCTGGCGAGAAATCGTCCGCGGGCCGGGTCACTGGAGTCCGAACCCGCGCTTGCCCCTCCGGGAGGACAGGATAGCAACTCAGCGACGTCGAGGACGGGCAGGCGGCGGTACCGGGGCTCGCCCCAAACGGCCCGAACAGCTCGACCGCAGCGGCCCGCAGCCCGGCTCGTCGCTGTGCCGGCCTGCGTTCGTCGGACCGGCGATCTGCGGCGCCGTGACCGGTGCGCGTAGCGTCAGAGCCCGGTCAGGTCGCCGTAGAAATCCTGCAGGATTCCCGCCTTGGCCCAGCCCACGACGACGACCCTTTGATGCAGCGCGGCGACCTCGCAGGTGGTGGACCCGCCGAACGAGAACTGGTTGGCCATCGGCTGCTGCCACGCCCGGGCATCTTTGCTGGCCCAGAATGTCCACCCGGGGGCGGGGCTCGCCGAGCGGCCGGGGGCCGCGGAGCCGGCGGCAGCCGTGGAGCCGGCCGACGGCGCGGAGACTGCCACGAAGCCCGAATCCAGCGTGCCCCAGCAGCCGCCCGTGGTCGTGAGCTTGGAGTCCTGCCAGGCCTTTCCGTCGGCCGACCACCACCAGCTGGTGCTGCCCGTCAGGCCCTGGCTCGTGGTCACCAGCCCCATGCGGGTGGCGACCACGATGCCGCCATTCGATGGCAGCTTCCAGCTCGCCCCGACCCAGGTCAGACCATCGGACGAGGTCCAGGCCGCCGCCTTGCCGGTGTCGTCGACGCCGGACGCGATGAACCCGCTGGACCACGACGAAACCGTCAGCGAGTACGCATCGGCACCGGAGATGGAGGCCTCGACCCAGGACATGCCGTCGCCGGAGTACAGGAGCCGCGGCCCATCGTCCGAGCTTGCGGCCGCGACGAAGTCGCCGCCGTGGACCGCCACGGACCCGAGGCTCGACGGCGCGTCGCCGCTGATCGTCCCCGCCGTCCAGGTCGTGCCGGCAAGGTGCCAGATGGCGGCCGATTGACCCGATGCCGTGGAGATGCTGCCGACCGCGACGACGCCGCCCTGACTATCGAGGGCGGCAGCCGACACGACGGGCGTCCCCGCGGCAGGGGCCAGTGTGGCCGTCCCGGTGGCGGGCACGAGGCTGGCGGTCCCCGCGGCAGGGGTCAGGGTGGCCGTCGCCGAGGAGGCCGTTCCGGCAAGCACGGCCGGGCCGGCCTGAGTCGACCAGGTGCTGCCGTCTGGCGACGAGAAGACGGTCGTTCCGCTCTTGCCGCTGACGAAGGCGAGGAATTGATCCGTCGTGGCGATGACCGGGCCGAGGGTGCTGGCGGCGGTGAGCCCGGGGACCATCGGCGTCGCGCCGGCGTTCAGGGAGATGGAGAACGCGGGCGTGGGCGTGACCGTGACCACCGGCAGCGGCGAGCCAAGCGTCAAGTCGCCGGTCAGGACGGCCAGTGAGCCGCTCGCGTCGATCCCTGCCAGGACCAGGCTCGTGCCAAACGGCGCCAGCTGGCCGCGGGTGAGGGCCGAGGCGCTGGTCGTCAGCGGTTTCCAGGTCAGGCCGTCGTCGGATGTCCAGAGGGACGCGGAACCTGTCGGAGAAGCGGACGCTCCCGGAGATGTGGTCGCGCCCATGATGCTGGTCGGCTCTGAGGAAACGGCAACCAGGGAATCGAACACCTGTGTGACCGATTCAAGTGCCTGGGAGTCCGGAGAGGGCAGAGCGTTTCCTCGGTACCAGTGGATGCCGTCAGGCGAAATCCACGATATCGCCACTGCTGCCGTCGGTGGCGGCGTGGGTGCGGGCGTCGGCGAGGGCGAAGCACCCGAGGCCCCCGGAGATGGCGCCGGGGTCTTGGCCGGCTTGGGGGTTGGCTTCGGAGTGGTCTTGCTCGTCGATCCGGACGGACCCGCGGTTGGCGAAGGCGAGGGCGAAGGCGAAGGCGTCGCCAGCTCCACCGGCGTGAGAATCTGACCGCCGACAGCGACGAGCCCGTTCCCATAGGCCACCAGATCCTGGACCTCGAAGCCTGCGAGCTCGGCCGCAGCCTCGGTCCAGGTCTTGCCGTCGGACGAGGTCCAGGCCTTGGTATGGCGAGGATCGGTCCCGGTCGACACGGCGACGATCGCAAACCCACCGGCCCAGGCCCGAACCGCCCGCGGAATGTAGCCGGTGGCGTTCGGCAGGACGACGGCGGTCCAGCTCGACCCGTCCGGTGAGAACCAGGCGACGCCGTTGCCGGCGGAGACCATCGCGCCCGGTCGCTCGGCCAGGCCGATCATCTCGGTATCGTTGGGGACATCGACCGTGGCGGGCGACCAGGTTCGGCCGTCGTGTGAGTGCCAGGCGGTGGCGACGACCTTGCTTCCGGCCGCGAACCCATCGCCCACTGCGACCAGGCCGCCGTTGCCGTCGTCGGCGAAGCCCAGGACCACGAAACGCTGGTTGGGCGCGCCGAACGAGCCCGGAGCCGCGATGGACTCCCATGTCGAGCCATCGGTCGACGACCATACGGTGCTGGTCTTGCCGTCGCTGCCCATCATCAGCAGCTGCGAGCCCTGCGAGACGAAATACGGTCCGTAGTAGAAGTCACCAGTGGGCGGCTTGGACGCCGCTCGGAAGTCGACCGCGCGCACGCTGCCCGTGGCGGGAGTGGCGACCGGCTGGCTGGGTATGAGCATGACCATGCCGGCCACGACGGCGATGACGGTCGCGAGACCGACGGCCACCGAGATGGTCTGCCGGATCGAGAGGGGCCAGGTGAGTTGGTGGAGCGTGGGTCGGTGGAGCGTGGGCCCGTGCAACGAGGGTAGGCCGATCCTGGGTGGCTGCCAGGGCTGCGCCCGGCGGCGGCTCCGCGGGTGCGCTTTTGGCCGGGGCGCGCTCTCGAGCGCCGGGGGCGTTGTGGCGCGCACACCGTGAGGGCGGGTGCGGAGCCCGCCGGCGGCTGGCGTCCCGGGCGTCCCGGACGGGATCACTACTTCCGGGTGGGCCCGGCGGGTGGTCGGAAGGTCGGAGTGGATCGGTGATGGAAACCGGTCGGATGGGAGTTGATCGTCGAGGCCACGCTCGACGCGGGGGTCGCTCATCAGGTGGTGTCTACCTCTTACGTTTCGCCGCTCCGCTCCCCCGACAGCGCGTCTCCTCCGGGCCACGTCGCCGTGCGGATCGGGTTGCCACCGCCCATGGACGAGCCCTACTGAGCGGCGGTCGTAGAAGTCTGCACAATCGGGCGTATTCGGGCGCGTCGAACGTGCAGCCTGCAGACTCTACCCTGCTCGCGCCAATCGCGGGTCGGGGGGCCCCTTCGCGGGTGGGCCGCAGGCGCGAGAGCGGCGCCCGTGGCGGATTTCCAGGGCGTCGCGGGCGAACACGAGCCACAATACCGGACGAGGAGCGCCGCACCCGACGCCGGGGGCGCATGCCGAGCGCGGAGGAGATGACGATGAGCGACCAGCACGGCGCAGCGGCCCACGACTCAACGACTCGCGGCGCCGGGGCACGCGGCGCCGGGGCACGCGGCGCCGCCGGCGGCCCTGCCCCCAGGCAGCTCGAGGAGCTGCGCCAGTTCGTCCGCGACGGGCGTATCGACACCGTCATCGTGGCTCTGACCGATATGCAGGGCCGCCTCATGGGCAAGCGCGTCCAGGCCGAGGCGTTTCTGAAGGGCGTCGTGGATCACGGCATTCATTTCTGCACGTACCTTCTGGGCACGGACATGGAGATGAATACGCCCGACGGCTTCAGGCTGATGAACTGGGAAACGGGATACGGCGACTGGATCGGGCGCGAGGTTTGGGAGACGACTCGCGTTCTGCCGTGGCTCGAATCGACTGCCATCGTCTTGTGCGACGCGATAGACGAAGAGACGGGTTTGGAGGTTCCGATCTCACCGCGTTCGATGCTGAAGCGTCAGGTGGAGCGGGCTGCCGGTCTTGGCTACACAGTCAAGGCCGGGACGGAGTTCGAGTTCTACGTCCTGTCGGACACCTTCGAGGAGCTAAGCGAGAAAGGTTACAACGACATCGAGCGGGTCGGTTACTACAACGAGGACTATCATCTGCTCCAGGCGACGAAGCTCGAGCCGCTGTACCGCCAGATTCGCAATCAGATGACCGATGCTCGAATTCCGATCGAATTCAGCAAAGGCGAGGCCGCTCCGTCGCAGCACGAGGTCAACATCCGCTATGACGACGTGCTCGAGTCGGCCGATCGAAGCGTTCTGTTCAAGCACGGCGCGAAGGAGATCGCCTGGCTCAACGGCTATGGCCTGACGTTCATGGCCAAGCCGTATGCCGAATGGACGGGGTCGTCGGGCCACCTTCACATGAGCCTGTGGGACGCGGCCGGCGACAGGGCGCTCTTCCACGAGGAGGGCGCCGAGCCGTATGGGATGAGCCAGACGATGCGCTGGTTCCTGGGCGGGATGATGGCCCTGCAGCGGGACCTGGCCCTATTCATTGCCCCGACGATCAACTCGTACAAGCGCTATGCCGTCGCCAGCTGGGCGCCGGTCAACGTGGTCTGGGGCCGCGACAATCGCACCACGGGATTCCGGATCGTCGGCAGCGGGTCGAGCCTGCACATCGAAAACCGCTTCCCCGGCGGCGACATGAACGCGTATCTGGCCTACGCCGCCGAGGTGGGCGCGGGGCTGTACGGCATCGAGCACAAGATCGAGCCGCCGGCCGAGTACAAGGGCAACGGATACCTCGCCAAGGGCTGCGACCGGATGCCGCGCGCCCTATATGAGGCGATCGATCTCCTGGAGAAGAACAAGGCCGCGGTCGAGATCCTCGGGCAGGACGTTGTAGACCACTACCTCAACGCCGCTCGCGTCGAGCGCGACGCGTACGACGCGGCCGTACACCCCTGGGAGCGCGAGCGTTACCTCGAGCGCGGGTGAGGTGCCAAATACGAAGTCAGTCCTTCGGCGAGCGGCGTGAGATGACGCGGCAGCGCCGCGGTCAACGGCCCGGTATCAACGGGCGCGGACTGGACGACGAAATCAATCGCGTCCGGCGTCATCGGCGGTGATGGAAGAAGCGTCAGCGGCCACGTGAACAGCTTCATCAGCACGACCGGGGCGTGAATGATCGGCCGCCTCTTGTGCAGTACGCGCAGCGCTTCGCGGATGACCGTATCCATCGTCAGCGTTTCGGGCCCGCCAACTTCGAGAGTGGCATTTCGCGCGGCCGGCGTGACGAGCGCGTCGCCGACGAGCGCGCCGATGTCGTCGACGAAGACCGGGGCCAGGATCTGGCGGCCGTTGCC
>PMXQ01000090.1 GCA_003171065.1 Chloroflexota bacterium
CCGCGTCGAGTCCATCCGCCGCGGCCGAGCCCACTGATCTCGTCTCCCTCGCCGCCCACTATCAGGCGATCGCCGACAAGAACAATCCGGACCTGTATACCACCGCCTTCGGGTTCATCGCTGCCGGCAATGACTTGGCCAAGATGACGAGTTGGGCAAAGGAAGAGGCCAAGCTCTACTCCCAGTTCGACGCCGACCTGAAGGCCACGCACTGGGGACCGGTTCAAGCGCAGGCAGACGCCCTCCACACTGCTCTCGGCAAGATGGTGGCCAAGTACACGAGTCTCTCCGAAGCAACCGACGTCGACTCGTGGGATGGCTTTATGGGGGACCTGACGGCAGACCACGAACTAACCGCAGCCGACAATGGTCTTCGGTCGGCCCTTATGATGCCCCAACCAACGCCCGGGCTGCTATAGAACAGTTCAAATGGTGGGCCCAATGCGCCTGATTCGCGTCGCGTCAGCGCCGCACGCCCGCCTTGCGCAGCACCGACTTTGAAAGGACGCCGCGATTTGAACCACTCTGCAGCCGATCGCCTC
Organism: Chloroflexota bacterium; assembly: GCA_003171065.1. Classification (GTDB taxonomy): domain Bacteria; phylum Chloroflexota; class Limnocylindria; order Limnocylindrales; family CSP1-4; genus Fen-1039. The sequence goes on from PMXQ01000090.1 coordinate 543, forward strand.
GATCTGTTTGGAAGTGGCAATCTGCCGGTATGGAGGGCAGGCACACGCCTGGCTCTCATGGCCGTCGCGGCGGCCCTTTGCCCCATGTTGGCCAGTTGCGCGGCCGCGCATACGAGCCCGGTCCCGACCGCAAGCCAGCATCAGACCACCTCACCGTCGGCAACCCCGAATGCGACATCGACGGCGACGGCCATAGAAACGGTGCGGGCAACGCCGACTCCGAATGGGGTCGTCATCCCCCTGAGCGAGATACTCAATCCGAAGACGTGGCCGAAAAGCACAGTTACAGATGCCCAATTCGAGACTGCGTTGCGATCAATAAGGTCGCCCTTGGTGGCTGGGATGGCCAACCTTGAATCAGGCATACACGATTGCGAGAAGGGTGACGACTCACTGCTCGACCCAATTATGAGGAGACTACCATCGTGCGAGATAGTCGCCGCGTGGGTCCTGAGGGCCTGGAATGCAGGCGACGCCAATGCGCCGTCGGCATTTCCGGTTTTTTACGCCTACATGGTGATGCCCAGCGCGAACGTCTCGGATGGCGGCTTCGCTCAGCAATTCAAGGCGATGATTGATCACGATCTGGCCTCGGCCTGCAAGGGCTATGGCGTTCCGACCAGTTAGGGGTCGAGCCCGTTCTGACCCAGACGGACGATCGACGACCCGCACCGATAGTCAGGACCGCCGCATCCGCGCCCCGTCGAATACGCGTCATGCAGAGCGCACCGAGCGCAGAGGTGGCCTGGCGCCGCCCATAGTCACGAGGACGCGACCGCGGTGGAGACGTGGGATCCAGATCCCCGACGAGCGGGTTAGCCTAGGCCCGACTCCTCTCGCCCCGACCATTCAGGTAGGTTCCGCCTACCCCGCCGCCGATTCCACGCTCGTGCTCCCCGTCTCGGCTGCCCTCGCCGGATCCCCTACTGACCCGTTTCGGTCGTCTTCCTCCAAATCTCCAACGCCGCGCGAAGAGCTCCCATGTTCGCGTGAGCCAGGCGCTCGGGTATGGCTCCAGCCGTCACGCCCGGCCGAGACGGAAGGCCCGCGCTCGTGGCCGGCTACGCTAGCCCTCTGACGGCCCAGGCGCGCGCGGTCACGACAAACGGTTCGTTCGGGAAGCGTTCGTGGCACAGGTTTCGAAGCTGTCGCTGTCGGTCTGGATCGAGGCCGGCGGTGTAGATCCCAGCAGGCCCGACGCCGAGCCTGAACGGTTCCCACCACTCCTGGAACGTCGGGTGCTCGACGCTCACCGACAGGATCGCGGCCTCGATCTTCTGCAGGCCTGCCGCTTCGAACAACTCCTCAAGGTGTCCCTCGCGAACGCCCGCAAGATCGGACTCGTCTGCAACCTCAGGGTCGAGCGCGCGCGCCGCTTCCCAGAATGCGCCGAGCGGCCCCTGCCCGCCGGCATGATCCCAGACACTGGCCGCGACAACGCCCCGCGAGCGTGTCACGCGTGCCATCTCGGTCAACCCGGCAACAGCATCAGCCATGAAGTGAACGACGAGTTGCGCCAGGACCGCGTCGAAGGACCCCTCCGGAAAGGGCAGATGCTCCGCCGATGCTCGTACGACGTTGACGCCGGGAAGGCGTTCTCGAGCCGCGCGAACGAACTGCTCAGACGGATCAACGGCGGTCACGGCGGCCGGGCCGAGTCGCCTGACCAACTCAGTCGTGAGTGCACCGGGGCCGCAGCCGACGTCGAGGACGAGCTGATTGACCGTCACCTCAGCGAAGGACGCCAGTTGCGGAGCGAGCGGAACGGAGTAGCGTCCCATGAAGCGGTCGTACGCCTCAGCGGGGACTCTGAAGCTCATAGGTGCAGTGTGAGGCATGCGTCACGTTGTTGATCTGGCGCGCTCGAACCCGGAATGCGGCCCGCCATTCTGCTGCCCAGCCAGACAGGACCGGGTGTTGGAAGCTCACCAGGTTACTTCGAACTCACTTCGGGCCACGTTGGGTCCTTGTCTGGACTCCAAGCATGGAGGTCGCTCCTCTACCTCAGCATATTGCGCGTGGGCGAGGAACGAAGGTTGAGCAGTTGCGTTGGTCGTCATGGGCGACAGGATGAACCGGCCGAGTCCCTGGTACAGGATCGTACTTATCCTGGTATTGAGGTCGCGGCTACGCGACTGAAGCTGCAGCCGCGTGTTCGACGACGCGGGAGCGAATCCAGGATGGCCGCGTGTAGACCTGGACGTACAGAGAGGAGAGCACGATGAGCAACGAACAGGTGGCACCTGAGACGAAGGGTGTTACGGTGAAGTTGCTTGCAACGGTTGACCTTGGCCCTGAGATCGAGGGCATGGAACGGCGCCAACTTCGAATGCGTACGGTGACCATCGAGCCTGGGGGCGTCTTCGGCCCGATTCACGACCACAAAGGCAGACCGGGCACCGTTTACATCTTGCAGGGAACGATCACTGACCATCGAAACGGGGTCGCTACGGACTATGGGCCGGGAGTGGGCTGGCCCGAGGATCGGAACACGACCCACTGGCTCGAGAACAGGGGAACGATTCCGGCGGTGGAGCTCTCGGTCGATATCGTCAGGCAAGAGTGAATCGAGGCACTGAGTTCCTAGACAGCCGACCTCAGCGGGCGCCGACCGGCTGCGGCCTCTGCATCAGCCCTAGCTGGATGAGCAGTCCGAGCTGGTCAGGTACGCCCCAATGCTCGACGATCTTGCCGTCCTCGAAACGGGCAACGTCGAACACATCGATCTCGAATGACTTCCCGGTGGGCGGGAAGCCCATGACCGAGCCTGTGTTGACGCCGCGGGCGCGGTTCAACGCCCAGACGGTGTCACCGTCCGCGGCGATCTTGATGACCGTGAGCTCGAAGTCCGAGAACCCCTCGTGAAGGATTGCGATTGTGGCCTTCACGCCCTCGATCCCTGGCTTGCTCCCTCGCTGGTGCTCGAGCGCGTCGGGGGAGACCAGCTCATCGGCGACACTGAGATCGCCCTTCGTGAAACCGACTTCGATGAGCTTGCGAAATGCCGCGATGTTGCTTTCGGTAGACATGCCATTCTCCTACGTTAAGTAGAGTGATACTCTATTGACGTAGAGTGATACTCTATTGACGTAGAGTGATACTCTACCGACATGGGCGATGTCAAAGCGAGGCTTACCCTGCGGGACGAGCGGGCTCAGGTAACCCGCCGCAGGATCGCCGATACGGCGCGAGCGCTGTTCAGGACCCGCGGCTACGGCGCAACCACACTACAGGCCGTCGCCGATGAAGCTGGTGTTGCGGTTCAGACCGTTTACGCGGTCTACGGCTCGAAAGCGGGGATCCTCCACGAGCTTCGCGATGCGGTCCTGCGCCAGCCGGCCGCGGAGGCGCTGTACGAAGACGCCATGGAGGAGACGGATGCCGGGCGGAAGCTGGAGTTGTTCGCCTCCTCAATCCGCCGGCGCTGGGAGTTCGGGCACGACGTCGTGGCCATCCACCGCGATGCCGGCGCCACCGATCCGTCCGTTCGGGCCGAAGCGGAGCACGTGCTCGGCGTGCGGCGCAACGGTATCGCTCGGCTCGCCCGCTCGCTTGAGGCAGAGTTGGCGACGGGGATCGACACAGCGCACGCGGCGGCCATCCTCGATGCGCTGACGTTGGCGGAGGTCTATTCGGAGCTTACGGACATCGCGAGCTGGACCGCCGACAAGTACGAGGCCTGGCTCGGACAGTGCCTCAAGGACCAGCTGTTGTCTAGGACTTGAGGCTTCGCCGCCCGCCCGATCGTGGGGCTCGGGCGCCAAGACGTCGCGGGTTCGCGGTCTGTCTGGGTCGGGTTCCTGGCGGTTGGAAGGAATGCCCTTAAGCCGTCTTCCAGACCCGACCAACGTAGCTCGGTACGTTAGCGACCGGGATCAGCAACGATCGCGACGGAGTGTCGGCTCTAATCCTCTTGCCCCGACCCCATGCGACAGAGTGCCACTGTGAGCCAGCGTGCCTTCCCCCGACCAGGACGACCGACGGGCGGACCGACAAGCGACGAGGGTGGCGGGCGTGGGCGACCAGGGCAGGACCGCGACGGCGACGGGGGCAGGACGGGGCTGGCGGAGCGCAAGGTAGAAGGCGGCGGGAGCAGCAGGCGAGCGAGCCACCCATCGTGAGCGAGGCGAGCGCTTGTACCGAGCGGAGTTTGTGTCCCGCCGCCGGCCGCGGCCGCCGGATCCGCGCTGCTGCGTGAACTCCGCCAGCGCCGAACCGCGCGTGGACCGCCACGGAATCAGCGGGCCGGCCCGGAGGCCGGCCCGCTGAACTGACGCGGAACAGAGCTACGGCTTCGCGCCTGCCAGGGCCTTGCGGCCGAGGTAGAGGGAGCCGCTGCCGAGCTCCTCTTCGATGCGGAGGAGCCGGTTGTACTTGGCAACCCGCTCGGAGCGCGAGGGGGCGCCGGTCTTGATCTGGGCCGTGCCCATGGCCACGACGAAGTCGGCGATCGTAGTGTCCTCGGTTTCGCCGGAGCGGTGGCTGACCATGGCGGTCCAGCCGGCTCGGCGCGCCATCGCGATCGCGTCGATCGTCTCGGTGATCGTGCCGATCTGGTTGAGCTTGATCAGGACCGAGTTCGCGGACGACTCGCGGATGCCCCGGGCGATGAACTCGGGGTTGGTCACGAAGATGTCGTCGCCGACCAGCTGAACCTTGGAGCCGAGCCGTTTGGTCTGCTCGGCCCAGCCGGCCCAGTCGTCCTCGGCCAGGCCGTCCTCCAGGGAGATGATCGGATACTTCGCGATCCACTTCTCCCAGAGGTCGATGAGCTGGCCGGAGTCGAGGGTTCGGCCCTCGCGCTCGAGGCGGTACTGCCCGGTAACATTGCCGGTTCCGGTGCCCTCGACAAGGATCGAGCTGGTGGCCGGGTCCAGGGCAATGGCCACCTCGTCGCCCGGCTTGTAGCCGGCCTTCTCGATGGCCCGCAGGATGACCTCGACCGCCGCCTCGTTCGACGGCAGCGACGGCGCGAAGCCGCCCTCGTCGCCCTGACCGACGGAGAAGCCCTCGGCACTCAGGATCGACTTGAGGGCATGGAAGACCTCGGCGCCGGCCCGGAGCGCGTCGGCGAAGGTGTCGACGCCGACCGGAGCGACCATGAACTCCTGGAAGTCCGTTGAGTTCACGGCGTGCTTGCCGCCNNCCGTTGAGGATGTTGAAGAACGGGACCGGCACGATGCGCGCCCCGACGCCACCGAGGTACCGATAGAGCGGCATCTCGTAGCTGGCCGCGACCGCGTGCGCCGCCGCGAGGGAGACGCCGAGGATCGCGTTGGCGCCGAGCTTGCCCTTGTTCGGCGTGCCGTCCAGGGCAATGAGCGCGGCATCCAGGCCGGCCTGGTCGGCCGCGTCAGTGCCGAGCAGCTCGGGGGCGATGATCTCGCGGACGTTGGCAACGGCCTTGAGAACACCCTTGCCGCCGAACTTGGTCTTGTCGCCGTCGCGCAGCTCGACCGCCTCGTTGGCACCGGTGGAGGCGCCCGACGGAACCGCCGCGCGGCCGACCGATCCGTCGACCAGGACGACGTCGACCTCGATGGTCGGATTGCCGCGCGAGTCGAGGATCTGGCGGGCTTCGATCAGATCGATGGTTGTCATCACTTGCTCCCGGCTGCAGGACGATCGAGCAGCGCGGCCACGCCGGGCAGCTCCTTGCCTTCCATGAATTCGAGCGACGCCCCGCCGCCCGTGGAGATGTGGGTCATCTTGCCGGCCAGGCCCTGCTGCTCGACGGCGGCAACGGAGTCGCCGCCACCGACAACGACAGTCGCGCCGGCCTGGGCGCGCCCGGCCAGGAAGCGGGCGATCTCCTTGGTGCCGACCGAGAAGGTCGGGATCTCGAAGACGCCGAGCGGGCCGTTCCAGAAGACCGTCCTGACCGGCTCGAGGGCCTTGCGCATGGCGTCCAGGCTGTTCTTGCCGACGTCGACGATGTTCCAGGACGCTGGGACCTTGTCGGCCGGGACGGTCTTGTACTCGCTGCCGCGGGTGACTTCCTTGGCCACGACCACGTCGCTGGGGAGGACGATCTTGGTCCCGTGCGCAGCCGCCGATTCCATGATCGCCCTGGCGTCCTCGACTCGATCGGGCTCGACCAGGCTCTTGCCGACCTGCTTGCCCTGGGCGAGCAGGAAGGTGTTGGCCATGCCGCCGCCGATGACGAGGACGTCGACCTTGTCGACCAGATTCCGCAGGACCTTGATTTTCCCGGAAACCTTGGCGCCGCCGATGATCGCGGCGAACGGCCGCTCCGGGTTCTCCATGAGCTTGCCGAGGAACTCGATCTCCTTCTCCATCAGCAGGCCCGCGTAGGCCGGCAGCAGCCGGGCGATGCCCTCGGTTGAGGCGTGTGCGCGATGGGCGGTGCCGAAGGCGTCGTTGACGTAGACGTCGGCGTAGCTGGCCAGCGCCTTCGCGAACTCGGGATCGTTCTTCTCTTCCTCGGCGTGGAAGCGCAGGTTCTCGAGGAGGATGCACTCACCCGGCTTGAGGCGCTTGATGGCGTCCTCGGTGCCGGCGCCCAACGCATCGCCCGTGACCGGGACGGGCATCTTGAGGAGCTGGGAGAGCCGCTCGGCGACCGGCCGCAGACGCATGCTGTCCTGGACCTTGCCGTCGGGCCGGCCGAGATGGCTGGCAAGAATGACTATCGCCCCCTGGGCGAGCAGCGCCCTGATCGTCGGCAATGCGGCCACGATCCGGCTGTCGTCGGTGATCTTGCCGTCCTCGAGCGGAACGTTGAAATCGACGCGGACGAAGACGCGCTTACCGGCGGCGTCCAGGTCGCGGATCGTGAGCTTGTTCATCGTTACCTCGGGTTTGGCTGGGCCGTGGATCGGGACGGGCGGCCGCTCCGACCGCCCCGATCCGGCACTTGGCGCTGGTTAGAGGCGCTCGGCGATGAACTTGGTCAGGTCGGCAACGCGGCAGCTGTAGCCCCACTCGTTGTCGTACCAGGCCAGGACCTTGACGAACTTGCCCGTCCCGCCGACGACCATCGTCAGGGCGGAGTCGACGATGGCGGACCGGGAGTCGGCCCTGAAGTCCATCGAGACGAGAGGCTCGTCGCTGACGCCGAGGATGCCCTTGAGCGAGCCCGCGGCGGCCTTGCGGAAGGCGGCGTTGATCGCGTCGGCGGTGGCCTCGTCGCGCAGCTCGACGGCGAAGTCGACGATGCTCACGGTCGGGGTCGGGACGCGCAGGCTGAAGCCGTCGACCTTGCCCTTGAGCTCCGGGATGACAAGGGCGAGGGCGCGAGCCGCGCCGGTCGTGGTCGGGATCATGTTCAGGCCGGCCGAGCGGGCGCGGCGCGGATCCTTGTGGGCGACGTCCAGGATCTTCTGGTCGTTGGTGTAGCTGTGGATCGTGTTCATCAGGCCCTTTTCGATCCCGAAGGTGTCGTTGAGGACCTTGGCCACCGGGGCCAGGCAGTTGGTCGTGCAGCTGGCGTTGCTGATGATCACGTGCTTGGCCGGGTCGTACTTGCCCTCGTTGACGCCCAGGACGATCGTGACGTCCTCGCCCTTCGCCGGGGCGCTGATGAGGACCTTCCTGGCGCCGGCGGTGATGTGAGCGCGGGCCTTGTCGGCCTCGGTGAAGCGGCCGGTCGACTCGATGACGATGTCGACGCCGAGATCTTTCCACGGCAGCTGGGCAGGATCGCTGACCTGCAGGACCTTGATCGCCTTGCCGTTGACGACAATGGAGTCGTCAGTGTGGGTGACGGTGCCGTCGAAGTTTCCGTAGGTGGAGTCGTGCGCGAAGAGGAGCGCGTTGGTCGGGACGTCCACGATGTCGTTGACGGCGACGACCTCGAGCCCGGGCGCGCGCTCGATGATCGCCTTCAGCGACTGCCGGCCGATACGACCGAAACCGTTGATGCCGACGCGAACTGCCATGTCTGATCCTCCAGGAGATGATGCCGCGCTCGGATCAACCGTTCTGCGCGGATGTGGACGTTGGCCGACCGCCGCGCCAGGCGGGGTCGCCGAGGCGTGCGATCACGAGCGGATGACAACCGGCCAGGCCCACGTCCGCGCCGAGTTCGGCCTGGACGATCTGGACCCGGTTTCGGGGCACTTTGAAGGCCACCGCGGCCACCTCTGCCCGCGCGGGATAGAGCAACCGCGCACCCTGGGCATCCGAGATGGCGCCTCCAACCACGATCCGAGTTGGATTGAGCGCGTCGACGAACCCGACGCAGGCCACGGCGAAGGCGCGGCGACCGCGCTCCAGGATCGCGTGGCAGGTTTCGTCGCCGCTGTCCTCGCCCTCGGCGATGTCTTTGGCGTCGATGGCGTCGATGCCCTCCTCCTCCGCCACGGCGGTGAGGTAGGGGCTGCGGCCTTCGGCAACGGCCTGCCGCGCGATGCGAGCCATGGACGCCCCGCCGAGGAACGCCTCCAGATGTCCGACCGCGCCGCAACCGCACAGGCCGGCCATGGCGACGGGCGTGTGGCCGAGCTCGCCGGCGGTGCCGTCGGGGCCGTGGAAGATGCGGCCCTCCGACACGATCGACCCGCCAACGCCCGTGGAGACGGTGAGGTAGATGAAGTCGGAGCAACCGCGGGCCGCCCCGAACGCCATCTCGCCGAGGGCCGCGACGTTGGTATCGCGATCGAGAAAGGCGGGCAGGCCCAGTGCGCCGCCGACGCTGGCGGCGATGGGCACGTCATTGAACCCGGGGCCCATGTTGGGTGTCTGCAGAACCATGCCGCGCCACGGATCGACCGGGCCGGGGCTGGAGATCCCGACGCCGACGATCGCTTCGCGGATCTCCGTAGGGGCGCCGTCACGAGCTTCGGTCAAGGCCGCGACGCAGCCGCGAAGGATCGCCGCAGGACCGTCCGCCACGGGCGTTTGGCTCTGGGCGCGAGCGATCCGCGTTCCATCGTCGACCACGACGGCTGCGCGTGTCTGCGTGCCGCCGACGTCGAGCGCGAGGACAGGCCGTGCTGACAGAGGAGAACCTCATCGGTTGGGGAATTGGTGGGATGCTCGCCAATTCTAGCAAAGCGGATTCGCGCCCCAAGCGGGCCGGTTGGCCCGTTGCGAGCGTCTGCTCCGACCGGGCCCGGCGTGACGCCGATCATGCTCGAGGGGGCCGCTTGTGCCGTTCGGCCCGGTCGTATCCCGGACAGGCAGCGACCCCCGGGATTGCGGGGGTCGCTGCAAACCGACCGAAGGAGCGGCTAGGCTCCGATGCGGGTCACTTTGCCGCCGCAGGTGGGGCAGGTGCCTTGAGTAGCGGGCTTCCCGTTCTTCATGGTGATCTTCTGCGGGTCCTTGATCTCGACCATCTTCTTGTCCTTGACGCAGTATCCCTCTGCCATGTCGCTCAGCCTCCCGGTATGTGTTGCCAAATGGGGCGCCGGCGCCCCTGGTCTTGCGCTAGCGCCTCAGGCAGAGCCGCCTGAGGACGGCGGTACGAGAACATCGAGCACAACCGCTGGCGGTTCTTCCAGCCGCTCGCGGTTGAACCCGCAACCCTGAGAACTCCGCAACGATGCGGTGGGGAGAGAACCCCGACCGACTTGCCGGGGTCGAGTTCGCTCTGGTGCTGCCGGGCTCCGGTATGGGGCACGCGTATGACGGCGTTCGGCAATACCTCTTCCACCGTTCCTGGTGCTCAACGCTGGGCACCTGGACGGAGCATAGACGGCGTCAAACTTGAGCGTCAAGCGTGCCCTTGACGGTGGCACGACGCGGTCGCACGCCCCGAGGATGATCGTTGACCATCGGTGATGTCATCTGGGGGCGACGTCCCGTGCTTCTCGGGCGCCGCGAAAGGAGCGCGCGGGCCGTCCTGGACGGTGCAGGTGGCCCTCTCGGGCCGCCCGGGCGGTCGTGAGCCCGAGTAGAGCGAGCAACGCCAGGCCGCCGCCGAAGAGGGCGATGATCGCGATCGGGTCTGGGCCAGCCTTCCCACCGGCGGGAAGAGCCAACCCGTGGGCCTGGCCCCGTGCCGACGGCGCCTCGTCTTCCAACCCGGGCGTGTCCGACGCGGCCTCAACGGAGGGTGAGGGGCCGTCGGAAGGACGGTCCGAAAGGGCCGCCGCGCCCGAGGCCGTGCCGGCGAGGGTCACGATCCGATCCGGATCGACCTCGATCAGCCAGCCATCGGCGTCGCGTGACACCAGTCCGGTCACCTCCACCGCGTCACCGGGCTCGAGCAGCGAGAGCGCGTCCGAAGCGGCCGGGCCGCCGAGGCGGACACGGCCGGTGCCGTCGTCGAGCGTCGCAGTTGCGGGCCCCGTGTCCACGATCAGGCCGGCGACCGTGACGGTCTCGCCATCGTGGCCCGGGATCTCAGCAACGGTGCTGTGGGCTTCGATGACGGCGGAAGCGCCTGAGGCCCCGGACCCGGATGCCAGCCCGGTGGCTGTCGGGCCGGCACTCCGACCAGAAGCGGCCGGGATCGGTCCGAGGCTCAGGTCCGCGGCGGACCTCGGCAGCAGCTGGAAGACGCTCGAATCGGAGGTCGAACGACGGACGATGCCCGTGGCCAGCGCCAGCCGTCCCGCGACGATGCCCGCCGGGTTGATGTCGGCTCCCGGCTCGCCCAGCACGGCCACGATCTGCCCGTCCACTACCAGGTCGGCACGCCAGCGCGAGCCCGCGCGCGTGAGGCGCTGGACGCGGCCGCAGACGGAGACGAGCCGCCACTCGACCGATGGCCCAAGCGCGCCGGAGACCTGGCGCGGCTGCACCGCCACACTGTCGCCGAGCCCCTCCACCAGCGTCGCCACGACCCGTGGCCCGCTGTGAAGGCTGCCCGTCTTGCCGACGATGTGGACACCGGCGCCGGCCCGCGGGCTGGCAACCCCGACCGGCAGGACGACGGCGACGGCCGCTGTTCCGTCGTCGACGACGATCGTCGGGCCGCCCCAGTCGATGACTCCGGCCGCGGCCGTAACTGTGGCCTCCACGTCCACGGTGCGACCCCGAACCGCGAGTCCGGTCGCCAGATCGTGATAGACGGCCGCGGCCGTGGGGGTTGCGGTCGGAGGCGGGGTCCCGGTGGTGGACGGCGTGGCGGTCGGGCTCGGCGACGTGAGGACAACTGCCCTGAGGTCGCTCGGCATTCGCAGCCACAACCGATAGCCGTCCTCGCGGCCGAGTGCGGTGGCGCGCTGGCCCACGATCCCGGTGAGCGTGACCTGCTCGCCCCGGGTCACGTCCGCCTTGGAGATGCCGGAAGGTGGATCGGCGAGGACGCGCAACTCCGTCTGCTTGTCTCCGAGCGTGAGGACGAGCCGCCCGCTGTCCAGGGTGACCGAGTCGATCGTGCCCTCGAGGGTCACCAGCGAGCCCTCCAGCTGCTCCCCGATTTCGGGCAGCGTGGCGACGATCGGCGTGGGAGCCGCATCGGTCGCTCCGAGGGCGAGCCCCTCCAGCTCGCGGACCTCGAGCTGGCCGTAAGGCGCCGCGAGCACGCCGACGATGTCGACCGACCGACCGACCTCGACGCCATCGACCGGCACGGCAAGACGGACGAAGATCCCGGCCGACGAATCGGCGATCGCGAACAGGTTGTCGGCGCCGACAAGACCCGGCGCCACGGTGACCACGCCGCACAGGTGAACGTGGGATCCGACGACCTCTGATCGAGCGGCCGCGACGGACTCGAGATCGATGGCAGGAGGGGTGGGCGTGGGTTCGAGTGTGGGCGTCGGCGTCGGGCGGGGAGTTGCCGCGGCCGTGGGGGTTGCGGT
>PMXQ01000097.1 GCA_003171065.1 Chloroflexota bacterium
CAGCACCCCTGGTTCCAGGCGGCCCTCGCAGCGCGGCCCGGATCGCCGGAAAGAGCAAGGTTCTGGTTCCATCCGGGTCGGGGAAGAGACGGCAACGAGGTTCCCAATGGCTGGCTGTCCAACTTCTCGGGTCCGGCCTGGACGCGAACGCAAAACCCGGATGGCACGCCCGGCGAGTGGTACCTCCATCTATTCTCGGCTCAGCAGCCCGACCTGAACTGGAGCCACCCCGACGTTCGGGCCGAGCACGAGGCGGTGCTCCGCTTCTGGTTCGACCGTGGCGTGGCCGGTGTCCGGATCGATTCGGCGATGTTGCTGATGAAGGACCCGGCTCTGCCGGAGGTACCGGCGGCACCCGGGCCCGGCGAGCATCCAAACACCGATCGCGACGAGCTGCATGAGATATACCGCCGTTGGCGGGCCGTGGCGGATTCCTACCCAGACAGGCGGATCCTGGTTGGGGAGATCTGGCTCCCAGACATCGAGCGCTTTGCCAAGTACCTTCGGCCCGACGAGCTTCACACGGCCTTCAACTTCGACTTCCTGGCTCGGCCCTGGGAAGCGCCGAGCCTGAAGGAGTCGATCGACAGCACACTGGCCGCGCACGCACCTGTGGGCGCCCCCGCCACGTGGGTCCTCTCGAACCACGACGTTACCCGCCCGGTGACGAGGTATGGCCAGGAGGATTCGTCGTTTGCGTTCGCGACGAAACGCGCGGGCACTCCGACGAACGTCGAGCTTGGCCGGAGGCGAGCGAGAGCGGCGGCGTTGTTGTGTGCCGCCCTGCCAGGTTCTCTATACATCTATCAGGGTGAAGAGCTCGGGCTGGACGAGGTTCAGAACCTGCCGGCCCATCAGTTGCAGGACCCCATGTACCTGCGCTCAGGCGGTGCGGACCCCGGCCGCGACGGTTGCCGGGTTCCCTTGCCCTGGGCCGGGACCTGCTCGCCCTTCGGCTTCAGCCCCGCTGGCGCGACCGGGGAGCCCTGGTTGCGGCAGCCGGACCATTGGGCGGAGCTGACCGTCGAGGCGCAGCAGCGAGACTCGGGCTCGATGCTCAGCCTCTATCGAAGGATGCTGGGGATCCGGCGGAGGCACGCGGATCTCCGCGACGATCATCTCCGGTGGCTGCCCTCAGCGGACGACGTGCTCGCCTTTGCAAGGGGCGAGAGGTTCTTCTGCGTTACCAACCTCTCGAATACGTCGATCGAGCTGCCGGCGGGTTGCTCACTCATCCTCGCCAGTGTTGAGGTGACGGGTGGTCTCCTGCCGCCGGATGCCACCGCGTGGCTGCACTCCGAATCAAACCCAACCCAGCATCGCACCCCGCAATTCCGGACACAGGGAGGAGAATGAGGATGGAATGACGGCTCACAGGAAGCTTCCCGGTGGGGAAATCGCAGCTCAGCCGACAAGTCCAACTGAGCCAGAAATCCAGACACTAAAGGTGAGTGAAGAATGACCCCTTCGCCAACAGGCAGGTTCAGGACTCTGGCGGTGGTCGCATTGGCCATCGTCACAGTGAGCGCCTGCAGCTCCTCCAGCACCCCGAGCCCCATAGCCAGCGCACCGGTCGCCAGCGCACCGGTCGCCGGTACGCCGGCGCCGGCCGCGACACCAACGCCCGCCACCACCCCCAAGCCGGTGACCATCACCGTCTGCAGTCTGCTCCCGGGCAGCACGCAGTCTGCCTTCGACGCCTTCAACCTTCGGGTTGACGAGTTCGAGGCCCAGTACCCGTGGATCACCGTCCAGGGGCAGGAGTACCAGTGGCTGGCCACGACTTTCACGGCCCAGCTCGCGGCCGGCACGCTGCCGGACGTATTCACGATCCCCTTCACCGATGGCAAGGGTCTGATCGCGCAGCAGCAGATTGTCAACATCGACTCCCGCGTGCGGGCTCTGCCGGACGCCGACCAGCTCAACCCGAACCTGCTCGTGAACGGGCAGGATAGCAGTGGCAAGATCTTCGCCGTGCCGACCGCGGCATATGGCATGTCCCTGACGTACAACCGAACGCTGTTCACGCAGGCCGGCCTTGATCCCGACAAGCCGCCCACAACCTGGGACGATGTCCGCGCCGATGCCCAGGCCATCGCTCAGAAGGACAAGGTCGCTGGGTTCGCCCAAATGGCCACGCAGAATACCGGTGGCTGGCAGCTGTCGACCTTGACCTACGCCCTCGGTGGGCGCATGGAGAGCGTTGGCAGCGACGGCAAGGTCACAGCGACGGTGAACAACCAATACACCATCGCGGCCCTCCAGTGGCTCCAGCAACTGCGCTGGACCGACGCATCCATGGGCTCCACTTTCGACTACAACTGGAGCTCCATCAACCAGGCCTTCGCCGCCGGCCAGATCGGCATGTTCTTGGGCGGTTCCGACCTCTACACCACCCTGATCCAGAACGACAACCTCAATCCCGCTGACTACGGTATTACTACCGTTCCGCTCGCCAGTGTCTCGACAGCTGCCCTCATGGGCGGCGGCACCCTTGCGGCCGTCAACGTCAACACGACCGAGGCCCAGCGAGACGCGGCCGTCGACTGGATCAACTACTACTACCTTGGCGACATGACCAACCAGAATGATGCCGTCGCCAACGCCAAGGCGCTGCAGGCCAATAAGCAGCCCATCGGCGTGCCGGCCCTGCCGATCTTCACCAAGGCGATCTACGATCAGGACCAGACCTGGATCGCGAGCTACATCAATGTGCCCACGGCCCAGATGGCTCCGTTCATGAACAGCATCTTCACCCAGCCGTTGGACAGCGAGCCGGTAGCGAGCACTCAGACGCTGTACTCGCTTCTTGACCCCGTCGTCCAGGCCGTTCTGACAAACAAGAACGCCAATATCACGTCGCTTCTCAACGCGGCGAACACGCAAGTCCAAGCCGCCATCGACAAGGGCGAATAACCCGACAAGGGCGAATAACCCGACGATTAGTGACGGGGGCCCCGCCCGGAGGGCCCCCGTCACACCTCCCATTCAGACTGGGCATCCTCCACGCTCTGGTGCGTGGCGGGTGACGAGCAGAAAGGCAGAAACCCAGGCATGAGCTCTCCAGCTGCAGCAACGGCAGCAGCGAGCAGCGAGCGCAAGTCAATGCCCAAGCGCCGTGGCATGCGGACCTGGGTCAGCAGGGACGGACTGAGCACCCTTGTCTTCCTGCTGCCGTTGCTGATTATCTTCGGGGTCTTCTCCTGGTTCCCGATCGGACGAGCGCTCGTAATGAGCTTCCAGGAAACGAACCTCGTCTCGCCGCCGACGTGGGTGGGCTTCAACAACTTCGTCAATGTGCTTTCGGATCCGCTGTTCGGGACGGCCGTCTCCAACACG
The DNA here is from genome assembly GCA_003171065.1 of Chloroflexota bacterium. GTDB lineage: Bacteria > Chloroflexota > Limnocylindria > Limnocylindrales > CSP1-4 > Fen-1039. Next base: position 3,340 of record PMXQ01000097.1, read on the forward strand.
CTCTACTTCATGTTGCTCGCGCTGATCTTCGGCTACCCGATTCCGCTCGTGCTGGCTGTGGTGATGAGCGAGACGCGCCATTTCAAGGGACTGTACAGCGCTCTTGCATATCTGCCCGTGGTGATTCCGCCCGTCGTCTCGGTGCTCCTGTGGCGGTTCTTCTACGACGCCAGCCCGAACGGAGTCTTCAATTCGATCCTCGGCTGGGTGGGGCTGGGGCCGTTTCCGTGGCTTCAGGACCCGGGCACCGCGATGCCGTCGATCGTGCTCGAGGCCACCTGGGCCGCCGCAGGCGGAACTGTGATCATCTACCTCGCCGCTCTCCTAAGCGTTCCGCCCGAGCTCTACGACGCGGCCGAAGTTGACGGTGCCTCGATCTGGAACAAGATCTGGCATGTCACTCTGCCCCATTTGCGCGGGATTCTCCTCATCACGTTGATCCTCCAGTTTATTGCCACGGCACAACTCTTCACAGAGCCGTACCTGTTCACCGGTGGCGGCCCGGCCAATTCGACCACGACCGTGCTGCTCCTCATCTACCACTACGCGTTCCAGAACAGCCTCGGCGGCGACTACGGGATGGCAGCCGCGCTCAGCGTCATGCTGGCAGCATTCCTAGGCATATTCACCGCGGTCTACTTCTGGCTCACCCGCTCGTGGAGTACCTCCTCATGATGTCGAGAGTTGCCAAGTGGCGCCGCGGGGGCGCCCCCGAGGGCGACCGGCGCATCGTTTCCGTCGCGGACTGGCGTCGCCCAGGGGTGCGTCGGACCCTCCGGACAATTCACGGCGTGACGCTGGTCTTTCTGTTCATCGTTGGCATGGGCCCACTTCTCTGGTTGGCCAAGTCGGCCATTACCCCGACTCAGGACACCCTACGTACGCCCATGGCGCTGTGGCCGCACGGCTTTGACCTGTCCTACCTCGTAACTGCTTGGACACAGACCCACATCGATCGCTATTTCATGAATACCGTTTGGATAGTCGTGGGATGCTGGTTGGTTCAGATCACGGTTGCGACGACTGCGGCTTACACTCTCTCAATCCTGCGCCCGAGGTTCGGGAATGTCATACTTGGTTTGGTGCTGGCCACCCTGTTCGTCCCTTCGATCGTGTTGCTGGTTCCGCTGTATCTGACGGTCGTAAATGTGCCGTTTCTGAATATCAGCATGATCGACACGTTCTGGGCGGTATGGCTTCCGGCGGGAGCTAGCGCGTTCAACATCGTGATCATGAAGCGGTTCTTCGACGGCCTGCCTCATGAGATCTTCGAGGCTGCCAGGGTCGACGGCGCCGGTCCGTTCCGGCTCTTCTGGTCGGTTGTCCTACCGATGTCGCGCCCGATCCTTGGCGTCGTCTCGGTCTTTGCCGTCATAGGTGAGTGGAAGGATTACCTGTGGCCGTTGCTGGTGTTGCGGAATCCGGACCTGCAGCCGCTGTCGGTGCGACTCCCGACCCTGCAGTCATCGACCCAGCTCGACATCTTCCTCGCTGCGCTGCTGATCTCGTCGGCTATCCCGATTGCACTGTTCCTGCTGTTCCAGCGGATGTTCCTGCGGGGAAGCGGTCTCAGCGGGGCCATCAAGGGCTGACGAGCGAGTCGCCGTCAGTCAGGATCTCACCGATCGGTCGAAGATCGTTTCGCATTACCTCAATGAGTTTGCCGGACCGTACAACCCCGGCAACCCGGTAGCTAGCCGATGATCGCTCTGGTCCGCAGGCCGTTAGTTCTCCTCCCTCTGTCGGCCCTGCGGCCCGGGGCGGGCCATGTTCCCCCTTCCGCGGGGCCGCCAGGCACCTCCCTTCCCCTGGTGGTCCTGCGGCTCGGGGGTCGACGATGACCACGCCGCGTGCCCGTCCTGGGTGGTCTCGCAACCGCCCGGGGACGAGACTTCGCACGCGGAATCCTCCGGCAGCTTGAGGAAAACCGAGGGCTCAGGCCGAGGCCGCCTCGTCGGCCGGGGCGTCCAGGACTTCCCGAACCTTGCGCGCCAGGCGCTCGGGCGTGAACGGCTTGGGCAGGAACGCCGCGCCGACATCGGTGAGCCCGGCGGGCAGCACGGTCGACTCGGCGTGCCCCGACACGAGAAGTCGCCTCGCGCCAGGGGCCACCGCAGCCAGCCGTCTGACGAGCTCTGGCCCGCTGATCCCGGGCATGATCACGTCGCTCACCACCAGGTCCAACTCGGGCGCGATGCGTTCGGCGAGCTCGAGCGCCTCGAACCCGTCCGATGCCTCGATCACCGTGTAGCCCTGGGCGCGCAGGCCGAGGACCGCCAGCCGCCGGACGACCGGCTCGTCCTCGACGACGAGGACCGTCTCGGTCCCGGTTGGAGTGGGGGAGGCCGGTGCGACCGCCGGCCGGGCCGTGGCCGGCCCCTCCACGCGCGGCAGGAAGATGCGGAACGTGGTCCCGCTTCCGGGCTCCGAGAAGACGCGGATGTGGCCGCCCATCTGACGGACGATGCCGTGGCACGTCGCCAGCCCGAGCCCGGTCCCTTTGCCCCGCTCCTTGGTCGTGAAGAACGGCTCGAACAGATGCGAGCGGACCTCCTCGCTCATGCCGCAGCCCGTGTCGGTCACCGATAGCCGCACGTGGCTGCCCGAGCTGGCCCCCGGGTGCGCGGCGGCGTAGGCCTCCGTCACATCTTCCATTGCCGTCTCGATGATGAGCCGCCCGCCATCCGGCATCGCGTCGGCGGCGTTGACCGTGAGGTTGACGAGCAGCTGCTGGATCTGGCCCGGATCGGCCTCGATGGTCCCGATCCCAGGCTCGAGGACCGTCTCAACGGCGATGTTCTCGCCCAGAAGCGGGCGCAGCATCTTGAGCAGGTCGGAGATCAGCGCACTCAGGTCGAGGCGGACGGGCGCCACGATCTGCTTGCTGGCGAAGGCGAGAAGCTGGCGGGTCAGGCTCGCGGCACGTTCGCCGGCCGTGCCGATCTCGTCCAGGTCGGCTCGAACGGCGTCATCCGCCGGCAGATCCGCCGGCAGGTCGAGGCGGGCCATCTCCAGGTAGCCAAGGATGGCGGTAAGCAGGTTGTTGAAGTCGTGCGCGATGCCGCCGGCGAGCCTGCCGATCCCCTCCATCTTCTGCGCCTGCAGGAGCTGCTCCTGGAGCGCCCGCCGCTCGGTGATGTCCTGGATCAGCCCGTCATAGGCGAGGAGGGTGCCCGACGGATCAAACCGCGGGACCAGAGTGTTGCGGACCCAGCGCAGCGCTCCGTCCTTGCGCACGATGCGGTGCTCGAGCGGCCCGATACGCTCACCAGTCAGGACTCGGCGCGACTGATCGATAACGAGCTCGCGGTCCTCTGGAACGACCATGTCGAGCCATAGCTCGGGACTGGCGGCGAACTCCTCCGGCGTGTAGCCGGTTACGGCCACGCAGCCCGGACCGTGCGTCGTCGACGCCGCCCGGCCCTCCGTGACGACGACGCTGAAGACGTAGTCGGTGATCGTCTCGATGATGTGGCGGTAGCGCTCCTCACTCTGGCGGAGGGCTTCCTCGCCCAGCTTGCGATCGGTGATGTCCTCCGAGATCCCGAGCAGGTAGATGGGTCTTCCGGCCTCGTCCAGGATCGGGACCTTCTTCGTGTGGAGGACCCGATAGCCGAGGGCGCCGCTGGAGTGCGCCTCTTCGGGGATGTCGAGGACCTCGCCACTCTCCAGGACCTCGCGGTCCTTGGCGGCGAAGAAGTCGGCCTCCTCCTTTGGGCTGATGTCGTAGTCGCTCTTGCCGATCAGCTCGTCGCGGGAACGTCCAACCATGCGTTCGCCGGCCCGATTGAAGCGCACGAACCGCAGGTCGCGAGCGTCCTTGACGAAGATCATGTTCGGGATGATCTCGAAGATGCTGTCGAGGAACCGCTCGCTCTGGCGGAGGGCCTCCTCGGCGCGTCTGTGCTCGCTGATGTCCTCGTACGTGCACAGAACGCCGATGACTCGCCCATCGGCTGCCCGCAGCGGCAGCTTGCTCGTCCGCAGCCAGCCCTCGCTGCCGTCCGATCGACCCTGCGGCTCCTCGTAGTTGATCTTGGGGATGCCGGTCTCCATGACCTCGTGATCGTCGGCCCGATAGCGGTCCGCGGTCGGCTTCCAGGCCATGTCGTAGTCGGTCAGGCCGATCAGCTGGGCCGGATCGTCGAAGCCTGCATCGCGCGCGAGCGGCGCGTTGCAGCCCACGTACACCGAGTCCGTGTCTTTCCAGAAGACGCGCTGGGGAATGGTGTCGAGCACGAGCTGGAACATCTCCCCCGAGGGAAAGAGCTCCTCCTCGGCGCCCCTCCCGTCCGTCTGGACGAGGGCTCGCTCCGCCTCCCGGAGGGCGTGCTCCGCGGCCGCGGCGCGTTGTCGCCGCCGCGCTGGCTCGAAGTCGGCGCCGGGCCGACGACCACCGGCGCTCGCGCCCGGCCTCTCCTTCGGGCCCGGTGGCGGGCCCGGTTGACGAACCACCATGAGGTCTCCCTCTGAAGGGACTGGCCGTCCCACTTCAGGTTTCGGCGAAGGCGGACCTGTCCTGCAGGCCCAGCTTCGCCTGACCTTCGGCGGGTGCGCCAATTGTGCGCGTGCCGACGCCGGCCGGAGCTTCCTCCGCGCACCGCGCCCGGGTCAATGGACGAATCGCCCTACTTCGACGGCGGCTCGGACGACGGCGGCTCGGACGACGGCGGCTCAGCGCGAGCCGGCCAGCTCCAGCTGGTGCGTTCGCTTCATTGTCTCGAGCATGGCCCGGGCGTCGTGATAGGGGCATTTCCAGAAGTCGACCTCGGTCAGGCCCGGTCCGGGAACGCCTGCCAGTCGCTAGCGGTTGCCGGACGACGCACGGGTGGAGGAGCCAGAAGATATGGATTCCAGTCGATCCACCAGGCGCAGCAGGTCGGCGGCTTCGGACTTGCGGAGCTCGCCGGTCTGGAGCGCCAGGAGCAGGAGTCGCTTGCGTTCGACCTCGTCCGCGCCGAGGAGCAATTCGACCAGCCCCGCCTGATCGAGCCGCCGCTCCTCGCTGTCCTTGGGGCGCTTGCGGTTGAAGAGCACGCTGGATCCTCCTGGAGAGGCTCCCGACTCGGAGCGTCGGTAACCCACCTATCGGAATAGTCGGCCCCGCCGGTGCCAAGTATCGCTCCTCGATTGTACGGGTCAACATAACCCGAAAGGACCCCTGTAAGGTCAGGCGCGGAGCGGAGAGCAGCAGTCCACCCCCGACCGCAGCGCACCGACCAGCCGGTGGCGGCAAGTTGTCGCGGATGCCGACCCAGATGTGCTGCCGCGGGCCGCGCGCCGGAGTCGGCTGTACGATCGGGGGCAAGTAGTTGAGGTTTCAACGATGTCCAGCGCTGCGGGCCTGGGCCCGCTCAATGTCGTCGACTACAGCCCGGGCGTATGCAATATCGGTCCGGCTGAGATAGCCCGCCGGCGGATGGCCGGCCACCTGGGGCTCCTCGTGAGCGCCGCCGGCCTGGCGGCACTGGTCGTGACCGGGGCGCCGCACTGGACCAGACTGATTCTGGTGCTTCCCGCGGGCGCGTCGGCCTCGGGATACCTGCAGGCGTGGCTCCACTTCTGCGCCGGTTTCGGTTCCCGAGGCGTCTACAACTTCGGGCCGCTGGGGACCGTGTCCCAGGTGGCGGAGCCCGAGGCCAGGGCACGCGATCTGGCCAGGTCGATCCGCATCGGCGTGGCCGCTCTGGCAATCGGCATCGTCGTCGCGATCGTGGCGGCTCTGCTGCCGATATAGCGCCTGGCCGGCCGATCGGGTTGGGCCGACTCGGCCTATCGCCGCGTGACTGGGGCTAGCTCGCGGCGCGCTGCTGGTCGATCGGGACGACCGAGCCCGCAGGCGGGCCGGAGTGAATCTCGAGGCGGTTGCGACCCGATGCCTTGGCGACGTACAGGGCTTCGTCGGCGTCGTGGAGCGCCGAGTCGATGTCCGTGCAGTTCTCCTGCGAGAGCTCGCGGGCGCCGGCGCTGGCCGTCACCAGGTTCCACGGCTTGTTGTCAGGGTGCGGCATGCCCGCGGCCGCGATGGCGCTGATGTAGCGCTGCCCGGCCGCCGCCAGTGAGCTCTCGTCGCAATCGTGCAGCACGACCAGGAACTCCTCGCCGCCGTAGCGATAGAGCCCGTCGCCCAGGCGGCTCGTCTTGCGGAGAACGTCGGCCACTCCTCGCAGGGCGGCGTCGCCGGCCAGGTGGCCCATGGTGTCGTTGAGGCGCTTGAAGCGGTCGAGGTCCATCAGCAGCAGACCCACCGTTCCGCCGTTGCGTTCGATCCGGGCCGCGGTCTGGGCCAGGTCCTCGTTGAGGCGAAGGCGGTTGCCCAGGCCGGTAAGGGCGTCGAGCCGGGCGATCGTCTCGAGCTCCTCGTTGAGCCGCAGCAGCTCGGCCTGCTGGACGACAAGGGTCTCCTGCTGCATGAAGAGGAACTCGTCCTGGCGACGCAGATCGAGCTCATGCTCCTTCATGCGACCGTAGAGACCGCGGACCGCCAGGAGCTGCCTGTTCATCTGCTGGCGCCGCCGAAGCTGAATCTCGTTGGCGCCCATGCTCAGCCCGAATGCCAGGGCGGCAGTGAACGTCAGTGCCAGCATCTCGCCCGACCATACCGCGGCACCCGAGCACGTCACGACCACCCCAAAGAAGATCGCGTCGGCCAGGATCAGCCAGATGAGGTGCTGCTTGCGCTCGAGCGGGACGTAGACCGCGAAGGCGAGGGGCATCACCCCCAGGGCCCCCAGGGAGAGCGGCTCGGATCCATGAACGAGGATCGTGGTGGTGGCCATCGAGAGGAACGGCAGGAGCCCCACCAGCATGCCGAGCTGAACGGCGTAGCGGCGGAACCGACAGGGGACTGTGCGCGCGACGCCAAGACCCGTCAGCACGAGTGGCGTTGCGAGGAGGATCTCGGCAGGCGCGGCGTTCGGCGCGACCAGGCACGAGATCACGGTGGTGACCGCGATCCCGGCTGTGACGGCCAGAGCCGAGAAAAGCACACTTTCCTGGAGTTCCCGGCGATAGACGGCCCTCAGGCGACGATCCTTGTGGGCGGCGCTGACGTCGGGTTTCTCCGTTGCCCCTTTAAGCACGGCAGGCTCCATTGGCACGGCTTGCCCAACCGTCGAAGATATCGGCCGCGGAGTCTGCCAACTGCAGCACGTGGGAGTGGCGATACCGCTCCGCATTGGGTGTGGGTTGCGGCCAGGGGATGGGTAGCTCGGGGTCTGCCCGTGGGTGCGCGCGGAAACGGGCGCACGAAAGCTGGGACCTATCGCAAGGGCTCAGCGACGGCCCGCGCGAGGCGGCCGCCGGGCGTCAGGCGACCTCTACCGCGGTGGGGCCCACGCAGGAGTGAGCGACTTCGATCTCGATTGCCACGCGGTGAGGGTGATTGTGGCCCGACTCACGATAGAGTCGGAGAAGGTTAGCCTCGGCGGCTCGAAGTCGGGCGTTTGCCTCCCACTCGGGGAGGTCCGGCTCGGCGGCCTCTTTGGCCTCCATCGCCTCGACCAGAGCTCGTAAGACCCCCTCGATGGCGGACGGTTCAGGCACAGGACCCTCCTTCCTTCGGGGGTTCGCACTGGCTACGACCAGTGCCAGGTCACGATACTCCTCCCGATGTTTCGAATGCATATACGGGCCGTTCCAATCCCGCAAGAATCGCCCATCTTGCGCTATTCATGCGTTGGCGAGCGGCAATATCCGTGTTGCAGCCCGCGAGACACGGACTCGAGAAACGGCCGAAGTGGGTAGCCGGGCGTTGGCCGCGTGCAGGTGCGATCGTGGCCGGGGCGATGCGGCCCGGGGCGCTACGGGGCGGCGCGACCACGGAGCGTGGAGGTGCCGCCCGGCGCCGGGGTCGGGCCGACCGTCGAGCCCGGGGTCGAGCCGGCTGCAGAGCCCGGGGCCGAGGTCATGGTCGAGCCGGCTATGTGCGCCGCGGTCGAGCCCGCGGTCCGCGTCTCCGGCCCGGCTGCCGTGACAGTTGGGAGCGCTGCGGCGGCTCTCTCGAGGAACCAGCGGGCCGTGCCGCGAGCGGCGATGTTCAGGAAGGCGCGATCGAGCACGGCCCCTAACTCACCGCCGGGCGGGGCGTAGAACCCCTCCAGCGTGATCTCGGTCGATGTCAGCTTGAGCCGGCCGGCGAAGACGGGGAAAAGCGGCGCGAGGGACGACGACTGCCAGCTGATCGCCAGTTCGCAGCCATCCTCGGTTGCTTGAGCCTCGCCCATGTCCACGTAGGCGGCCTTCTTGAAGGTGAGCTGCGGGCTGTGGTCCCGAACCGGCAGGCTGAGATCCGTCAGGTAGCGGCGGGTGCCGGCCGTGGCCGAAGTGACCGGCGTGCCCAGCCAGTCGGGCTCGACCAGGGCCGCCGGCGGGCAGGCTGCCAGGTCCAGCGAGGCGCGCTGCACGAGTTTAAGGGGCGTGACATGGCTGGGGACGCTCGTCATGATCCCGGATCCTATAGAGCCGGCTCAGGCGCGTGACCGGGTGGCTGTCACCCAGAGGCAGTACCAACGGCCCGACCGAACCTACCCATGGCGGTGGGGCGGCCCGAGTGGCCGCGCCCGCGACGCTGGACCCCCGGCGCAGAAAGGCCGGAGGGCGGGCCTGCCACCCTCCGGCCTGGACCGCACGCAGCCTCTGGGCGTCGCTGGCCGGGGTAGTCGATTCAGCGGGGCGTCGGGCGGTCGACGGATCGGACGTCTCGGAGGAGAAGTCGGTGTGAAGCCGGGGGACAGGAGGGCGGAAACGCGGCGACCTGGCTCGCCCACGCCACTCCGCGGTGGTCCCCGGGTGGCCGCGAGAACGTCAGCGGTCCGGGCCTACCGACTCGACCACGGGCGCAACCGGGCAGCTGACCTCGTTGCGCATGCCCATCAGCCACGCCAGGCAATCGCGGTGCCGGCTGGCGACCCGATAGACCGCGTCGGCGGCCAGGGCCGTCGGCGGCAGCGCGGCCCAGGGTCGGAGCAACCAGCCGCCCGGGAGTGCATCGAGGAGAGCCAGCGCCGCGTGGCCGCCGGTCACCACCTGGCCCGTCGACTCGTTGACGACGTGGATCGCGTCGGCCAGATGCCCTTCGGTCGCGAGTCGCTCCAGGATCGGGCGGCCGGAGGTCGCGGCCATCGCGAGGGGAAGGAACTCCATTCGGCCGTCGTGGTCCCAACGGCGCAGATGCCGGACCGTCTCGCTGCAGACACCGCAGCCGCCGTCGTAGAGGACCGTGAGCGACGCCCCGATCGGACGATCGTCGTCGGTGATCCTGGGAGGAAGCGGCGTCTCGATTGCCACGCCGGGATGTTAGCGCGCGGATGGCAGTCGTGCGCGGGTCATCGGACAGGATCGGGGCCGGTCGAGCGGAGGAGTGGCCTCAGAAGGGCAGGCGAGTGGCGGGCCGCCCCGTCGGCGGATTGTTCAGCGGCGGGGCGGTCCATGGACGCGCGGAGCTGGAGCGCGCGGAGAGAGCAGGGAATGGGATCGGCCGATCGTCGGCGCGCCGGTACGCCCCCGCGGAAACGGCGGCGCCCGCGGCGGCGGCGGCGGCGGCGATCCTTGCGGCGGCGAAGGGACGTGGGGTCAACGTCATCTGGTCCTGTCAGTTCGGCGGGAGACGCGCCGCGACGCGCTGGAGCGCAGCGGGGCTCAAGCTGTTCAATCGCTCAGGCGTGGGCCGGCTCTCGGACCGAGGCCCGAGTCGTTCTGCTCGATCGTCGGCTGGCCATGTGCGACCACTCGAGCTCGACCATCACCAGAATGCCGATGAGAAGAAGCACGGTGCTGGCCGCCGGGGTCGAGGAGACGGGCAGGTCTCCCGCCCCGGAGCCGCCGAACGCGCTCAGAGTCGCGACCCCGAGGGCAACGCTGGCAACGGCCGTGGCGGCTATGGTCGCGATCACGATCCTGTGACTTCGGCCGCGGTCCATTTCGCCTCCGACACCGAGCACCCATCGACGCGGGTCTCTTCTGCTCTAGGTGTCGTCCCTTGCGGAGAATCCTTGGTGCCTCGATCGTACCATCGGGACCCAGTCGATCAGCTTGTCTCGCAGGCCCTGATCTGTCGGTCAGGCGCCGCGGATCGACGGCCCGGCGAGCGCAGGCCGGGCGGCCTCGAGCGCCGGGGCGGCCACGAGCACGCGGCGGCTCTCCGCCCGGGCCCTGGTGGCGTCTGGAGAAGGCACTCGGGATCGCCCCCGTGCGGCGTGTTGTCGTCCCTGCGGTCGGCAGAATTGTCTGCCGCTGTATGCTCCCGGGACATGCCCGTCAAACGCCCCTCTCCAGCGCGATCGAAAGCCCATGCTGCGGGCAATGCCGCCGTGCAGGCTGAGCCCACAGCCGTGGGCACCGGCGGCACGGCCGATCCGCTTTCGCGCGAGGTGAAGCTGCTCGGCGCCCTGCTCGGCCAGGTAATCGCGGAGCAGGGCGGGCCGCAACTGCTGGAGCTGGTCGAACGGAGCCGCCTCCGCTCGATCGCCTTCCGAGAGACAGGCGACGAGGAGGCCCACGAGGCGCTTGCGGCCGAGCTCGACTCGCTTGCGATCGACCAGGCCGAGGCGCTGGCCAACGCCTTCAGCCTGTACTTCCAGCTCGTCAACCTGTGCGAGGAGCGCGACCAGACTCGCCAGCTCGAGAGAGCGCAGAAGTCGGCCAGGCCCGAGGAGGGCTCTCCGGATTCGGCAATTGAATGGCTGCGTGAGCGCGACTGGTCGGCCGATCGCATCGAGGAGCTGCTGCGGCGACTGCGAATCACGCCGGTCCTGACCGCCCATCCCACCGAAGCTCGTCGGCGCACGATGCTCACCGCTCTGCGGCGCTGCTATCGGCTTCTAGAACAGCTCGACGATCCTCGCCTCGGCGCCGACGACGACGCCGAGATCAGGCGCAAGCTGCGCGAGGAGATCAGTCTGCTGTGGCGGACCTCTTCGGTGCGCAAGACTGCCCCGACCCCGATCGACGAGGTTCGCACGGCCCTGGCGTTCTTCGACGAGACGCTCTTCCGGGCGGTGCCGCGGGTCTACCGAGCCTTCGATCGGGCCATGGACCGGGCGAGAGTCCGGGGGCGGAGGACCCGCACGGTCGGGCTCGCCGGCGACGCCGGCCTGAGCGGGACGCGGCTGCCGCGCGCATCCGCCTTCCTGCGATGGGGCTCGTGGATCGGTGGCGACCGCGACGGCAATCCCGTGGTCACCGCGGAGCTCACTCGCCAGGTCCCACGCATCCACGCCGACCATGTCCTGCGCGGCTATGAGGCGGTTGCGACGAGGCTCCTGGCGACGCTGTCGGTTCAGATCTCGCCTGAGGGGATCCACCCGGAGTTCGAGAACCGGCTGGCCCGCGACGCCGAAGAGCTGCCCGAAACGATGCGCGATCTGGCTCGCCGCTTCCCCGACGAGCCGTATCGCCGCCGCATGGGGGCGATCGCCGAACGCCTTCGCCGCACTCGCTGGTACCTCACCGAGGAGGCGGGCCCGGTCGCAGGGCACTACGAAACCACCGAGCAGCTGATCGAGGAGCTGGCCGAGCTTCAGGCCTGTCTCGTCGCGGACGGGCTGCCGCGGGTCGCTTACGGGGAGATCCAGGACTTCCGCTGGCAGGTCGAAACGTTCGGCTTCCATCTCGCCTCGCTCGAGATCCGCCAGCACTCCGAAGTCCACGCCGAAGCTCTCCAGGCTCTCATGCACAGCCGCGGCATGACCTCGCCGGACCTGGCCCGCGAGCTTGTCCCCGGCGTCTCGCCGGGTGAGGTCCTGGCCACTTTCCGGGCCGTGGCGGCGATCCAGCGGCGCTTCGGCGAGGATGCCTGTCATCGCTACGTGGTCAGCTTCACCCGCACCGCGGACGACGTCATGGCCGTCTTGCAGCTCGCCGACATGGCCGCCGGCGGAATCGTCCCGACCGTGGCCACGAGCGGCTTCGTCCGCGGCCAGGCCAATCTCGATGTCGTGCCGCTCTTCGAATCGGCGGACGCGCTCGAGAGCTGTGGCGAGGTTCTGGAGACGCTGCTCGCCAACCCGGACTACCGGCGCCACCTGGAGTCCCGCGGCAACCGCCAGGAAGTGATGCTCGGCTACTCCGACTCGAACAAGGAGTCGGGCTTCCTCTCGGCCGTGTGGATGCTCTACCGGGCGCAGTCGCGCCTGGCCGAGGTGGCTCGCCGTAACGGCATCGAGTTGACCCTCTTCCACGGTAGAGGAGGAGCCATCGGGCGTGGCGGAGGCCCGACGAACAGGGCCATCCTCGCCCAGGCCCCGCGCTCGATCGACGGCCGCTTCAAGATGACCGAACAGGGCGAGACGGTCGCGGCCAACTACTCGAACGCCGCCATCGCCGAGCACCACCTGGAGCTTGTTGCGAGTGCGGCGATCATCGCGTCCACTCACGAGCACGACGACTGCGTGGCCGAGGTGGACGGCCGCGGCAAGGCGGTGATGGACGAGCTGGCCGGCTTCGCGCGGGACGCGTATCGCTCGCTGGTGTACGGGGGGCCCGGGTTCCCGGAGTTCTTCCGGGCCGCGACGCCCGTCACGGAGCTTTCGGCAATGGCCCTGGGGTCGCGGCCGGCGCGGCGTGGCGGCGTCGAGCCACGCCGGCGGCTGTCCCAGCCGGCCTGGGTCGTGGAGCCGGTTACGCCGGCGCCGGGCATCGAGTCGCTGCGGGCGATTCCGTGGGTCTTCGCCTGGTCGCAGGCGCGCATCGGGCTGCCGGCCTGGTACGGCCTTGGCTCCGCTCTCAAGGCGTACCGGCGGGCCCACAGCGCCAGGTCGGCCGAGAAGCTGGCCACGCTCTATCGCGACTGGCCGTTCCTCTCGAGCGCCTTCGACAACGCCGAGTTGATCCTGTATCGATCCGAGCCCCAGATCGCGAGCCTCTACGCCGCGCTCGCCGACACACCAACCGGGAAGCGGCTGTGGGCCTGCATCCGGGCCGAGTACGCTCTCTCGATCGAGGAGCTGGCAAAAGTGACCGGTCATCAGGAGCTGCTCGAAACCGATCCGGCAGTTCGGCGCTCGATCCGGCTGCGGCGGCCCTACATCGACCCGCTGTCGCACATCCAGGTCCACTACCTGGCCCGGCTTCGCTCGCTGCCGCCGAACCATCCGGATCGCGACCGCGTGGCCACGCTCGTGCAGCTCACCGTCAACGGCGTCGCGGCCGGCCTGCAGAACACCGGCTAGGGCCGCGGGAGACAGGCGATGCCCACGCCGAGAGACGATGCCTCGAACCGCCGCGCGGCCGCCGCCGCTCGGGCTGTCGCAGCCGCTCCTGCTGCCGCAGCCGCTCCTGCTGCCGCGGCTGAGTCCGCCGTCCGGACCCCGGAAGCGGATCCGTGGCAGGTGCCGCCGCTCCCCGCGGACGACGCCACGCTGTTCACTCTAGGCCTGGACGAGCTGGCGGCCCGGTGGTCCCGCTCCATGGAGTCCTCCGCGATCGGGGCCGAGGCCATGCGCGGCGCCGATCGACGTGCCCAGGCGATGGGAGTGACGGGTACGCGCCTGATGGAGCAGGCAGGTTGCGCGGTGGCCGCGGCCACTCGTGCGCTGGCCGCCGAGACGGAGCGCTGGGGCAAGGGGCCGATCCTCGTTCTGTGCGGCCCCGGTAACAACGGCGGGGACGGCTTCGTCGCCGCGCGTCACCTGGCGCGCCACGGGGCCAGGGTCGTCGTCGTGTTCGTCGCCGGCGAGGGGCGCCCGGCGGGCAAGGACGCAGCCCGGAACTGGGACCGCCTCGACGCCGAGGACCGGGTCGAGCGGGTCCACACGCCCGTCGCCCGGGACGTGGCGATCCTCGCTCAGGGGATCGAGAAGGTGGCCGTGGTCGTGGACGCGCTGCTCGGGACCGGCACTGCCGGGCCGCTGCGCGAGCCGATCCGCAGCGCCGTCGAGCTTATCGCCAGGGCGCGGCGCGCGGGCATCCCGATCGTCGCGGTCGACTGTCCGACCGCCGTCGACCTGACCAGTGGCGACCTCTCCGACCCGGTCGTTCGGGCGCACCTGACCGTCACGTTCCACCGGCCCAAGACGGGCCTGCTGGCGCGGCGCGGCGCGGCCGTCGCGGGCAGGGTGCTGGTGGCGCCCATCGGCATCCCGCAGGATGCCGATCGACTCTGAGCCCGGATCCGCGGGTCGATTTCGACGTTCGCCGCCGTCGCTACGGCACGATCAACACGTACTTGCCGTTCCAGGTCTTCACGATCGGGTCGGTGTACGGCAGGAAGTACGTGGCCAGCTGGGCGGGTGTGAGCGAGGTGTCGGGCGGCAGGTCATATCCGGACGAGTTCATCGCGCGCGGGTAGAGCGGCCCGGTGACGTCGACCGAGGTGATCGTGAAGTTGCTCGTGGTCGCCGGGTCGGCAGTTGCGCTGAAACCGTCCATGACCCAGGCATGGCGGCCCTTCCAGACCAGCATCCCCACCGGCTTGTTCGTCTGGCGCATTCGCGTTGCGGCCTGCTTCAACGCCGACGTGCTGCCGCCGAAGGTCTGCACCGAGTAGGTCGCGCCGCCGTACCGGTCGAGGATCGCGGACCAGCCGGCCGGGTTCGTCCCGCTCGGGTAGTTGCCTCCGTCGTTCGCCTGGCCGTAGGTGATGTAGGTGGCCTGGGAGCTGCTCAGAGAGTCGCTCTGGCCGAGGATCATGTTCAGCATCATCTGGCTGCTCGCGGCCACGCACCACGTGGTCGTGGCCTGCGATGCAAAGGCGCTGGGTCGGTAGAAGTCGAGAGAGCCGGTCCAGGCGGGCAGCCCGCTCGCCATGAGCATCGCGCCCGACGTGAGGTTGCTACGGAAGCCGGCGGCGTCCTGGAGGGTGAGCAGATATCGGTAGCAGAACGAGCGCTGTAGTGTCCGGTTGACAGAGGACCCGGTGAACGAGAGCTTGGTCGGGCTCGCCCACTTGACGCCTGTGCAGGCGCCGCCAACCGCCGCGCCCGACTGCTCGGACAGGCTGCTCGAGGTGATCTTGGAGCCGAAGGTGTCGCGCGGCGCCCAGCCGATCCTGGCCGTCGTCTCGTAGACAACGAGCCCGTCGACGGCGGGGTTCGTGAAGTCGGCGGTGGGGCCCAGGCCGGACGGCGCGGGGATGAAGGTCGACGAAGTCACGGTTCTCGTGCCGGAGCTGGTGGTCAGCATGAGCACGAATCGATAGCACCGATTGGGCAGGAGCCCATCGACGTGATACGAAGTGCCGGACGCGGACGCGGATCGGACGGGCAGCCAGCGGAGGTCGCAGCCACTTATGCCGATCGGGCGCGACGTTTGAACCACGACGGTGGTAGCGCTGACCGACACGCCGCTGGCGATCGTCCAGTTCGCACCGAACGAGCCCGTTTGGGTCACCGTGATGAGTCCCGGGATGGGCGTGACAAAGGTTGCCACGGGGGCGGCGGTGGCGGCCGCTGCCGGCGAGATTCCGCTGAAGCCGGCCACCAGGACGAGGGCGGCGACCGAGGCCAGCGTGAGAAGAAGGCGATGGCTGCGGCGCATGGCATTCAGATCCAATCGGTTTGTCTGGTCACAGATTGCTTCGACGGAAGAAGGGTCCTTGTGGCCGGGACACTGGCCCAGATCCGTATTGCGTCGAGGCAGCTGAGCGTGGCGCTGTGTGTCAGGTAGTTTCTGACCAGCCATCCAAGACTTGTCAACTGCCAATTCGGGTCTTGCCAATGCGGGCCATTGCGCAGGTGCGCAAACCTGGCCCCGCCGGACCCTATGCACGCTGCAACGTCAGACGTACAATCCCGCCGCAAAGCTCACGGGCTGGCTGTGAGCGAACGTCCAGGTAGCACGGACGACCGGGCCTCTCGAGCGTAGCCGCGAGGACACGGAGGGAACGGCTACTGAGAGGAGTTCCAGGTTCTCGTGTACACGGACAAGATTCTGGTCTGCGCCGACTGCGGCCAGCAGTTCGTATTTACCGCGAGCGAGCAGGACTTCTACGCCCAGCGCGGATTCTCCGAACCCAAGCGATGCAGCGCCTGCCGGATTGCGCGCAAGGCAGCGCGTCCTGAGGGCGGCGGCGGGCAGAGCGGCGGCTACGGAAGTGGCGGCTATGATCGAGGCCCGCGTCAGATGTTTCCCGCCACGTGCAGCAAATGCGGACGCGCCACCGAGGTTCCGTTCCAGCCGACCACCGGCAAGCCGGTCTACTGCAGTGACTGCTTCCGGAGCGCGCGCGGCAACTGACCCCCAGCTCGTCCCGAATCGACGACCCGGGCCTCGTGCCCGGGGCGTTTCGCGTCCGGCGCTCCGCCGCCGTCATGGTCTACGGGACGGCACTCGACCCGGTTGTAATGGCCAACCTCGGCTGACCGGCGTTCCGCCGCGCCGGCGGGCCGGGCGGCTCGGTTGCCCGTTCTGGGCTCGGCGGGTACGCTGCGGAGGTTCACCCCAATCCGCAGCGCGAGGCCGACGAACCATGGCCGCAGGCTCCACCAACGACTTCGACCTGATCGTCCTCGGCGCAGGCACCGGCGGGTACACCGCCGCTTTTCGGGCCGCTCAACTGGGCATGAACGTGGCGCTGGTGGACGGGGGCAAGATCGGCGGGACGTGCCTGCACGTCGGCTGCATTCCGACCAAGGCGCTCCTCGAATCGGCCGAGCTGTTCGCGCGCCTCAAGAAGGCCAAGGAGTTCGGGATCCTGCTGGACGGCCAGCCCGGCTTCGACTTCGAAGCGATCGCCCGGCGGCGCGACCAGGTCGTGAAGCGGATGTGGACCGGCCTGAAGGGCCTGGTCGACAAGAACAAGGTGACGTGGGTCGCCGGGCGCGGTCGCCTCGAGGGGGCCGGCGCGATCCGCGTCGCGCTCAATGGCGAGGACGGCACACCGGGTGCGGGCGGCGAGCGCGTCCTCCACGCCCGGAACGTGATCCTGGCCACCGGTAGCCGCGTCAAGAGCCTGCCTGGCCTCGTTCCGGACGGCCGCCGGATCATCACCTCGGACGACGTCACAACGAAGGCGGACCTGCCCAGGAGCATCGCCATCGTCGGCGCCGGGGCGGTCGGCTCCGAGTTCGCCTCGCTGTTCCACGACTTGGGCGTCGCGGTCACGCTGCTCGAATACCTGCCGGCGATCGTCCCGCTCGAAGACCGCGACGTCAGCGCCGCGCTGGAGCGCAGCTTCACGCGGCGCGGCATCAAGGTCGTCACGAGGGCCCGCTTCGACACCGCGTCCGTCAAAGTGACCGACGAGGGCGTCTCGATGCTGGTCGGCCCCGACGGCGGCGTCTCCGATGAGCTGCGCGTCGAGCAGCTGCTGGTCGCGACCGGTCGGGCGGCCAACACTGAGGAGATCGGCCTGGAGACGACTAAGGTCGAGCTCGAGCGCGGGTTCGTCAAGGTCGACGGCTGGATGCGGACCGCCCAGCCGCACGTCTACGCCATCGGCGACCTCATCGGCGGGCTCATGCTCGCCCACGTGGCCGCGCACGAGGGGATCGTGGCCGTCCACGAGATCGCCGGCGAGGGACCCGAGGCGATCGACTACGACCACCAGCCGCGGGCGACGTACACGCACCCGCAGGTCGCCTCGATCGGCCTGACCGAGCAGCAGTGCGAGGAGCGCGGAATCGCCATCAAGAAGGGGGTCTTCAACTTCGCCGCGATCGCCAAGGCGGTGATCGTGGGCGAGACCGAGGGCTTCGCCAAGGTGATCGCGGACGCGTCCAGCGACGAGGTGCTGGGCGTGCATCTGATCGGGCCGGCCGTGACGGATCTGATCGCGGAGGCGGCGTTGGGCATGACGCTCGAGGCCACGGCCTGGGAGATCGGCGCGGCCACGCATCCGCATCCCACCCTGGCCGAGGTCATGGGCGAGGCGGCGATGGCCGTCGCCGGTCGCCAGATCAACGCCTAGCGCGGCGAGGCGGCGCGGCTATTTCGAGCGCTTCTCGACCCAGCCGAGGATCGCGTCGGCGACCTCTTCCCAACCGGGGGCGGCGATGAGCCAGTGGGTACGGTCGGGGAACTCCAGCAACTCGGTGATGGCGGGGGAGTGGCGGTACTTGCGGTAGTTCGAGCGGATCGTCGAGGCGTCCACGGCGCGGTCCTTCGACGCCACGGTTATCAGCAGCGGAGCGCGCGTGCCGTTGCGGAAGTCGACCTTCGTATCCCGGCCGAACAGTAGCTGCCAGTACAGCCGACCCGGCGTCGGCACGACCTGGCGGTGGTACGCAGCGAGCTGCTCGTCCGCCTCCGAAGTGTGGCAGAAGCTCCAGGCGAAACGCCGAAACGACATCGGTCGAACCTTGCGCCAGCTGCCCCAGGCCAGGATGGTCGGCAGGCCCGACCACGTGGCCCGAGGGCCGGCCAGGACGCCTCGCGGCGGCGCGGGGTCGATCGCCACGCCGACGGAGCCGAGGCCGCGGTCCAGGAGCCGCTGCGCCACCAGGCCGCCCATCGAGTGGCCGACGATGATCGGCGGCTCCGGCAGGGCCCTGATGATCCGCTCGTAGTGGTCGGTGATCTCGCCGAAGCCGATGTAAGCCAGCTCCGGAGCCGGCGAGCGGCGCAGCTCGGGCACGGGGCGGTCGTCGAAGGGCCAGGCCGGGGCGATGACGCGGTAGCCCCTGGCCTCGTAGCGCCGGGCGAAGCCCTCCCAGCACAGCGGAGTCATCCACGCGCCGTGGATGAGCACGATCGTCCTGGTCACTCGATCCTCCCGGAGGCTGGCGGCGACGCGGTCAACTCCAGCCATGATGGTAGGCGCCGTCCGCCACCCCGAGGGCTGGCGCGTCTCGGGCTGCCGTGTGAGACGCCCCTCTCGCCGGCCGCCCCACTCGCCGGCCGTGCCTCTCGCCG
>PMXQ01000117.1 GCA_003171065.1 Chloroflexota bacterium
TCTAGGGACGATCCACTTCACGACCGGCGATGCCAAGGCGAGCGTGCCCGCCGACTACACCTTCATTGCCGCCGACAAGGGCGCCCACACCTTCTCGCTGGCACTCACTCTCAAGACCGCAGGCTCCCAGTGGGTCCGCGCCACCGACAAGACAACCGCATCCATCACCGGGGCCCAGACCGGCATCGTCGTGACGCCCGGAGTTACGTTCGTGTCCCTGCCCAACCCCGCACCACTCGGCGGCGTAGCGCATCTCTCGGCGCGGACTTCAGTCGGCGCGAAGTGCGCGATCGTGGTCATCTGGCCGTCTGGGTCCAAGTCCGAGGCCGCAGGACTTGCGACGACTCCGATCGCCGGGGTAGACGGGATCGTGTCGTGGGATTGGAACGTGGCCTCGAACACCAAGCCAGGCACCGCCACAGCGACCGTGATGTGCACGCTCAACGGAGCTTCGAGTCAGGGCACTGCTCAATTCTCAGTTAGCTAGCTCCGAGGCCGAGCGTTCGACTTGCGTCGTAGCGAGACGGGTCACAAACGCCGACCCACAGCGAGTCGCCAGGTTGCATGGGCTCGCTATCAGGTCGTAGTGTCGGCTGCGGCTGGGTCTGACTGTGATCCTTGCATTGGTGCTGGAGGCTCCACCAACGCCCGGGACGACCACGCAAGATCCTCGGGATCGTGACGCAAGATGCAGCGCAAAGCGGCACTCGGAGCGTCTTTCCTTGCCAAGTCTCGAACCAACCGTTGTCGACGAGCACGCTCGTCACAGGACGGGCTCGCCCTCGCCGACTCGCTCTACGGTCAGTCGGCCGTCACCGCCGGAGCCTCCGCTCAGAACGGGCCGATGCCGCCGAGCAGGTTCTGAGCGGGCGATTGATCGCCCTGCTCCTGGGCCTCGACGCGCTCGAGCGCGACGCAGATCGCCAGACCGAGTGGCACCTCGAAGCCGGGCGCGATCTGGATCCCATAAGAGTCGCGGATGCTGAACCACATGCGAGACGCGTCTATGACCTGCCCGCCGGCCTTGTCCTTGACCTGAAACTCGCGATTCGACCAGTTGCCATGGACCGTGAGCTCCTGGCCGCCGGCGAGGGTGATCTTGAACTTATCGCCCCCCAGGTGAAAGATCGCCTCCTGGACGGTAGCCGTTACCTTGCCGTCCCTCTTGATCTCGATGGTCTTGTGAACATGCGGGGCGAGCGGCTTACTGATCTCGTAAAGAGGCTGGCCGCTGAGATCCTTGAGCACATGCGTGCCGTGCATGCTGAGGAGCTTGCCGTCGACTTCGAAAGCGTGGTTGCCCTGTCCGTCCTCGATCCACAGATCACCGGTCAGCGAAATCAACTTCTGGTTGAGAACGAAAGTCTGGATTTGACTGACTGGCATCGTCGACGCGGCGGGAACGCCCGGAGGCGTCTGGACAGGCGAAGGTGGCGCCGTGGGCGAGTCGGGCAAAACTGGCGAGTCGGCGACCTTCTGCTGGGTAAAGGACGTGGCGCCGCACTGCGGGCACTTCGCAGCGTTGCCGAGCTGTTGGTAGTGCGCTCGGAGCGCGAGCTGGTCGTCGAACGTGGCCCCAACCGTCGACGCGAACTGACTCGCGAGACCCTTCATGGTTGGCCTTTCTTCCGCCAGGGCAGCGGGAACAGACCAGGTCTGGTGGCACTTATTACAGGTCCGCTGGTAGTCGCCATTCGCCATGTGAACCTCCTGGGGTTGCGCGTGCATGCTCCGCGATTCTGTCCGACGTGCCGCACCGACAACGTCCAGGATCGTCGATCAGTGTGGTATCCACCATGACGCGTCCCGTCCGTCTCGCGCACAGCAACCGGCCGCGATCAGCCGCCCGTACCGGAGCGGGTCAGGGCCATCGAGCCCGTAGCGATGAAGGCGCCAGTCTTGGGGCCATAGAGCTCGGCGTGACTCGCGCCCGCCCGTTCGCGCCTAGTATCGCGATGCAGCTCTTGACAGGTGCGCTGGTGATGGAGCCCTTGTGCCAACAACGCAGGCCACGACGTCCTGACTGTTGGGAGACGCCCGACCTAGCCGCGCAACGCCGCTCGGACTCTGTGGCGAAGGTCCTGGATCGTTCGGATGCCCCGGCTGGTGAATCGGCGCATCCGCGTCTCCGCGCCGGTCGGGGGGATCTGTAGCCGTTTGGCGCTCGTCCGGTTCGCGCGTGCTCGCCCAAAACCCTTGACGGGAATGATCGTAGCGCTCATGATATGCGGCATTCAATGAGCGATTCGCTCACTTTGCTGCACGAGGTGATCACATAGCCGATGAAGCATGAAGAGCGCCGGGAACTGATCCTGGCCGAGGTACTGGCGAACAACGGCAACGTTGCCCAACTCGCCGAACGCTTTCGGGCCTCACCCGCCACCATCCGTCGGGACCTCGAGCGCCTCGAGGACGCGGGTCGAATCACCCGAACCCATGGTGGGGCAGTCGCTCGACCTCGCGCGATCGAGCTCTCGCTTCAAGAGAGGGAACTGAGTCATCCGCGTGAGAAAGAGGCGATCGGGCGCCTTGCCGCCGGCCTCATCGAAGAGGGCGACGTCGTCATCCTCGACGCCGGCACAACGCCAGGCCACGTCGCCCTGGCGCTCCGCGAACGTCACGGCATCACTGCCGTCACGAACGGCATAAGCGCTCTGATGGCTCTCCGGGATGCGCAGGGGATCGAGGTGATCGTACTCGGCGGCACCCTTCGTCACCACAGCCAGGCAGTCGTCGGAAGTGTCGCCGAGGACACCGTGCGCCGGATCCGCGCCGACATGGTCTTCGTGGGCACCGACGGGCTGGTAGCGGGTGAAGGCTTGAACTCACCCACCGAAGCGATGGCGCACTGGAAGAGCGTGATCCTCGACCAGGCGCGGGAGGCCTTTGTCGTCGCCGACCACTCGAAGCTCGGCGCCCACCGCTTCGCCTATCTCACGCCCATCAATCGCGACTACACAGTCATAACCGATTGGGCGGCCACGCCCGACCAACTCCAGGAGTTTTCGAAGCTGGGCATCCCTGTGCTTCGCGCGGATGCTCCCAGCTAAGTACGCGGGGGATCATACAGCCAAGCACCTTGGAGGAGACGCAATGCCTGCTCTACCCGAAACGTCGGCCGAGAACGAGCCCCTTGCGCAGCGGTTCTCTCAGGACGCCCCTTTGATCGCCGGAGTTGGGATCGAATTCCACGGACTCGATGTGATTCCGCCCGGTGAGCGCACCACCAAAGCCAGCGGACTGTTCTGGCCCTGGTTTGGCGCCAACGTAAACGTTCTCGGTCTCAGCTTCGGCGCATTCCTGCTGTCGTTTGGGATTTCGTTCTGGCAAGGATTGCTCGTCGGAGTCATCGGGGGAATCCTGTCGTTCGCGTTCGTCGGTTTGGTGGCCATTGGAAGCAAGCGCAGCTCTGCCCCGACGATGATGGTCAGCCGAACGATCTTCGGCGTCAACGGCAACAGACTCGTGTCATTCATCTCATGGGTGCAGGCTGTTGGCTGGGAAACCATCCTGACCACACTCGCCGTGCTGGCGACGTATACGATCATCAGCCAGATCGCATCAGTGGATGAAACGATAACCGAGGCTATAGCCCTGGTTGTCATAGCCATCGTTGTCGTGTTGGCCGGAATCTACGGCTACAGCCTTGTCATGCGGCTGGAATTGGCCATCAGCGTCGTGATCGGCCTGTTGACGATCGTATTCGTCGTGCTCGCGTTCAACCACGTCAACTTCAGTGCGCTGGGTTCGACGCCCAACGGCGACTTGCCCCAGGTGGTCGGAGCGTTGTGCTTCATCATGGTCGGCTTCGGCCTGGGATGGACCGCCATCGCCGGCGACTACGCGCGATATGTGCCACGACAGGCCAGCGGCGCCGCAGTTGCGTTCTGGACGACGGTTGGCGCGTCACTTCCCTGCACCCTGATGCTGATCTTCGGGCTCTTGCTTGCAGGTTCATCGACGGATCTCAGCAACGCGATCGCGGCAAACCCCGTCGGCGCTCTTGCCACCATCTTGCCTACATGGTTCATGTTCCCGTTCTTGGTGGTTGCAGTGACGGGGATGATCGCCACAGCCACCCTTGAGATCTACTCCTCCGGGCTCGCGTTGCTCGCCGTGGGTCTCCCGGTAAGGCGTCCTGTGGCTGCTGGGATCGACGGGATCGTCATGATCCTGGGTTCTATCTACATCATCTTCATCCAGCAGAGCTTCATCGCGACGTTTGAAGCTTTCCTCACCACCGTTGGCGTCCCGATCGCGGTCTGGTGCGGTATATTCCTAGCGGACATTCTCATGCGTCGTAAGGAATACGTCGAGCGGGACTTCTACTCCGAGCGTGGACGCTACGGCAGCGTGAGTTGGGGATCGGTGATCCTGCTGATCGTTGGCACAGTCATTGGCTGGGGCTTGATCACGAATGGTTCAGTCAACTTCCTGAGCTGGCAGGGATACCTGCTTCAATTTGGTCTCGGCGGAGTGAATGGAACCTGGGCATTCTCTAATCTTGGTGTTGTGGTCGGTCTGATCGTCGGATTCGCTGGCTACTTTGCCGTCGGTCCAAGGGTTATCCGCCGCCAGGAGGCTGCCCCGATCGAGCCGACTGCGACCCCAGCTTTTGCGGCACCGAGGGCGTGATGAAAGCGGCCCGCCTCTACGGTCCGGGAGACATCCGGCTCGAAGAAGTCGCCGACCCGCGACCTCAGGACGGCCAAGTACTGGTCAAGGTCGAGGCGTGTGGCGTTTGTCCAAGCGACATCCGCTCGTACTACGGCACCGCCAAGCAGACCTGGACGCCCGGCCATGAGGCATCCGGAGTGCTCGCCCAGATCGCGGGCGGGCACTCCGGGGGGCCTGCGGTCGGTGATCGGGTGGCAATCGATTGGCGCCATGTCTGTGGAGAGTGCTTCTACTGCCTGACAGGTAACCCGAACTTCTGCGAGCGCCGCGAGGACTTTCAGATCGCCGGGTTCGCCGAGTACACGGTGGTCCCGCAAGCCGTCGTGCACACGTTGCCGCCCAATGTCAGTTTCGACGACGCTTCCTTCTGCGAGCCGCTGGCCTGCGTGTTGAATGCTTATCGAGTGATTCACGCGCCATTCGGCGCAGATGTCGTCGTCATCGGGGCTGGACCGGTTGGGCTCATGCACGCCCAGGTTGCACTGCGGCACGGAGCTCGCGTCATCGTTGTCGACAAGCTTGAACCGCGTCTGGCGGTGGCCAGCCAGCTAGGCGCCCACGACGTCATCAATGCCTCTGACGGTGATGCGGTCGCCCAGGTACTCGAGCTCACCCACGGCCACGGGGCGGGCGCCGTCGTAGTCGCCGCTAATTCGGCGACGGCTGTCGAACAGGCGATCGCGATGGCTCGCAAGGGCGGGGTCGTGAACCTCTTTGCCGGCATCTACCCCGCTACCGAACTGCGGCTGGACCCGAACCTGGTTCACTACAGCGAGATCTCCCTCACGGGCAGTCACGACTACGCCCCGGCGGAGTTCGCGCTCGCGCTGCGGTTGATCGAGCACGGGATCATCAAAGTCGCCCCGCTGGTGAGCAACCGCTATCCCCTCTCTGATATCGCGATCGCATTCGAGACGGCCCGCGACCAGCAGGCGCTCAAGTCAATCATTCATCCGCATGACACGGAGGTTTCCTGAATTGCTCTCAGCCGGACACCTACTCGATACAGCTGCGTCGCCACATTGGGACAAGCGGCGCATGCATCACATCTTCGCCCCCGACGGACTTGCGGTCGTGGTCGCGATGGATCACGGCATCACTTGGGGTGCGGTCCCGGGCTTGATCGACGTCAAGGCAGCGGTTCGACATGTCGTCGCGGGCGGGGCGGACGGAGTGATGACGACCCTTGGTATGGCCCGCGCCGTCCGCGATGAGCTCGGCCGGGCTGGTTCGATCGTCGTCCTCGACAGCGAACGATCCGCTGCTCCATACGGCGTTGAGGCGGCGATCCGTTTCGGGGCAGATGCGGTTGAACTGAAGGTCTTCCCCGGAAGCCCCGATGACGACAAGCTTGGCGAGCTACGCGAGCTGGCTGCCCAGGCTACGTCGTACGGGCTGCCCCTCCTCGCCGAGGCGATCCCCGTCTCGTTCACCGATGTCGAGGCCCACACGGTCAAGAACATCGCGAATGCGGCCCGGATCTGCGCGGAAGCAGGAGCCGACTTTGTCAAGGTTCCCTTCGCCGGTGACGCACGTGAATACAGGGCTGTCATCGAGGCAGCCTTCGTGCCGGTCGTGGTCCTCGGCGGGTCGTTGGCAGCAGACCCTGCTGAGGCCTTGCAGCTGGCCGCTGACGCTATCGAGGCAGGCGCGCGAGGCGTCGTGTTCGGCAGGAACGTGTTCCAGGCCAAGGATCCGGCGCGCATGGTTGCCGCACTCTGCGAGATCGTTCACAAGGGGGCGACCGTTGCCAGGGCCAGGGAGTTGCTCGCTGCCGAAGGGAGCGACTGATGACAGGCCAGCCAACCACGACGACGATGCTGGCCGCCGTGTTCTACGGCGGAAAGGACATCAGAGTAGAAGAGAGGCCGATCCCGCAGCCCCGCTCGGATGAGGTCCTCGTCCGAGTTCGGTCCGCCGGGATCTGCGGCGCCGACCTCCTCGGCTATAACGGCATCGGCCCATGGCAGCCACCCATGGGCGTCGGGATCGAAGAGGGCCACGAACTTGCTGGGGAGATTGCCGCGATCGGCGACGAGGTGCACGGACTCTCAGCCGGCCAGCACGTGGCAGTGCAGCCGGAACACCTGATCGCCTGCGGCTCATGCCACCAATGCACGACAGGCAAGCCCCACCTGTGCAGCCATCTCGGGATGCTTCGTGGCGCTCCGCACAACAGCCACGGCTTCTCGCAATACGATGCGGTTCTTGCCAGCCACGTCCGCCCCATACCCGACTCGCTCTCTATCGACGCTGCCTCGATCGCGGACTGCTTCGGAGTGGGCGTCCATGCCGTCCACCGCGCGGGTGGTGTCGAGGGCCAGGTGGTCGCGATCATCGGCTGCGGCACGATCGGGATGTGCGTCGGCCAGTCCGCCCACGCGCTCGGTGCCTCTCGCGTCGTCATGATTGGCGATCTGCCAGACGCTCTCGACGTCGCCCGGCGCACCCACGCGGCCGACGAGGTCGTCCTCGTTCCTAAGGAGGACCCCTCGCCGCTCCTCGCCGGACTTACCTCCGGCGTTGGCCCTTCGGTGGTCTTCGAGGCGGTTGGCAGGGCCGGCACCACCCTGGAACAGGCCCTGAAGCTGGTCTCGCCCGGTGGCAAGGTCTGCATCGTCGGAACCTTCACCTCGAGCCCTGTCTTCTCGCCGGAGCTAGCCTACGACAGGGAAGCTACGCTGCTGTGGTCCAATAGCTACGGACTCCACGACGGAGCCTCCGAGTTCGAAGAGACGCTTGACCTGATGTCGAGCGGCCAATTGGACGCCGAAGGCATGATCACCCACCGCTTCCCTCTCGAGAACATAGCCGAGGCATTCGCAACGGCCAACGACAAACCGAAAACGCATGCGATCAAGGTGGTGGTGCACTCATGACCGTCATCGCTCGAGCCCAAAGCGCGGCTGCCGCGCAGATGACCGGGGCCGTCCAGTGGGCCAACAAGAGCACCCCGGCGTTGTCACGGATCCTGGTCGACGAGCCTGCGCCCCACGAGGTTCTGATCAAGACCGTCGCAGCGGGCATCTGTCGAAGCGATCTGAGCCTCGCGCAGGGTATCTTGCCAAGCTACGCGGCCGCACCGTTCGTGGCCGGGCATGAAGGTGCGGGAGTGGTTGTCGCGGTCGGCTCGTCCGTGACCAGCGTGCACCCTGGCGACCTGGTCGTGGCGGCTCTGACCGCGTTCTGCGGGCATTGCGGCTACTGCCTCAGCGGGCACGCCAATCTCTGCTGGAGCCCCGAGACGTTGCGCTCCCCGAGCGACCCCCCTCGGCTACGCACCGCCGACAAAGCGTTGACGCAGTGCTGGAACGTCTCGTCGTTCGCGGAGATGATGCTCGTTCACGAATCCCAGGCCGTGAAGGTCCCGAACAACCTGCCACACCCGGTGGCGGGGATCCTCGGCTGCGCGGTGGTAACGGGGATGGGCGCCGCTCTTAGAACAGCACACGTGAAGCCGGGCGACAGCGTCGCCGTCTTCGGCTGTGGAGGCGTCGGCCTCAATGCGATCCAAGGCGCGCGCATCGCCGGTGCCCGCCAGATCATCGCCGTCGACCGCGTGTCATCCAAGCTCGAGCGCGCGGCCGCTTTCGGCGCGACGTCCACGGTTCTGGCTGACGGCGATCCCACCAAGCGCGTGATAGAGATCAGCGGCGGCGGTGTCGATCACGCGATCGAGGCCATCGGCACCAAGCAGACGTTCGAACAAGCGATCGCCTCACTCCGACGCGGCGGTACGGCGACTCTGGTTGGGATGATGCCCGAGACGCATCAGATCAACCTTTCGGAATCCGACCTGACCGCCGAGAAGCGGATCCAGGGTTGCGATATGGGATCGAATATCCCGCAACTCGACATCCCTTACTACTGCGACCTCTACATGCAGGGCCGGCTGAAGCTCGACGAGCTGATAACCAGGACGATCCCCCTGTCGGAGCTGGCCGCAGGGCT
>PMXQ01000098.1 GCA_003171065.1 Chloroflexota bacterium
GTCCTGGATTCAGAGACTCCCTCCCCTACCAACACATCGGTCCAGTGTCCTTGGGGCCAGCGCCATCACTTCAGGCGGGCCGGCGAGCGCGAACCACGGGGTAGCGGGATGCACGCACTGGATCTGCCCTCCGCCGTCGTCCATTACCGCGTTCCCAGAGCACCGCTCAACTCGGGCTGGCGGCAGGCTCCGGGTCCAGCGTGATGCTGTCGACGAATGCTTCGACCTGGGCCTGCATCGGCGCCAGGTCGGGACCGCGGAAGATGGCACTGACGCTGTATATCGTCTCGCCGGGGCCGGGGCGTCCGATCATCCAGTAGGTGTGCACATCGAAAAGATCGGATGGCGCCGCCGGCATGTTCTGCTTGACGACGAGCCAGTCGCCGACACTCTTGACATCCGATTCAGGGGATTTGAAGGCGCCGATGTCGATCGGAGTAGCCGAGCGGATTGAGATGCTGACCGCCAACTGGTTCGGATTGAGGTGGCAGCAGTTCGGAACCAGCGCAGTGGAGTCGCCGTTGGTAAAGCCCGCGAGGAAGAAGAAGAACGGCACGAAGTGCCAATCGGCCGGGTAGTAGAAGGACAGGCCGTATCCCGATCCCGAGAGGTGGTCGTAGATGAGCGCCGGCGTCGGGCCTACGGTCGGAGTTGTCGCGACCTGGTTCGGCGAAGCCGTCGGCGACTGTGACGCGGTAGGGCCAACGGCTGGCCGCGCGGACAGAAGCAGGCCGCCGATCAGTGCCACGAGCAAGACCGCGGCGAGGCCGACCGCAACGTGCGGACCGCTAATGCGCCAGAGGGATCGCGGCGAATAGATGGGCCTGGAGTCGGGGATGCGGTGCAGGCTCGCCCGCAGCTCTCCGGGCGCCGCGGCCGGGACGTCGCGCAGGATCACGTCGCGCAGGTCGCGCTCGAAACGCTCGTCGTCGCTCATCGGACGCCTCCCTGGAGTCGCGCAGCTGCGTCATATGCCCCGCGCAGCTGGCGCAGCGCGTAGTGGAGCCGCGACTTGACCGTGCCCTCGCGCTCTCCTGTCCGCTGCGCGATCTCGGCCACCGTCAGGTCGGCGCCGAAGCGCAGGATCACCACGATCCGGTGGTCAGCATCGAGCCCCGCGAGGGCGTGTGCGAGCGCATCGCGCTCAACGTATGCCGCCGACGGGTCGCCCCCCGGCCGATCCGGGGGATCAACCAGGACGAGCGGCCGGACGCGCCGCCGGCGTAGCCGGTCCCGGCAGCGGTGCACGACGATCGCATCGAACCAGGCGTCGAAGCGCGCTTGATCGCGCAGCCGGACGAAGTCATCCCAAGCCTGCTCGGCCGCATCGTGGACCGCGTCCTGCGCCTCGTCCGGGTCGCCCAGGAGCGCCGCCGCGAGACGGTATGCGCGATCGAGCCGGCCCTGCGTGAGGCGCTCGAACGCGCTCCGGCGTTCCGATAGCGCTTCTCCGAGCTTCCCGGCCTGCACGTCCTCTACTCCCTCCAGCATCGTCATGAGTATCAGGCGTTGCGGCCCGCCGGAACGTTCAATCTCTATGCTGCGCCAGCCGATGGAGATACCCGCGACCAGCCGAGGAACGAGCAGGGACGCAGACGCATTTCCGGTTGGGGGGCGGTCATCACCGCTCCTGGTGTGTGATCGTTGGAAAGTCATTCAGAGCGGCGAAAGCGAATGAGGCAGGGCCGTCGTCTCGCTTCGCTGGCCGTTACGGGCGTGCTCGTGTCCGGGTGCGCGCGCGCCGTCCCCGTTGCCAAATGCGCTTGAGAGAGCCAGCGATCGCGGGATCGACCCGACCAAGCGGTTCGCGTTCTGGCCACTCTGTTCTACCAGATCACCTGATCATGCCGCAGGGGGGTTCGCATACCGGTCACTGTTCTCAACCGGATCGCCGGAGCTGCCGCCTCGATCTGGTCATCTGCAAACCGGGGTAGCACACGGCCAAATGATCGGCGTCGAAGGCGGCACCGATTGGCCTTGTGCACCGAATCCGCCGCGTGTGTGAGCGTGGGTGGCCAGCCCCGGAGCAGCACCGGGTGCGCCTGGACGGTCAAGAAGGCCCGTCGTTTCGGACTCGTGCTACCCGGGTCTGCATCTGTCCAGAATGCCGGCGCGAGCCGAGCTCGCGTCGGGTCCGGGCGCCGCGCCCAGCCCCGCGGCTACCTGGCGCGGCCCTCTCCCAGCGGGCATCACTTGCGCATGACACCGCAACTCGACAACGCCCGCGTGTTGATCCGCCCGGCGACCGCCGCGGATCCAGGCCACCCTGGTCGAGTTCCGGCTGGCGATGCTGGCCGACCTCTTCCACCACGAGGCGAGCGCGGAAGCCACGCGACTCGTCGTTCCGGCCAAGCTCCGCGAAGCCAACGAGCGGTGGATGTACGAGCACTTCGGGCGCGACTTCGTCGCCTGGATGGCGGACCTCGACGGCCGGCCGGTAGCCACCGCCGGCCTGCTGTGGTTCGCTCACCCGCCCGGCCCGATCAACCCGGGCGGCCTGGAGGCCTACATCCTCAACGTCTACACGCGACCGGAGGCGCGGCGGATGGGGCTGGCCCGGGCGCTCATGGAACGACTCGTGCATGAAGCGAGGGCCGCGGGCGTCCGCCGGATCTGGCTTCGCGCCAGCGCCGAGGGCCGGCCGCTGTACGAGTCGATCGGCTTTCGAACGGGCGACTACCTGCAGCTGACGCCGGAGTAGGCCGAAGCTCGGGACGGCCGCAATCCGCTTGGTCGCCGCAATCGGCCTTTCCCGGGGTGGGCCGAACGTCGCGCGCAGCACGAGGAAGAGCAGGACGAGCCGCAGTCGCGGCAGTACAGATACGAGGACCCGCCTGACCACAGGGAGACGATCGGGAGCGCTGGCAGCGCCCCTGAGCCGCCGCTGCCAGCCGCTGCGTCAGCCGCCGCCCGCGACTAGCGGGTGGGCCACGAAGAAGTCGGCGATCAGGCGCGAGGCGTCGAAGTCGTCCGGGTTGGTTGGGACGGGGGACGACGACCTGACCGGCCAGGTGTGCCAGCCCCCGGTGACCACGCGCATCGCCACGGTGCTGCCGCCCCGGCAGGCCCAGCTCGTGGTGGTCGAGGCGCCGTCGACGGCTACGGTCTGTGTCCCGGCGCAGGAATCCAGGGCCCGCCACCTGGCGATCACGTCGACCAGCGGCGAGAAGAGGATGTCGGTCTTGCCGCCGGCTATCGGGATGGTGCCGTCGGCCGTGCCGTGGATCGCCAGCACGGAAACTGGCCGATCGAGATTGCACGGCACGTCGACGCTGCCGTCGGCGGTCGCCATGTTGCCCGAAACGGGCGCGATTGCGGCAACTCGATCGGACAGCTCGCAGCCGAGCCGGTACGTCATCATCGCGCCCCGCGACAGGCCGGTGACGTAGACGCGATCCGGATCGACCGCGTCGGTAGCTTCCAGCCGGTCGATCGCCGCCGAGATGAACGCCACGTCATCGGCGCCGGGATGCTGGCCCCAGGTTGGGCCGCTGCCGAAGGCGTCCCAGCCGTCGGCCACGCCGTCGGGATAGACGGCGATCCAGCCGAGCCGATCGGCCTGGGCGTCGAAGCCGCTGTTCGATTCGATAATGAAGCCGTCGCCGAAGACGCCGTGCAGGATGAAGACGAGTCCGGGGTGGGCGGCGGCTCGGACGGGCCGATAGACGCGGTAGGTGCGGTCGATGTCGCCGACGTGGATGGTCTCCACCTGAGTTCGACCGGTCAGCTGGGCGGCGATCGTGGGCTCGTAGTCCCGCACGAAGGGGCTCGAGACGCCGACCAGGCCGGCGATGGCGACGACAGCCAGCGCGACCGAAGCCTTGCGGCCGGGACCGGGAATGGCCGCCTGGCGCAGGCTCGGCGGAAGGCCGGGCTCGAGGCGCGACGCGAGGCCGGCCCCAGGGCGCGACCGAAGCGACTCCGGCAGGCCGAGCAGCCACAGCCCCGCCAGGGCGCACCACGCGGCGGCAAGCCCCTCGACCGGCTCGACCGCCCAAAGCTGCGGCTGGAGCGCACCAGAGCGCAGGCTCCAGATCGTCCAGTCGGCCGCCATCCAGACCATCGCCACGGCGAGAATGGCCGACAGCCAGGCGAGCGCCCGGCCCCGTCCACCGAGGGCGGCTCCGACCAGGACCAGCGCGGCCGGCAGGCACGCTAGCAGAACGAGCGCGGCCAGGCCGCGAGCCTGGCTCACTCCGTAGAGGTGCGGGTCCGGGGCCAGGAGGCTTACGCCGTATCTGGCCGCAGCCGCGATCGAGGCGACCGCGAAAGCGGCCCGGGCGACCCGCCGGCGTTCGGCCCGGAGAAGCACGCCGCCCACCAGCAGGAGTTGCAGTCCGAGCAGGGCGGCGCCTGCGACCAGCAGCACCGCAAACCAGCGCGAGTCGAGGGCGCCGAAGAAGCGCTCGGGCCGCGAAACGAGGGAGTGGCTGACCTGGCCCTGGCTGAGCTCCAGGGCGACGATCGCGGTCCAGACGACGGGCACCAGCAAGCCGGCGATGCCTGCGGCCCGGACGAGGCGCGGGCGGCTGGCCTTCCATGCGGCCGGTTCGGGCGTCCGTTCGCTCGTGTTCGCCTCAGGCATCGGTCGGGGCCTCTTCGGTTGGAACTCGCAGTGCCCGGAATCGGTTGGGTGCCGCGCTGGTCACGGCGGCGATGACGATCGACGCCCGGGAGCCGTAACGCCGGACAAGGAGGAAGCCGTAGCCGTGGACGCTCGGCGCCGCCACGATCGGGGTGCGGCCGACCCACGTCCCGGCCCGTCGCCGGGGCGCCCAGCTCCGTTCCTGCACGTAGAAGACCGAGGCGAAGGCCGCGACCCCTCGACGGCCTGGCACTGCTACCGACATTGGCGACTCCCGCGCTGGCCTCGTTGGTGTTGCCAGCCATTGTGCCGCCGCGTCAGCCGCGTTGTTGGCCCGGATCCTCCGGTCAGGCGCCGCAGCTCGCCGGGGGACGAGCGCAGGCCGGGGCGGCGACGAGCACCGAAGCGAGCGCATCTCACTTTGCGTATGTCAGCGAGAAGTGCAGGAGCCAACGCGAAATGCGCCGGCTGACCGAGCGAGAGGCGAGCGGCGATCGGTGGATCGGGCCTCGGATCGTGCGGCCGTCTCGATCGATCGGACGATTGGGGCTCCCCAAGAACCGCCCGCGCCCGTACGATGTGCCCGACGGCGCAAGGGCCGTCGATCGGCCGGAGATCCGTCACCCCGGCGAGAAGGAGGAGGTCCGTCCGCGATGAGCTCTCTCCCTCCCGACGCGTCCAACGCGCCTCAACCAGCGGACTCCGAGCCCGACGAGTCGGCGGCAGTGCCGCGTTGGGCCGTGCCGGCCGTGCCGCCACCGTGGGCCGGCACGGGTCAGGCCGCCTCTGGCGCCCAGCCGCCCACAGCTCAGTCGCCCGTCGCGCCGGCACCGGTCCAGCCGGCTCAGGCTCCTGCGCCGGCCGGGCCGCCCGCATGGGCCCAGCCCGCGGCCGCCCCCCAGCAGTACGGCCAGCCCGGCTACGGTCAGCCCGGCTATGGTCAGTCCTCGGCCGCCCCCCAGCAGTACGGCCAGCCCGGCTACGG
>PMXQ01000080.1 GCA_003171065.1 Chloroflexota bacterium
GGGCGACAAGGCCGAGAAGGTCGGCGCGGGCGACAAGGCCGAGAAGGACGGCTTTCGTCCGGACATCGAGGGCCTGCGCGGAATCGCCGTCATGCTCGTGGTTCTCTTCCACGCCGGTCTGCTCTCCAACGCCGCCATCCAGCTGCGGGGCGGGTTCATCGGCGTCGACCTGTTCTTCGTCGTCTCGGGCTTCCTGATCACGGGCCTGCTCATTCGCGAGCGGGAGCGGACCGGCAAGGTCAGCTTCTCGCGCTTCTACGCCCGCCGTGTCCGCCGCATTCTGCCCGCGGCGGCGGTCGTGTTGCTGATCACGATCCCGATCTCCTACAAGCTGGTGACACTCCTGGACCGGGGCGCGGTCATGGAAGATGGGGCGTCGGCGGCGCTCTCGATCGCCAACATCCGGTTCGCCCTGACGACCGACTACTTCAACCCGGTCAGCTATTCGCCATTCCTGCATTTCTGGTCTCTCGGAGTCGAGGAGCAGTTCTACTTCGTCTGGCCGGCGATCCTGGCCCTCGTGGCCTGGCGCCGACCCATACTGGGGGCGGCGGCGGCTTTGAGCCTGATCGTCGTCGGGAGCTTCATTGCCAGCGTGCTCGTCACCCAGGACAACCCATCGACGGCTTTCTACATGCTCCCCACGCGTGCCTGGCAGCTGGCAGCCGGCGGCCTGCTGGCCGTCGGGGCGGGCTCCCTCGCTCGATTACCGAGCCGATTCCAGAGCCTGATCAGCCAGTGCCTGGTCGTCCTGGGCTGGCTGGCCCTGGCCGCCCTGCTGTTCGCCGCGGTCGTCCTGGACTCGGAGACGACGCCGTACCCGGGAACCTGGGCGCTCGTGCCGACCCTGGCAGGCGTGCTGCTCATCGCCGCCGGCCCGGCGCGGCTGGGTCCGGGCATGCTGTTGCGGCTGCCGCCGATCCGTTTCCTGGGCAAGATCAGCTACTCGCTATATCTGTGGCACTGGCCGTTCCTGATCCTGGGAGGCCTCTTCCTGGGCGGCTCGCTCGCGCTGACGCTCACACCTGGTCAGGCGCTGGTCCTCGTAGCCCTGTCGATCGTGGCGGCGACTCTGAGCTGGTGGCTCATCGAGGAGCCGTTCCGGCGAGGCCGCATCCCTCTGCCGCGCCCCAGCCGCGTCGTTGCCGCCGGAGTCTCGGTGATGCTGATCGTCGCGATGGTGGGCATGGTGCTGGTCAACAAGGCCGCCGGTGCTCTCGCTGCCGCCGATGAGCCGGCACGGAGCAACACGCCTGGCCCGGGCGCAAGCGCCCCACCAGTTTCATATGCGATCACGAGCGCAATCAGGCCCTCGCTCGCCAAGGCGCCGACAGACTTCGAGAAGCCATACTGGGATCATTGTCTTGCGTTTGCGGACACGATGCCGCGCAGCAGCTGCGTGTACGCGAACGTCACCGGCACCTATACCGTCGCGCTGGTGGGAGACTCGCACGCCTCGGCCCTATTCCCGGCGGTTGAGGCCGTCGCCAGGGCGCATGGCTGGCGACTCGTCGTCTTTATTAAGTCGAGCTGCGAATTCGTCGACTTTCCCCTCTACTCTTCCTCCCTCAAGCGCGAATACGTCGAGTGTGCCACCTGGAATGACAACGTGATCTCGGATCTACAGGCCAAACCGCCGGACCTCGTAATCATCACGATGTCACGCCACATCTCCACCCTTGATCCCGCGGACGGGAATGCTACGAGCGAGGGGGAATCCGTAGCTCGGATGATCGAGAAACTGCCAGGCGAGAGTCGAAAGGTGATCATCCAGGACCCACCGGTCCCCTGGTTCAACGTTCCGGATTGCCTCTCCGCGCACTTGCTCGACTACCGGCGCTGCGCCTACCCGCGAGCGTCAGGCTCCAACTCGGGGATGGGCCAGCTGGAGAAGATTGCCGCGCAGGCCACGGGGGCGGGCCTCATCGACCTGACCACGGCGACCTGTCCGGGCACCGGCGACTGCCCCGTCGTGATCGACGACATGATCGTCTACCGTGACCAGCAGCACTTCACCGCCACCTTTGCCACAAGCCTCGGGCCGGCGCTCGATGCCAAGCTCACAGCAGTGCTCGCGTCGCCCTAGCGTTGCCTTGCGGAAGTGGCCTACAGGGTTAGCGCATTCGCAGATAGGATAGGTGTGTCCTTTGTCCTGCTCTTGCACTGGTGGTCAGTGAAGCCGATCGGGCGACGCTGCGCGCGATCGTGCCAGCGCCCGCGAGTGTCTCCGAAATGGGGGCGAGGAAAGGGGTTTGGTGGAGTCGCTCATGTCGGCTGAGGGTCACCCGGAAGCGCTCTCGCCCGCGGCCGGGTCTCCCGATCGCACAGCCGGCGAATCAACCGTCCATCCGCTGCTGCCCTTAACCGCCAATACTCATCGAACCAGGCCGGGCTCCGGCAGTCTGGCCCATGTCCCGGCCCTCGACGGCCTGCGGGCGGTCGCAGTGAGCATGGTGATCGCGTATCACCTGGGGATCACGCAGATGGGCGGCGGGTTTCTGGGCGTGGATCTCTTCTTCGTCCTCTCCGGATTCCTCATTACGACCCTGTTGCTGCGCGAGTTCGCTTCGGATGGGCGGATCAACCTAGTCGGCTTCTGGCTCCGTCGCGCCCGACGTCTTCTCCCGGCACTGTTCGTCCTGCTTGCCGTGACCGCGGTCTGGGCCAGCACAACTTCACCTTACGACCGCGTCTCCCTTCGCTGGGACATCCTCTCGGCCCTCGGTTACGTCGCCAACTGGCGCTTCATCGCCGCCGGCCAGGGCTACTTCCAGCAGTTCCTAACGCCTTCCCCTGTCAGGCACCTATGGTCGCTGGCGATCGAGGAGCAGTTCTACATCTTCTGGCCTCTGCTGACGTTCGCGGCGTTCGCGCTTGCCCGCCGAAACCGGGTCTGGGGACGGCGGATCGTGCTCACCCTGCTTGGCGCGGCGATTGCCGCTTCGGTCCTCTTGCTCGCCCTCATGTACAACGGATCGGATCCGTCGACCGCCTACTACGCGACGTTCACTCGAGCCCACGAGCTGCTCATCGGCGCAGTCGCGGCCGTGCTCGTGGAGGGAGCCCCCCGGCTGACGGCTTTCCTGAGGCGCCACGCTGCCGTCATCTCAACCCTGGGGCTGGCCGCCATCGTGGCTGCGGGGGTCTTCATCTCGGACACTGATCCCTTCTACTACTTCGGTGGATCGGTGGCGTTCTCGCTCTCCGCCGCCGTGCTGGTGAGCGCGGTCGTCGCCGGAGCTGGGTCGACAGGTCTTGTCCTTCGACTGCTTGAGCTGCGGCCGATCGTCTGGCTTGGCGCTGTTTCTTACGGAGCGTACCTCTGGCACTGGCCGATGATCGTCTGGCTGACGCCCGAAACGACGGGGCTCGACGGACCGGCACTCGCGATCGCGCGCGTCGGGGCTACGCTCCTCGTGACGACGGCCTCCTTCTACGTCGTGGAGCGGCCGATCCGGAGGGGCACGCTGGGTCGGATCCGGCTCGGCGCCCGACCGGTGTTCGCTGGCGCCGCAGTCTGCGTGCTAGTCGTAGGGTCGCTCACAGTCGTCATGACTCGGGGCGGCCAAGCGCTGCCCCTGTTCCTCCGCTCGAACCGGAGTCTGTTCGTCACCAACGCCGCCCACTCGCGGGGCACGATCGGCCTGGTCGGCGACTCGGTTACGGCGAGCCTGTATCCCGGTTTCGTATACCAGGGGGCCTCACGATCGCTCTCAGTAGTCGCCGCAACCTTTCCGGGATGCTCGATCGGCGACACGGTGCGGGTCGACAGCAGCGGCCACCCGTTCTCGAACGACACCGACTGCATCCAAACCACGGTGCGGCAGCAAGCGGCGATGGTCGAGCAGAACAACCCTAGCCTGATCTTCTGGATCAGTGCCCGGGAGCGGTACGATATCCTGGCCGGCGGTAAAGTCCTGGCCGGCGGCAGCCCGGGATGGGAACAGGCGATCTTCGCCGACTGGGACCGAGTGCTGGCACGGCTCACGAAGCGTGGCGCGCATGTCGTCCTCGTCTTGCCGATTCTCGGCGTGGCGGAGAACCCGGCGACTTGTAGCGCGCCGGAGGATCTGGCCTCTGAGACGTGCACGCGACCGTATCTGAGCGACGGCGGCCTGCGAACCGAGTACCTGCGCTGGGCCGCCACACACCAGAGCGAGGTTACGGTCATCGACCCTGACCCGGTGCTTTGCCCGGGGGGCGGTCAAGAATGCCCTGCGGAGGTGTCGGGAATTGCCCTTCGCTCCGACGGCGTTCACTTCACACAGCAGGGCGCGATCTTCGCCGCGGCGGGCCTGTTGTCACTCCTTCCGCCCGGCCTGCTGCCCTGAGCTGGATCTCGGCGCACCCAGGCTAAGGCCTCGGCGGGTGACGACCCACTCGACCGAGAAGGCCAGGCGCTGGGACGATTCGGCACGATGACCTTGATGTAGCCTACGTCTCCGAGGGTCTTCAGACTAGACAGTCCCGGACTAAGGTGCCATTCCTCAGGCCGGGCGTGGAGCGTAGATTCGGGTCATGCCCCACATGCACACTCGATTGATATCGCCCCTTGGTCTCTTCGCCGCCCTGGCCCTCGCCGTCGCCTTCGGGATATCTGGTCCTCCCGCCCGGGCCGCATCGACTGCCAGCCCTGTCATCTACGTGGATGGCAAGCACGGCTCAGACTCGAACAGTGGCACGAGCATCGGTTCGGCCTTCAAGACAATCGCCGCGGGAATGACCGCGATCCGGGGTTCAGGCCGTCTCGAGATCGTGGGTTACAACGACTATGTCTACTATGAGAAGCCCACCGGACCATACTGGGTCCTCGCGACCGCGAGCAACCCCGCCGTGATCGAAGCGTACGGCTACGGAACGCCGGGCTACGTGCGCCCCATCATCAGCGGGGCGACAGTCGTCAATCGTCCCGGCAGCAGCCTTTGGTACCGGCCCGACCCTTCAGCCTATCCGGACGTATGGGCCACCTCCTGGAAGGCCGCCATACCGGGCTACGAGCAGGGCGACAGCCTTATGACGGAGCGCCTGTACATGGACGTGACCCAGCCGCTGGGCCGCCCCTCGGAGACGCCTACTCTCGCTCAGCTGCAGGCGACCCCGGCATCCGAATACTGGAATGGGAGCACGCTGTACGTACGTCTCGGGCTCTGGGGCGGGACCCTTGCCGACACTAACCCCAACCACCACACCATAGAGATCCCGACCTATGACGGGCTCCTGATCGGGTCTGGCTCCGCCTACGTGACAATCCAGGGGCTGTGCGTACGCCACGCCTACATCGGGATGGGAGTCACTGGCACCGGCAACCACATCACGATCCAGGACGTCGACGCCAGCTACAACTATCTGATGGGCTTCTTCTCGGCCAGCGGCTACAACACCTTCCGCAATGTCAGCGGCAGCCGTAACACGATCCAGCTCATCAAACTGGACAACGGGGCGAACCACAATTTGGTGGACCACGCAGTAGGCACTCAGAATATTGGCCAGGGAATCAAAGTGACAGGAGCCGATACCGCCTTCAACACGGTCCAAGACAGCGTGTTCTCGGACGGCCTTTCGATCCCGGCATGGACGGGAGGCAACGGAGGCGGCACCCAGGGCGTAGACATCCAGGATGGGGCCCATGACAACCTGATTCAGGGCAACACGATTGCCGACAACCCACGAGGGCTGATGCTCTACCAGGTCTCCTCGACGGGCGCGCCGCTGACGGGGAACGTCATCACGGAAAACCACTTCACTGGCAACCGTTACGCCGTGGTCTTGTGGGACGGTAGGCTCTCGACCGCCGGCTCTACGGGTGCCGTCACGTTCTCCGACAACGTTTACGACGGCAACGCCCAGACAGTGGTGTCGCAGGCGACCACCAGCAACAAGGTCTTCGACCACGAGACGGTGTACGACACGGGAAAGGGCCAGACCGTTGACAACGCCTTCAGTCTCGAGGCGGGCTCGATCACGGTCCGGAACTCGATTGTCGATGGTGTCGGCGGCTACGCCTTCTATGCCCTTGGTTCGTCGAGCATCAACGTCTACGACACCACCGTGGTCGATGCAGGTCTCGGTGTTCTGTACGGTAACGTGGCTTGGACCACCCAAACTGCGAGCACGACATACGTACCGTTTGGTCCTGTGCGCGTGCTCGACACTCGTATCGGCCTCGGCTGCACGGGCCCGGTCTGGAACCGGAGCCCAAAGACATTGCAGGTGGCGGGCGCGAACGGAATCCCCGCCGATGCCGTCGCCGTCACAGGGAACCTCACGATCACCGGTCAGTCTGCCCCGGGCTACGTGTCCATCACCGTCAATCCGACGAGCCACCCCGAGACCTCGACCATCAACTTCCCGAAGGGCGACAACCGGGCAAATGGCGTGACCGTTCCCCTGAATTCGAAGGGCCAGCTGTCGTTCGTATTCGTTAGCACGACGGGCGCCAAAGTTCAGGTGATCCTGGACATCACCGGCTACTTCCGCGCATCTGGTGGGGCCCAGTACCAGCCGGTGGGGCCAGTGCGAGTCCTCGATTCCCGCATCGGCGCCGGCTTCGCGGGACCGCTTGCGAATCGGCAGCCCAAGACATTCGCCGTTGCCGGGGTTGCGGGCGTGCCGTCGGATGCCATCGCCGTCACGGGCAACCTCACCGTGACCGGACAGACTCGCTACGGCTATGTCTCCCTGACGAGTGAGCCCACGTCCGACCCGGCCACATCCACGCTCAACTTCCCGAAGGGCGACACTCGGGCCAATGGCGTCACGATGCCGCTGGCCGCAGACGGGACACTGTCCGCCGTGTACGTAGCCGGCCCGGGCGCCACGGTCCAGGTCATATTCGACGTCACCGGCTACTACGTGGCTCCTGATGGGAAGGCCCAGTATGTCCCGATCGAGCCGGGGCGGATTCTCGACACGCGCATCCAGCTGGGGATCAGCGCGCCCCTCGGTCGCTACGCACCGGTGACCTTCCAGGTCGCGGGCCGGTATCTCGTACCATCGGTTGCCACGGCGATAACGGGCAACGTCACGGTCACCGGCCAGAAGTCGACGGGCTACGTGTCCCTCACTACTGTGCCGGCCGAGAAGCCCGCCACGTCTACCATCAACTTCCCGGTCGGCGACACCCGCGCCAATGGGTTCGCGGCGCCTCTGGACAAGAACGGCCGGCTGTCAGCTACTTTCGTTGGGCCAGGCGCCTCGACCCAGTTGATCATCGACGTGACCGGCTACTTCCTGCCGGCCGGCGCCAGCCTGGTCGATCCGGACTTCGCGCTGGATCCAGACTTCCTGTCGGTGAGTCCGGCGTCGCCTCTCTACCTGCACTTGAGCACCGACTCGCCGGTATATGGTCTTGGCTCGGATGGTCTTCCACTCGGCGCGGACTTCAGCTGAGCATCGGGTCCGGCGCCGTTCGAGGGCT
The DNA here is from genome assembly GCA_003171065.1 of Chloroflexota bacterium. GTDB lineage: Bacteria > Chloroflexota > Limnocylindria > Limnocylindrales > CSP1-4 > Fen-1039. The sequence continues at coordinate 7,418 of PMXQ01000080.1, forward strand.
GGCTAGCCGACGTGCGGAGTGCCCCGGCGGAGACCTCCATACAGGTCCAGCGAGGCCCGGGCCACCGCGTTCACGTCGTGGGCACGCGCCGCGTTCGCTGCGGTGAGGCGCAGCTCGGCCAATGCGCCAGGGTCGGCGAGGACAGCGAGAGCACGCTGGATTCCCGCCGCCAGCGAGGCCGGATCTCCCGGCAAGGCCAGGAATCCGGTCGAGCCTTCCAGGACGGTCTCCTCGAGACCGCCAGCCCGAGACGCGACGACCAGCGCCCCGGAAGCCATGGCCTCCAGAGCCACCAATCCAAGACCCTCCTGAGAGACCGATGGCACCACGACGATGGCTGCCCGTCGCATCAGATCAGCGACCTGCTTCGGCGTTTGAGGACCGGCAAAAGTGGCGTAGACGCCAAGCTCACGAGCCCGGGATTCCAGGGCGCTTCTGATCGGGCCATCGCCGGCGACTGTCAGGGCGGGATTCCAGGCAGGCGGCAGGGCCATCTTCGTGATGGCTTCGAGAAGGACGCCGACGCCCTTCTCCGGCACCAGCCGGCCGACGAACAGGATGCCCTGGCGCCCTCCTGGGGGGTCGTCCCCCGCCGCGAACATGTCGTAGTTGATCCCAGGAGACAGCACACGGAGTCGGGTCGGGTCCGGGTTGAACCGGCGGCGAATCTCACCTGCCAGGAATGGGCTGTTGGCGAGGATCAGGTCGGCCGCCCCGAAGACACGCCGCGCCATGGCGGCAGACATCCGGCTCCGCCAGGGGATGACTATCACATCCGACCCATGCGCGAAGAGCACCAGCGGGCAGCCCAGGAAGCGGGCTATCGGCGCGGCAATCACGCCCGTCGGAAAGGCTATGTGAGCCTCGACCACGTCGATCTTGCCGGTCCTGCGCACGCGCGCACCTACAGCCGCGGCTGATGCTCTAATGACCAGGCTGGCGTACTTCCGGCCGCGCTCCTTATGGGCCTTGGGACGCGTGATTGCCACGACCTGGACCTCAGCCCCCGCTCGCCTCAGGGCCTCCACGCGTGCCGCGATGAACGTGCCGAAATCCGGGTGACGCTCGCTCGGGTACAGGTTCGAGATTACCAGGATGCGCAATTCTTCAGCCTCTCACGAGTGCTCGTGTGATCCGACCAACGCGCCCGTGACTCTTGCGGCCGGCAACCGGCCCGGCCTCTCGCCTCTCGGGCTGTTGGGTAGCGGCTCTGGGGCCGGGTGCCTTCGGAGCCTGCGTGATGCGGACCCGGTGCCGATCCTCCGGAGTGGGTGGACACCACGCTGAAGCTATTCTTGCATCCTCATCCGGTATGGCGCTTGCGCCGCACGCTCGAACGGTTCGCGGCGCGCGCCGAGTGCACAGCAACTCACTCACGGTCAGTCAGCACTTGCTGCGGCGCTTTCGGCTGACCCCCGAGGCCTCGGGCCCCGGTTGCCCTCCACACCAGGAGCACTACGGCCGCCAGAAGGGCACCGCCGAGGAGAAGACGGACGACGAAACCCACCGGCCCGTGGACAGGGATGGCTTGGATCGCGCCGGCGATGGCCAATCCAATCGCCATCCCGCCCACGGTCCATAGGGCGAGTTCTCGGAGGGGGATGTCGAGGCGACGTGACGCGACAAGAGGGACCACCGCGAGGTCGGCAAGAGTCAGCATCAGCAGGCTCGAGATCGCCACTCCAATCGGCCCGATGACATGAGCCAGGATGATCGACAAGATGAGGTTGATGGTGGCCTCGATAACCACGAGAGTTCCCACGATTCCGTGGCGGCCATGGGCGATCAGCATGAGGATCAGTACATTGGAGGGACACACGGCGATCAATGCGATCGCGTAGGTCCTCAGGACCGACACGCTCAACGGGTCTACCCGGCCGACCCAGAGATTCAGAATGGCGTCTGCCTCCAGAGCCAGGCTACCGAACGCCGCCGCCCCGAAGATGCAGCACAGCAGCAGAGCTCTCAGCAGAACGCTGCGAACCAGATGGGGTTCGCGTGCCTGGACCGACGAAAACGTCGGTAGCAGGACACCAAATGTCGAGAATAAGAACTGAGACGCGTAGCGCGCCAATTGGAAACCGGCGGCATACAGACCGACCGTGGTCGACGTGGCAATGGTGCTCACCACGATGATGTCGGTTCCTATGCCGAGCTGCGTAGACAACTGCATAGCCAGGATCGGCAGCGAGAATGCGCCCACCGCCAGCAGAGCCGCTCGAGTGCGACGTCGCGGCATGAGGCCGAACCACGGCATCAAGCGCCGCAGCAGCCGGGCAGCTAGAAGGCGGGAGACGATTCGTCCGATGATCTGGCCACAGCCAGCGCCCACAAGGCCGAGACTCGGGAAAAGAGCGATCGTGGCCACAATGGACACGCCCACATGTGTCAGGTTCGTGATGAGCACAAGGTCGAATCGGCGCGCTCCGCGGAGGGCGCCCATCCAGGCTGACGTCCCGAGCACGATCGCGACGTCTATCGAGAGCGTGACGCCGACCAGCCAGGCAAGGAACGCCGCGCTCCCATCCAGGCGCAGGAGCAACGGCACCAACACGGACCCGATCGTGCCGAGGATGGCGGCGACCACACCCAAGGCGGCATACAACGAGTTGGATGTCCTCACCCGCTCGATGGCGTCGGCGTTTCCGGCGATTGCTCGGGCCGCCTCGCGCGTCGTGGTGTTGGCAAGTCCAGAGTCGAGGAGCGTGAGCCAGCCGATCAGCGCCATCCCCGTCGCCCACGGCGCATAGCCGGCGGGCCCGAGGATGCGAAGAAAGAAGGCTATGAGCAGCAAGGAGTACACGCCCGGTGCGAACGTGGCGGCGATGTTCAGCAGACCGTGGCGAGGCAAGCCGGCGAGCGGGTCTCGAGATGACGTCACGTTCTCAGCCATGCCCTACGCCCAGAGAGCTCTTGCGTGGGTGCCATTGGTGGGAGGGGCAGGCAGACGACCAAGGCTGGTTGGCGAACGGCTCCCCGGTCAATGCCGGCTCCGACCACAAGGGCTCGTGGCCGCTGAAAAGCGTGTGTGATGCATCGGCGAATGATAGCGTGTGATCCTGGCCCGCCGGGTTTCCCCGCCAGCGTCGAGCGCCGGAGCTGACCCGAGTCGCTGAAGCGACACCCGCCCGGTGATGCCGCCGCAAGCTACAGAGTGGCCAGGAGATCCCGCAGCGTTTGTTCTAGCGGAATGCGGGGGTGCCAGCCTACCAGCTTGCGGATGAGACTGGCATCGCCTCTGATCTCGACGGGATCGCCCGTCCGGACGAGCGATTGGTCGATCTCGATTGCCGGCGTGACCCCGACCAGAGCGCACAGGCGCTCGATAACGGAGCGGACGGTGACGACCTCACCGGAGGCGACGTTGACGATGGTGCAGCGATCGGAGAGCGCGCCGCGAGCCGCGGCCTCCAGCAGCATCCTGTAAGCCACGACGACGTCGCGGACGTCGGTCAGGTCGCGGCGAACGTCGACGTTCCCCGCCGGGATCGAGGTTGCTTGCCCTCGCTTCACTGCCAAGACACGTTGCGCCATCGCAGGAACGACGAAGACCGGGCGCTGACCGGGCCCCGTGTGATTGAACGATCGAGTAACGACGACCGGGAACCCATATCTGGCAGAGGCCTCGGCCGACACGGCCTCCTGGGCCACCTTCGACAGGGCGTAAGGGTGGCTGGGAGCGAGCGGCGCATCCTCGCGGAGGGGCAGATCCTGGGGCCGAGGCGGGCCGTACGAGTCCGCGGAGCCGCTGACCAGGACGGGCGGCCGGATGCCGAGTTCGCGCAACGCTTCGAAGAGCGCCACGGTGCCACCGACATTGACACGAAAGGCCTCGCCCGGATCCTGTCCGGCGTCCGGCGCGAACGCCATCCCGGCCAGGTGGACGACCGCGTCGGGGGCTCCGCCCTGGTGATCCAGCCAGCGGACGAGAGCCGGCCGATCCGCGATGTCGAGCACCTCCGGCCCGGGTGTCTCCACGACCTCGTGGCGGTGGCTGGTCAGTTCCCTTGCCAGCCACCGGCCGACAAAGCCATTCGCACCGGTGATGAAGACGCGCATCGCAATCAGCCGTGGCTGGTGGGCAAGGCCACGTCGAGCTGTGGACTGGAGTGCGCTTTGAGGCGGGCGATGTCGGCATCAACCATCATCCACACCAGCTCCTCGAAGCCAACCGTGGGCTCCCAGCCGAGCTCAGCGTGAGCCTTGGTCGAGTCGCCGCGCAGATGGTCGACCTCGGCCGGCCGATACAGGCGCTCATCGATGACAACGTATTTCTCATAGTCGAGGCCGACGTGCTCGAAAGCTATGCGACACAGGTCGCGCACCGAATGCGCCAGGCCAGTCGCGACTACGAAGTCACTCGGTTCGGGCTGCTGGAGCATTGCCCACATGGCGCGCACGTAGTCGCCGGCGAAGCCCCAATCCCGCTGTGCCTCAAGGTTGCCCATGCGCAGCTCGTGCGACATGCCGAGCGAGATCCTGGCTACCGCGTCCGAAACCTTGCGCGTCACAAACTCAAGGCCGCGTCGAGGTGACTCGTGGTTGAAGAGGATGCCGGAGACGGCGTAGAGGTCGAAGCTCTCGCGGTAGTTGACCGTCAGGAAGTGGCCGTATACTTTCGCGACGCCATACGGGCTGCGGGGATGGAACGGAGTCAGCTCGGTCTGCGGAACCTCACGGACCTTGCCGAACATCTCGCTCGATGATGCCTGGTAGAAACGGATCGATTGATCCACCTGGCGAATGGCCTCGAGCATGCGCGTCACGCCCAGGCCGGTGAACTCGGCCGTCAGGACAGGCTGATTCCAGGATGTTGGCACGAAGCTCATTGCGGCCAGGTGGTAGACCTCGCTGGGCTGGGACGACTGCAGAGCCGCAACCAGTGAGGCCTGGTCGAGCACGTCTCCCTGAACGAGCTCGATGCGGTCGAGCAGGTGCTCGATGCGGTCCATGGCGTTTGAGCTGGACCGGCGAGTCATCCCGACTACGTGATACCCCTTCTCGAGCAGGAACTCGGCGAGATACGAGCCATCCTGACCGGTGATGCCAGTGATCAACGCAGTCTTGGTCATGTACTTGAGTATACGGAGGTCCTGGTAGGCCAATCAGGCGCCAGCGCGGGCCGCCGCGGCGGGAGGCCGGCCACGCGCCGGTCGGGCGAGACGGGCCGGTCGCAGGACGTCTGGCTCGCCCAGACCCGTGCGATCCCTCGGCGCCGCTGCTGGCGGAGCTGGACAGCCCGGCGCTACAGCCGGCCTCAACCCTACCTATAATCGCCGGGTCCACAGGGCTCAGGTAACGAGGAGGATCAATGGCGGAAGCGGTCGCCCAGTCTGCTCACGGCGACGACACGAGCGACGGCTCCGCGCCCAAATGGATCGCCCAGCTCATGACCTGGGCTCTGATCCTGCTGCTTGTGTGGCTGCCGCTCCAGACCCCGATAGCCATCGCCGTGTTCCAGTACGGCCACTCGGAGAGTCTCGCGCGAGCGGTGTTGCTCCTGAAAGACGCCTCCGTCGCTCTGCTGGTGCTCTTCTCTCTGGCCGTAACGTGGCGCTCTCTCAAACTGCGTTGGTTCGACTACGTGGCGATCGCCTACGTGGTTGTGGTCGCCATCTACTCGACGGTCCCCTGGCTTCTGGGCTCACATCAGACGATAACGGTCGTGGCTTCCTCCGCACGCCAGTTCGCGATGCCGGTTGAGGCCTACGCTCTCGGCCGCCTGGCCTTCCTGGCCGGCGCCGACGTGAAGTTCATCTTCAAGGCCTTCGTGGCCGCTTCGGCCGTGGTCGCGTTGATGGGCGTCGCCGAGTACTTCTTTCTGCCGATCACTTTCTGGTCGTCGACACTCGATCTAGTGACCTTCGAACGTGTGGTCCAGAGCATTCCCGGCGCCAAGAATCTGTGGAATATCGCCTTGCTCGGAGCATACGGAGCAGGTACAGGGGTGTATCCGCGTTCCATAGCTACCTTCACACACCCGGTAGGGGCCGGACTGTACTTCCTCCTCCCGATGGGCCTCACCGTGGCGGCGTGGTTTAGCGGAGAGGCGCGTGGCAGGCGGCTGATGACCGTCGGGTTGGTGGCTTTGGCGCTGTTGTTCGGCCTGGCGACGATCGTGACCATCTCTCGGGGGGCCTGGGTTGCGGCGGCGGCAATCGTGATCATATGTGGCTACGCCTTTCGCCGATTCCGCCTGGCCATCCTTTGCCTCGCCATCGCCGGCATCTTCATCGCGGGCGTGCCTCCGTTCAACACGTCGATCACGTCGGCTCTGGACCGGAACGATGCCTCGGTGCTCGGCCACATCGAGGCGATCGGCCGCGATGTGGAGACCGGGATCACCAATGTCTTCGGTCTTGGGCTCGGCAGTGCCGATCGGGTCGTCATGAAGAACGCTGCGCCCCCAAAGCCAAAGCATTCCACCGGATCGGTCACCCAGACAACGACGGGCAGCAACGACGCCGAGTCGGTTGGGCTCGGCGAAGACCTCTATCTCTCGGTCTTCATATCCACGGGTCCTCTCGGGGCGCTGACATTCGTGGCCTGGTGCCTTGGTTTGATCGTGGCGCTTCTGCGGGGCGCGAGGCGATCACCTAACAGATGGCTCCTGATCGGTGCCTCGGCCGCTCTGATCGGGGCCCTCTTTTCGGCGCTGACGTGCTCCGCGCTGATGCGATTCACGACTGCGGCGTCGGTTTGGCTGCTGCTGGGTCTGGCCACGGGTCTGGTCCTGGCCGTCTCGCCAGAGGCCGGCGATCCCCTGCGGCTGACCTTCTGGCGTCGTCGACAGCGTGCCCTACCCGTGCCGTCTGATCAGTCGGAGAGCGACCCCGCATAGCTACGACATTGCCGCAGGCGCGAGGCTGCGCTACTTTCCGTGCGGCCGGACACCCCGCTCAACATACAACCCCTCTATCTGGCCGCGGAGGCGGTCGATGTCGTAGTTGAGTGCCTGAGCGCGTAGCTGCGCGGATATGTGGTCGAGGTCGGCCTTGCTGGCCTGGAGAAGAGAGCGGATGGATCCGGCCGCCGCCTCCGGTTCGTCGAAGTCGACGAGTTGGGCTGCGAGTCCGCTACCCAGTAGCTGCCCGTGGGCCGGAATCCGACGAGCTATCAGCGGCACGCCGGCGGCCATGGCCTCCAGTAGCGCAATCCCAAAACCTTCGCCCTTGCTCGGGAACGCGGCCACTGCCGCGGAGCTGAGCAGACGTGGCAGCTCCTCTTCTGGGAAGCCGAAGATGTAAGTCACTCGGTCCCGCACCCTCAGGTCGTCGACCCGCGCCTCGACCCGGGCCAGCTCCTCGGGGTCCGGCGTGCCCGCAATGACCAGCGACCATTCGACGTCGTGTATCCGACTCATCGCCCGAACGAGATCGGGCAGGGCCTTGTTGGGTACGATCCTGCCGATCGACACGACCCGGCCCGGCACCGGGTCGCGGTCCAGGCTCAGCAGCGGCTTCAGCGGGATGGCGTTCAGGTAGAGGGAAGTCACCTTCGCCAGATACGGTGCGTCGCGCAGCAGCAGAGCCCGATCGGAGTCGCTGTCGGCCACCACCCGAAACCGGCCCAGGCGCAGCAGCGGGCCGAAGTAGAGGCGCATCGCCAGTCGCTTGAGTCTGACCGCGCCTCCTGAGTGGAATATCAAGCCGTGGGTGTGGAAGACGCGGGGCCGACGCGCCGCGACGCCACCGATCAGGCAACTGACCATCGCGAAACGGGCGTCATGAAGATGCACAACGTCGTGGCGAGCGATCTCCCGCCAGATCCGGTCCGGCCGATACGGGATCGCGACCTGCGGAGTGCCCCACCCCGGAACGCGAACCACATCCAGGCCGTCCAGGGTCTCCCGACCGGGAAGGCCCCTTCTGGGCCCGGCGGTGTCTCGATCCAGCGTCAGGATCGTGACTCGGCAACCCGCCTCGACCTGCGAGACCGCGAGGTCGTGCACGTACTTCTGCGTGCCCCCAACGAATGGGTAATACCGCCGACATATGTGGAGAACCCGAAGCGGAGCCGCGGACCGAATCGACCCTTCTGCCGGCGTCGACGTCGTCACGATTCTGCGCCGCCCTGACCCCGGGCTGGCAGCCGGCGGGTCACACCTGCGACCGTGAGGTCCATCGCGCGGACGATCTGAGGATCGGGAGCAGGGCGGCCGGGCCACCGGTGGAGGTCATGCACGCGTGGAGTATGACGAGCAACGAGCCTGAGAGCCTGCCGTTCGCGTCGATGGCGCCCGGAACTCCGCCGAAGGCATGTCACACAAGACCTCAGGTCAATCGATGAGGCGAGAGTACGCCTCGATGAGTCGGCGGCCGGACGATTCCCAGGAATAGTCCAGGTCGCGCAACCGGTTGCCGGCGGCGACGGTCAGTTCATCCAGAAGGGGTCGATTGCCGGCAACGCGAGCCATCGTCAGCGCCAGGCCCTCGGCGCTTGGCTCCTCCACGACGAGTCCGGCCGGGCCCAGGACTCTCTTGGTCTCGGCCAGGTCGAACATGAGTGCGGGCCGGCCCATGGCCAGGTACTCGACCACCTTCGTCATGGTCGACACGTTGTTGAACGGCGTGGGTGGGTCGGGGCACACGCACACGTGCGACGCGGCCAGCAACGGCACGAAGCGCTCCGCCTGCTGGTAGCCGTGGAAGACCAGTCGATCGGCGATGCCCAGCTCGGCGGCGAGCCGCTCCAGTCGTGGACGGGCCTCGCCGTCGCCGACGAGGTCGACGACAAACTGCAGGTCCGGTTCGATCTGGCGCAGGATGGCGGCGGCCTCGACGAGTATCTCGACTCCGTCCTGGGAACCCATCACGCCCAGATACCCAAATCTGAAGGGCGAGTCGCTCTGGGGACCGTGGCCTTCAGCCAGTGTGCGGAAATGATCGGCCGGTGGGGCGTTGCGAACCACGACCAGCCGATCCTCCGGAACCTTGCCGCGCTCCCTGGCGATTCGGGCGTATGTGTCGTTGGGCACGATGACCAGATCCGCGGTGCGATAAGAGGCTTCCTCGAGCTTCTCGGTGAGCCAGCGAAGCAGCCGGCCGACGCGCCGGTCTCCCCATTTGGCGGCGCTCAGTTCCGGATTGGCGTCGTGTTGGTCGTACACGTAACGGGCGCCAACGGCCCGCCCGCCCAGACCGAGCAAGAAGAACAGATCCGGCGGGTTGCAGCCGTGCAGCGCGTCGACGCGCCGATGACTGCGGAGCCACAGCAGCCAGGCTGCCGTGAACAGCATCGATGGGGCGTATTCGATGAGATAGCCACTCAATCCGGAGGCAGCGCGCTGCGGGTAGCGGAGAATCCTCACTCGATCGCGTGTCTCGCGCCTCGCGGCCATGCCGTCGCGGCCTTTGGGGGAGATCACGGTCACGTCGTAGCCCGCTTCGACCAGCGCCTGCGCCTCGAGCCAGACACGTCGATCGAGGGGAACCGGCAGGTTCTCGTCCAGGATCACGATGTGTCGCTGGCGCGACTTGCGGCGGGCCGGCATTCTAGCCTCCAAGGGCCGGCGGCCGTTCGCGCTCGCAACCGTCCAGCGAGCGACGACCGCGGGATGTGGTCGATGACCACCGGGGCACGGAAGAATACCGCATCACTTTGGGGACCCCTGACCTGCCACCGGCTCCGGAGCTGATGAACTGGTCACGACAGTATCGTCGGTGCCCGGGACCTATGCAAACTCGCCCTCGGCCCTTGCCGGCCCTGCGCCGGAATCGTCCGACAGCTGAGCTAAACTCGGCCGGCAGGATCCTGGAAGGCCATTGGCCAGCCGGACGGCCAGTGCATCCGAGGCATACGTCTGCCCGGCCCATCTTCGGTAGCTCTGCCGGCCCGGATGGCCGGCGGATCGGAATCCCTGGGAGTGGCCCGGGCGGCGTCGCAATCAGGAGATCTCTGCGGATCACGACGTCGCCCAGATCCGACGTCGGTACCCTTGCCCGCGACGAAAGCGAAGGGGAGACAACCATTGAAGACCGTCACGGATGAGGAGTTCGGTCGCCCCATCGGCGGCTCAGGTGCCCGGCCACAAGCCGTGTCGTCCAGGCTCGCACGGTCTGGACGCGTCCTCCTATCGCCCAGGGCAGGCTGGCTCGTCGTCGGCATTCTCATGTGCGTCGCCGCGTTTCTCACGACGCACCTGATCGGGGCCAAGAGCCTGTGGCTCGACGAGGCGATGAGCGCCAGGATCGCCCAGCTCGATCCGGTCGATGGTGTGCGCGCGACATACGCGACACCCACGCCGGGTGCCATGGCTCTCTACTACCTCATACTTCATTTCTGGTCAGCCGTGAGCCGCGATGAAACGTGGCTCCGTATGCTCTCCGCGATATGCGCTGTGGCTGCGATTCCTCTGGTCTACCTGTTGGGCAGCCGGCTCATCGGCCGAACGGCCGGCATAACGGCGGCCACCGTCGTTGCCCTGAGCCCATTCGTTGTGGCGCAAGGCCAGCAGGCGAGGCCATACGCTCTCGTCGTCCTGATCTCGACGGTCCTGACGCTCACGTTCTACTCGGCCATGAAAAGTGGGAGCCTCCGGATCTGGTTGCTGTACGCCGCCGTCGCGACCGCGGGCATGTATGTACACACAACAGTTGCCTACCTGATTGCTGCCCAGGGCGGCGTTGCCGGCGTCGACCTCATCCTGTTCCGCCGAGATTCGTCCCCCACGATCGCCAGGCGCGCTACGGCGGCCGCGATCATCGTCCTCGCAAGCCTCCCACTCGCAGGTCAGTTCCTGGTCCCGACGTCTGCGGGCCTCGCCTGGATCGGACCGTCAACGATCAGGAAAGTCCAAACGACCATGACGGCACTGACCGGAGGGACGACGCTGCTTGCCGTCACCGGCGCCAGCATCCTCGCGATCCCCTTTGTGGGCTGGTCCTGGTCGAGACGCGGACGCGGACTCGAGTTCTCCATCCTCATTGCGGCAAGCGTCGCGCCGATAGTGCTCGAACTCCTTGTCTCTCTGGCGCGCCCGATGTTCATCCAGCGCTACCTGACGATGGCAGTCCCGGGACTCGCACTCGTGATCGCGTCGGCGGTCGAGCTACTGGCAACGTGGCGTCCGACGGTTGGCACCACAGCCACAACGCCGTCATCGAGGCGATCAGCGATGGTCCGCGTGGCCGCTTGGGCGGTCATCGTCGTGCTGTCGCTGGGCTCCGTCGGGGCCGTGTATGGTCCCTCGCCAGAACAATGGCGCACCGCGGTTGAGATGGTCGGCGCTGAAGCTCGACCTGGCGACGCCGTGATCGTCTATCCGGACTGGGCCCGCGTGCCGTTTGACTACTACGCCAGTCGACAGCCGATATTCCGGGAGATTACGCCCGTCTTTCCGAGCATCGGCTGGGGCCAGTACCTCCCAGACAAGGGACCGTCACTGGAGACTTCGCTGTCAAATGCCAAGCAGACGGGCCGAGTCTGGCTCATCTACCGGTCGGGAGATACGGTCCCCAAAGACGACGCCAAACTACTGGCGTCATTCGTGTCCTGCGGCACGATCCAGTCGGAGAACACCTTCCCGGACGTGAGGGTGGTGCTCGTAGACTTCCCAGCGACGCCCTGCCACGTCGCTAAGTAGCCGTCGCGGGGCACCTGTGGCGCGCGGCGATCATGGGCTAGGGCTGAGGGCGAGACAGAGAGCCGTGTGACCGACCTGTGCCATGGGTGTCTCGACGGCTTGGGCGGTCGCCCAGATCGGGATCACGACGTGGAGATCGACCTCTCGCGTCGGGCAGACACCCGGGAGACCCGAGTTTGACCCTCAGTCGGGGGATCAAGGCAGCATGCCGGGTGGCAGGAACGAAAACAGGGCCTTGACGACAAGCACCGCACCCTGTTGCGTGTAGTGAACGCCATCCGAACGAAGGGTGACTCCCGAGAGTACCGCGGGGCATACCTCGTCGTTCGGGCACAACGCCGGGTCGGGGTTGATGAGGGTAACCTGGCTCTGATGTCCGGCGGCCCAAAGCCGGTATTCGGTTCGCAGCACCCCGTCCTGGAAATACGGGTGCGTGCACCCACTTACGCTCAGGTCCGAAGGCTTGGTGCAAGACGTTGGATTCACTCCGGTATTGTGAGGTGGGAGGACCAGGACGACGTGGGCTCCTCGTCTCGTGAGCCGCGCCAACACACTGTCCCAGTCGGCGAAGACAGCTTGTTGCCATTCCGGAGTGCCACCGGCCAGGACCTTGCCATCCTGAAGGATGTCGTAACGCTCGCGGCCGCTGCTCCAGAAGATCAGGCTGGGGTTGAACTGCTCGACCATTGCTGTTTGTTGCGTCACGGCGACATCGATGCATCGCGTGTCGTTGGCGAACGGGATGCCATTTTTGTCGACACGTACCGCCTCACCGAGCGAGCAGTCCGGGAAGGTCGCGGCGACCACCGAGAGCGACCGTGAAGCTCCCCAGTACACGAAACCGGGGTACAGGCTCGTGGCGACCGAATCGCCGACCAGGCCGATCGTACCTCGTGACGGAGACACGGTGTTGCTGAGCAGGTCCCGGTTCAGGTCCAAGTACAGAGGAAGCGGTTGGGCGCCTTGGGTCTGAGCAACGGTAAGCGACCCTACGACTAGCACACAGACCGCGGCGCCAGCGAACACCTGTGGGGCGCCGAGCCGGATCCGACCGAGCGTGCCCCTCCGGATCGGCCGCTCGACGACGTAGAAGGAGGCTGTCGTCACGAGGAGCGTAGCCCCGACGCGCGCGATCGCGAGCGCCGGTCCATCGAGGCCCGTCGTTGCGGGCGTCAGCCAGACGATCATCGGCCAGTGCCAGAGATAGGCTCCATACGAGACAGCGCCGAGCCACACGACTGGCCGCAGCTCAAGCAGGCGAAGGACATAACCCCGCGACCCGGACCCAGCGACGACCGCGATGACGAGCGCGGCGGCCACGACCGAGAACGCGGTGGATCCACCAAAGTAGTAGATCGAGTCGATGTCAGAGACGAAGACCGCGGCGGCAACGATGGCGGTCAGCCCCACGGCTGAGACGATGGCGGCGTGGCGTCCCAGGAAGTTCGTCACCCGCGGGGCGCCGGCTACCAGCGTGGCCCCAAGGGCACCGATGAGCAGTTCGTGAGCGCGGGTGAATGTCGCGTAGTAGGCAAACGACGGATCCGATCTGTTGTACGTGAGGGCGAGCGAGATCACCGAAGCGACAATCCCGGCGACAAGCAGCGCCAGCACGGCCCGACGTCCCCAGACCCTGGTCAGGCGGGCAAACGCGAGCGCCGCGAACGCCAGCAGAGGCCAGACCACGTAGAACTGCTCCTCGATCGCCAGCGACCAGAGGTGCGTGACGGGGGAGGGCGACAGGAACTGCAGGAAATAACTCTGGCCGACGGCGATGAAATGCCAGTTGGCGACGTAACCGAGCGCCGAGAGTATGTCCCAGCGGAGAACGCCGCGGTCAAACGGTGAAGTCGTACCTGCCCATACCGCCATCACGGCGAGCAGGACGAACAGGGCCGGCAGAAGACGGCGGGCGCGTCGGAGCCAGAAGCCGACGAGATCGATCCGCCCGTTCGAAGCGAATTCGCGCAGCAGCAGGGTCGTGATGAGGAATCCGGAGAGCACGAAGAAGAGATCGACGCCCAGGAACCCGCCGCCCATCATGCCCAGGTGATACGCGATCACCATGCTCACCGCGACCGCTCTCAGGCCGTCGAGGGCCGGAACATGAGCAAGGCTGCCCTGACCTGATCTGGCGCGCAAGATCTCAGCTGGGGCTTTGGGCAAGTGCGGACTATCGGTCGACTGATCGGCCGTGCAATCCGGGGGAGGGCCGGCGGCCGGCTTTAGCGCTGGGGCTTGTCCTTTGGCCGACCGGGGTGACTTCACAGAACCTCTCCCCTCCAGTTCCGGACACCGTCGCGACGCACACCATCGTCGTGTCGGTCGTTCCTTCTTGGCAGGTCTGCTCAAGACGGCGCTTCTCTCGTACCCGGTCCGTGAGTACGCCGAGGGCGGAGTGCAGGGCGATTGTACGGAACCTCGACTACGTTGACACGGCGGCTTCGCAACCACTCGAACCCCGCGGCGTGGACGCCTGGCCAGGCGTGGGCGGGCACGTCTCGGGTTGGGAGCCATCCCAGAGGCGGCATCGGACGCGCCCCACCGCGCCGCTACCGCAACCACCGGCCGCCTCCTCCTGTATCGTTGCAGGTATGTCTGACACCTACCATCTCACCGTCGTCGGAGCCGGCTACGTCGGGCTGGCCACCGCAATCGGGCTCGCGTCGCGCGGGCACACCGTGGACCTCGTCGAAGTCCGCCAGGACCGCCTCGACGCTCTCGCCAGGGGCGAACTTCCGATACACGAGCCGGGCATGGACGCGGCCTTTGCCGATCCGGTCGTCCGAGACCGTATTCGTGCCGTGGCGCGGATCCCCGAGGGGCCATCCGACCTGGTTCTGATCTGCGTCGGGACGCCGGTGGGCGAGAACGGGCGGAGCGATCTGCGCCAGCTCCAGAGCGCCCTGGAAGCGTCGCGTCCACTGGCGCAATCCGGCGTGCCTCTTGTCATTCGCAGCACGCTGCCGGTCGGTTCCAACGACCAGATCATTCGCTGGGCTGGCGGCGACCCCTCTCGGATCTTCACCAACCCTGAGTTCCTGGTCCAGGGCAGGGCCCTGGAGGACTTCCTCGCGCCGAGCCGGGTGGTCATCGGCAGGTTTCCCGACGCAGACGCGAAGGCCCTGGCCGTGGTCGAAACCGTCCTCAGCGTTGGCGCGTGCCCGGTGATGGTGGTAAGCGTGGCCGAAGCCGACCTCATCAAGAATGGGGCCAACGCGTTTCTGGCCCTGAAGCTCTCCTACGCCAACGAGCTGGCCGTTCTGTGCGAGGAGCTCGGCGCCGACGTGGTCACGGTCATCGACGGGATCGGGCTGGACCCACGCCTGGGCAAGAAGTACATGCAGCCCGGCTTCGGCTTCGGCGGCAGTTGCCTGCCCAAGGATCTCCGCTCGCTCACCAACGTGGGGCGCGACCTGGGGCTGGAGATGCACGTCACCTCGGCCGCTTCCGAAGCCAACGAGTCTCACCAGCGGCGGTTCGCCCGACGCATATTGGGGTCGCTCGAGCCGGGCGCCAGACGAGTTGCCATGCTGGGCCTGGCCTTCAAAGCGGGCACGGACGACGTCAGGTCGTCGCCCGCGCTGCGGGTCGCAGAGCTGCTCATGGCTCGCGGCGTCGAAGTCGTGGGCTACGACCCTCACGCCGCTCGGAACGCGGCCGCGGTCCTGCCCGGGCTGCATCTGGCAGCCACGGCGGAGGAGGCGCTCGAAGGAGCCGGTGCTGCCGTGATCGGCACCGAATGGCCGGAGTTCCGCGAGCTGGACTGGCGCTCAATCGCGTCGAGGATGGCTGCCCCGGTCGTGTTCGACGGCCGGCGGCTGTTGGATGGGCCGGCGCTGCGGGCGCTGGGATTCCGCTATGAGGCCGTGGGGGCGCCGGTATCGACCCAGCCCGCTCGAGTGCGGGGGGGGGCTAGAGCCGCAGGCTAGAGGGCGAAGGTCGGCCGGTCCGGATCGCGCTAGCCGAGGGGCCTGGCCGACAGGTCGCGTCAGCGCCCCGTCAGCATCGCCGGCATGGTGCGGGCGATGATCTTGACGTCAAGCCAGAGGGACCAGTTGTCGATGTACTCGAGGTCTTTCTCGACCCAGTGGTCGAACTCGGGGGATCGACGAGCGCCTATCTGCCACAGACCCGTCATGCCGGGCTTCATCGACAGCCGCCGGCGATGCCAGACGTCGTAGCGGGCGACCTCGCTCGCCAGCGGCGGCCGAGGTCCTACGAGGCTCATCTCGCCTCGAAAGACGTTCCAGAGCTGGGGCAACTCGTCCAGAGATGTCCGGCGCAGGAACCGGCCCATGCGGGTCACCCTGGGGTCGCGCTCCAGCTTGAAGGCATGGCCCTGGATTTCATTGCGCTCTCTCAACTCGGCGAGCCGTTGCTCGGCGTCCGAGCACATGCTGCGGAACTTGACCATGGTGAAGGTTCGGCCGTGGAGGCCGACTCGCTCCTGGCGGAACAGGACCGGTCCACTGGAGTCGAGTCGCACCAGCAGCGCGAGCAGGGCCATGATCGGCACCAGGACCACCATGAGGACTATCGACGCGAGGATATCCACGATGCGCTTGGCGAGCAGTCCGAGGGCCCGGTCAGGACCGTTCGCAAGGGAGTAAACGCCCACTCCGTCGATATTCTCCAGGCGACCGAGTGTCAACACCCGTTCTATCGGAGCCGCCGGCACCCTCACGACCTTGCCTTCCTGCTGGCACAGGTGGGCAGCCTGCTCGATGAGATCCTCCATGGCGAACGGGAGGCAGATGGCAACCTCGTCCACTATCCGAGTGTGTAGCACCGTCTCGAGGTCTTCGACAGAGCCGAGCAGCGGTCGACCCAGGTAGACGCCGTTGTCCGACACCCCCGCCTTCAGGTGCCCGATGACCACCAGGCCCAGTTCGGGGTGGCCTTCGACCATGTTGGCGAACGCCTTTGCCCTCGCGTTGGCGCCCAGTACGAGCATGTGGCGGACGTTGCGGCCTTTGTTGCGAAGATAGAACAGCGCATACCGCATCCCCACTCGCAAGCCGAAGGCGGCCGCCACCAGCGACGGAAAGACGACCAACAGGAGAAGGCGGCTCACATCCGGGAGCTTGAAGAGGAACAGGGCGCTCAGCGTTATCGCCACCAGGGCGATCGCTGCCCCCAGAACCTCGCTGAACTCACTCCGCAGCGTCCAGTGCCAGCGACCGCGGTAGAGGCCACGCATCCACAGCAGGCCTATCCATGTGAAGACGAACAGGCCCACGGCGAGTCTGGCGTCCGGGAGCGAGGCGTCGAGGGCCGTGTCCCACTCTGCGGCCGGCCCGAACCTGAGGCTGGTTGCGATGACGACGACCGCAACGGCAACCAGCGCATCAGCCATCATCAGGATGAGCTGGAACAGGGCAGCGTGGCGACGAATCATGCGCCCCGGCCTCTCCTCCGCTTCCGGCGCCAGCACTCACGGGCGCTAGGGATCGACCCGCATTGTACTCGGTGACGCACAGCACGGATTAAGCATCTCCCAGGCGGAGCGCTTGCGGGCGCTCCCGCCGCCGCTGTGGCGTTGAGGATCTGACTTCGCAGCAGGTCATGGGCTGGGGCGGCTCCGCTTCGCATCTCCGCGACCGGGCATCCGGCCGGGCACTGTGAGCCTCAACGGGACCCCGCCCGGTGTGGGATACTCGACCCAACTCCGCGAGTCACCGCGGACCCCACGTCGCGGGTTTTCGCTCGGGCACACGGTCTGAGCGGCTCCGCACCGCCAGGACGGCTTGTCGAGAAACATGTTGTTGGACTCTCAGAGCGCGCGAAAAGCCGTGAGCCCCGCTCCGTCCAAGCGTGTCTGCGTCATCGGGCTTGGTTTCGCCGGGCTTCCCACCGCAACCGCAATCGCCTCCGCCGGGCACCAGACCACAGGGCTCGACATCGATGCAGCCAAGGTCGCCAGCATCAACGGCGGCCATGCCACGAGCGGCATCCCCGCCGACGCAATCGCCCCGCTCATCGAGGATGGGTCTCTCACGGCCACGACGGACGCGGCGGCCATCGCGCGAGCCGAGGTCGTGCTCATCACCGTGCCGACGCCGATCGACAGCGAGGGACGGCCCTACGAGGTCCCCGTCGAACGGGCCTGCGAAACGGTTCTCGAGCACGTCTCGGACGGGACTCTGATCGTGATGCAATGCACGGTCGTCCCCGGGACCACTCGTCGCCTGCTGGTCGACCCGCTCAACGCCGCGGGGCGCAAGGTGGGAGAGGACATCTTCGTTGCCTTCAGCCCCGAGCGAATCAACCCGGGCGACCCTGTCTTCAACGTCAGCAATACGGCCAAGCTCGTGGCCGGCGCCACCGATGCCTGCCTCGAGCGCGGTCGCGAGTTCGTGGCCTCGTTCGTGTCCACCGCCATGCCAGTAGCCTCACTCGAGACGGCCGAGCTGGCCAAGCTCGTCGAGAACACCTTCCGCTTCATCAACATCAGCTTCGTCAATGAGCTGGCCGTTCTGTGCGACCGTTTCGGGGTCAATTCCTGGGACGTGATCCAGGCGGCCGCCACCAAGCCGTTCGCGTTCATGGCTCATTTCCCGGGGCCCGGCATTGGCGGCGACTGCATCCCCGTCTCCCCGCGCTACCTTCAGGCCGCGGCGGAGCGCAAGGGCCTCGTCTCGGACGTGATCGCGGCCTCGTTCCGCGCCACCGGACGAATGCCCGGGCACGTCGCGGATCGCCTCGCGGCTCTGCTTGCCGAGCGCGGTCGGCTCATGACCGGGGCGCGGGTGATCGTCGTGGGGCTGGCGTATAAGCCGGACATCGCCGACACGCGCCATTCTCCGGCTGTCGGCGTGATCCACGAGCTCGAGTCCCGTGGGGCTGAGGTTCTGGTCCACGATCCGCTGGCCACCGGGATCATCGTCGACGGGGTCTTGCGCCCTTCCGTCCCACTCGATCGGGTCTGGCCGGCGGGTGCTGTCGGGGCCGACGCCGCTGTCGTGGTCACGCCCCACTCCAGCATCGACTATTCGGCTCTGGCCGGTCAGGTCGGAGTCGTGCTCGACACCAGGAATGCGCTCGCACGCATTGGCTCAGACCGGATAGTCTCTCTCTGAGCGGCGGTCGAGGTAAATCGGAGGCGCCGTCCCGTCGGCGCGAAGAAGCGATCGTTCGAATAGTGCCCAGCCAGCACGGGCAGGCGACCTGTCGCATTCACTGGGGGGACATCGGCTCCGCGCGTCGCAGGCGTCAAAGCAGCGCATGGACGGCGTCGACAGCCTGTATCGTCACGTGCCAGCAGAGCGAGGTGTGAAGCTGTGATCTCGGGTCCGCTGGCTGTCGGCGTGGCCGCCTTCGTGGTGGCGGTGCTGATGGTGCCCGTAACGAACAGGCTGGCCTTTCGCTACGGGGCGGTCGTCCACCCCCGTGCCGATCGCTGGTCCCGCCAGGTCGTGCCGATCCTGGGCGGCCTGGCCGTGGCCATCGCGGTCGGGGCCGTCGCCTGGATGGCCGTCGACGAAGGAACGACGCTGACGGCATGGCTGGCCGGCCTCGTCGGCCTCACGGTTCTTGGGCTCATGGACGACCTGTGGGACGTGCACCCGCGTTATCGCCTGATCGCCGAGGCGCTGCTGGGCGCCGGTTTCACGGTCGTCGTCTTCGACGATCTCGACACTCTGCCCAGGCTGGCGGTGGGCCTGGCCGGCGCCATCGCCATTCCCGTGATGACCAACGCCACGAACCTGGTCGACAATTCGGACGGTCTGGCAAGCTCCCTGTCGGCGGAGACTTCCCTGACCATCGCACTTACGGCGATCGTGGCCGGCATGAAGGGCAACGAGGTGGGGTTGGGGCTGACGGTCACCGGCGCCTGCCTTGGCTTCCTGGTTCATAACCGCCCGCCGGCCCGGGTCTTCATGGGCGACGCGGGGAGCTTGATGCTCGGTTTCGCGCTGGCCGGCGCCGGAGTGCTGCTGATCCACGATGCGGATATCCACCCGAGTCCGCACGCGACTGCTGCCGCCCTGGCCGTTCCGCTCGCCGCATTCGTTCAGTTCGGCGACGTGGCCATGGTCTCGGTGACGCGCATGCGGCGCGGCGTCTCACCGTTCCAGGGTGGCACGGATCACACCTCGCACCGGCTGGTCCGCGCCGGCCTTGACCCCTGGGAGATGCTCGGCGTCGTGGGGCTGGCCAGCGGCGTGTGCGGCGGCCTGGCGATGCTCCTGGCCTGGCTCGCGCCCGACCCTCTCATCGAAATCGTCGTGGTGATTGCAGCCGGCGTCCTGGTGCTCGGTTTCGAGACGGTCGTCGCCCTGAGGGTTCCATTCGAACCACCGGTCGCGTCCGGCGGCTCGACCACGGGCTCGACCGCGGGCTCGACCGCGCAGGTGGCGAGCGTGGTAGCCGCCTCGAAGAACGCCGGCGGCTCCCGGTGAGGGTCCTGATCACCGGCGGGGCCGGCTTCATCGGCTCCCATCTGGTCAATGCGCACGTGGCCGGGGGCGATGACGTGGTCGTCGTGGACGACCTCTCGACCGGCCGCCGCGAGAACATCGCGGCCCACGTTGCCGCCGGTCGGGTCCACTTCCTCGAGGGCAAGGCGGAGGACCCGGCCGTCATCGAACCCGCCTTCGATGGCGTCGAGCTGGTCTATCACCTGGCCGCCGCGGTCGGCGTGTTCCAGATCCTGGCGCACCCCCTGGCGTCCATCCGGACGAACCTGGATGCCTCGTCCGCGGTCTTCGAGCGGGCGACGGCGCGCGGCATTCGGACGATCTTCACCTCCAGTAGCGAGGTCTACGGCAAGAATGTCTCGGACGCCCTGAACGAGGACGACGACACGACTTACGGCGCCACCAAGGTCCAACGCTGGCTATACGCGGTGTCGAAGGCCACGGACGAGTTCCTGGCCCTGGCCCACCACCAGGAGCTCGGGCTGCCGGTCACGGTCGTGCGTCTCTTCAACACGACCGGCCCGCGCCAGACCGGCGCCTACGGCATGGTCGTGCCGCGCTTCGTCCGCCAGGCGATCGAAGGCCGGCCGCTCACCGTCTACGGCGACGGCAGCCAGCTGCGCTGCTTCACCAACGTCCACGACGTCGTGGTCGCGCTGATGGCCCTGGCTGCCACGCCGGCCGCGATCGGCGAGGTGGTCAACGTCGGCAACCCGCGCGAGATCTCGATCCGCGACCTTGCCGCTCTCGTGTGCGAGATCGTCGGCTCGAACTCGTCCGTCGAGCTCGTCGACTACGAGTCCGCGTACGGCAAGGGCTTCGAGGACATGCGCCGCCGCGTCCCGGACGTGAGCCGGCTGCGGAGCCTGATCGGCTTCGTGCCAACGACCCCGCTCGAAGAGACGATCAGGGAAATCGCCCGCGACATAGCTCCGGGCCGGTAGCCCCCTGGGCCCACCGCCCCAGCGCCCGTTGCCACGACCACCGGCAACGGCCGGGTATGATCGCCGCTGCGCACCGGAAGGATCTGCGACCAGCTGGCAGGAGGCGCGGGAGTGAGCGAACGCACCGGGGGTCCGATGGTCGATTCGGCCGGCGCGGCCAGAGGGAGTGGAATCCTCCAGCGGGCGGCAGGGTTCATGCGGGGTCCGGTGGGTCTGTCGGCGCTGGTCGCCGCGATCGCCGCGGTCGTCCTCTGGCTGGTGGTCCAGCCGCTCACTCGCGCCACCGCCGACACGGATGCCGCCGCCTCGGTCATGTACTTCGAGCGGATCGTCCAGGGCCACCGCCTGGAGGCGTTCTATCCGACCACGCCCAAGCCGCTGCTGACGCTCGTCTTCGGCGTGGCCTGGTCCCTGACACACGACTGGCGCTCCCTCGCGGTCATGACCATTGTCGTGGGCGCTCTGGCAGTCGGCATGGCGGCGCGACTGGCGGCTCGGATCAGTGGAATCCCGGCCGCGGCATTCGCCGCCGTCGTCCTGATCGCCTGGCCCAGCTTCCGGCTCGAAGTAGCCGATGCCAACTCGTTCATCTGGGGCCTGGCCCTGTGGCTGCTGGCGGCCCTGCTCATCACGGCGGACCGCCCGCGGCCCTGGCTGGCCGGCTTCGTGCTGGTGCTGGCCGGCCTTGCCCGAACCGAGACGATCTGGCTGGTCGTCGCCGCTGCCGGCTGCGCGGCAGTAGTTGTGATTCAGGCCAGGCGCACCGGCGAGCGAAGCCGGCTGCGCCTGACCGTGCCACCGATTCTTGGTGCCCTGGCCCTGCCGCTGGCCTGTCTCCATGACTTCCTGCTGACCGGGAAGCCCTTCTACTGGCTGAGCGTGCCCGGAGGCTACACGGTCCTGGCTTACCCGGACCTGACCCCAGCCTCGCCGCTGGCAACCCTCCACCGGGAGATGTACCACTACATCCCGCTTCTGGCGCTGGTGTTCCTCGCGGCGCTCGGCGTTGCCTGGTTGGTCCTGGCCCGCCGGCGGGCCGTTTCCTTTGCCCTGATGATGCTCACCGGTGGCGTCCTGGGGACGCTGGTCGTCCTGGCGTGGCGGGGGGTCTTCATCTCCGATCGCTACTACGAAGAGGCCGACGCGGCGATCCTGCTGGCGGCGGCCGTTGGGGGCGGCCTCCTCGTGAGCAGGGCCGCGGATTGGATGGGCAAGCGAATCGGCCGCGGCGCGCCGGCCGTTGCGACCGTGCGTCCCTGGCTGCGCCAGGCGGCCCTGGGCGGAGTTGCCGCGCTGCTGGCGCTGGGTTTGGCCTGGTTGTCGTTCCCGCAGGGAGGCGTCCAGCCTGCGCTCGCGCGGGCTGGCCAGGAGGCTGCCGAGATCAAGGAGGCGGAGCCGCAACTTGCCGCGATAGTCGCCGGCGCGGGCGGCGACACGGTGACAGTCAGCGGTGTCGCCTACCCGGTGGCCGATCCCAAAGGCTGCCGCGTGTTCGTGCCACGTTGGGGGCTGCCGCTCATCTCCGTGGATACCGGGGCCCCGACTACGGTGCTCGGCGATTCGGCGCTGGCATTTCGGGACGGGGACTACTCGGTGCTGAGCCCGGGCCAGTGGATCCTGCACGTCGCCGCCGACGACGATGGATCCGGCGGTATCTACGCTCCTTTCGAGCACTCGATGCCGACGACGCTGACCGTGAGGAGCGGGGTGGCGCTGACCCTAGTCTCGGTCTTCGTGGACGAGCAGTCGGGGGTCTGGCTGCTGCGAGTCGACGCAGCCAACTGACCCCACCGAGTCGGGGCGCTCCGGAGATTCGGCACTCGAGGCGGCCCGGACCGGCCATCCTGCGCATCGCTTCCACTACAATCGCCAGCCATGCGCATCGACGAGCCCCTGGACCTGGCCTTCCTCGGCGATCCAAACAGCGTGCACGTCCGGCGATGGCTGGGCTACTTCTCGACCGCGGGCCACCACGTGACACTCATCGTGCCGGCCGACAAGGTGGTCGATCCGGGCCTTCCGCCGGCGATCTCGGTCGAGCTGCTCCCACCTTTCTCGCAGGGACGGGCGCGGCCGTTGGGCGCGCTCGAGACCCGTCGGTCGCTCGCCCGGCAGCTTCGCCGGCTCGACCCCGACGTCCTGCACGCTCATTACGTCACCGGGAATGCCTGGCGCGCCTGGCTCTCCGCCTTCCACCCTTACGTGGTCACGGTGTGGGGCTCCGACGTCCTTGGCATGAGCCGCCAGAGCTGGCGCCGTCGTTTGTACGCCCGGCTGGCGCTGCGGGCGGCCGACATCGTCACCGGCGGTTCAGCGGACCTGGTCCGGGCCGCGGTGGCAGCCGGAGCACGTCCCGAGCGGACGCGATACATCCATTTCGGCGTGGACACGGAACGCTTCTCGCCCGGTCCCGAGCCTGCCGCACTGCGGAAACGCCTCGGCCTCGGCGGTCGCCGCGTGCTGCTCTCCAACCGGCTCATCGCGCCGGTGTATCGCCAGGGTGTCGTGGTGCAGGTTCTGGCGCGATTGCCCACGGACGTCGTCGCGGTGATGACCGCCTATCGCGCACAGCCGGACGAGGTGGCCAGGATCCGGGGGCTGGCGGACCGGCTCGGGGTCGCCGATCGCCTGCGAATCGTCGACGCGCTCGACGAGTCCGAACTGCCCGATCTCTACCGGCTGGCCGATGCTGTCGTTTCGATCCCGGCCAGCGACGGCGGGCCCATCACCGTCGCCGAAGCTCTGGCCGTGGGTCGACCGATCGTCGCGACCGACCTGCCGAGCCTTCGGGAGTGGCTCGCCGAGCTCGACCCGGCGGCGCTCGTTCCGGTGGACGACGTTGCGGCGACCGTGGCCGCAGTCACCACCATGCTTTCGAGAGGTCAGGAGGAACGGCAGGAGCGGGCGGCGCGAGGTCGGGCAGCGGTGACGGAGCGGGCCGACTGGCGGACGAACATGGAGCGCATGGAGACGCTCTATCGGGAGCTTGCGGCGAGCCGGCGCGGTAAGGGCTGACTGTCAGCGGGCCGAACGCGCCTCGGCCGCGCCGCCACGAGCGGCGGCCGGCGCCCGTCCAGGTCAGCGGCCGCCGGTCATCAGCTCAACGCTGGACCGGAGGTCGTGGACCGACTGCCAGCCGAGGACCCGCCGGGCCAGGGAGACATCGGCGACCTGCCAGGGGATGTCCGACGATCGGGGCGATCCCGCCGCGCTTTCCGCGATCTCGCCCACGAAGCCGACCGCCCTGGCCAGCGCCTCGACCAGCTCGCGGGCGGAATGGCCCGTCCCCGAGGCCACGTTTACGAGAGGAGCGTCGAGGCTCGGGACGCGACATGCCGCCACGGTGGCGGCGGCGATGTCCCGCACGTCGACGAAGTCCCGGACCGACCCGAGAGGGCCGAGCTCGATCCGTGGCCTGGAGGTCGCGACGGCCTCGGACAGGCGTCGCTGGGCCGCGCCGGGGAGGGAATTCTCCGGCATCGAAGGGCCCAGGGCATTGAAGACCCGCAGCACGATCGCCTGGCGGCCCTGGTCCGCGGCCGCCAGGACGACCTGGGTGGCAGCCAGTTTGGCGATGCCGTACGGGCTGACCGGTCTCGCGCAGGCAGACTCGGTCACGGGCTCGCCGGCCGGCCCCGGTCCGTATTCGGCGGCAGAGCCGACATGGACCAGCCTCGTCCCAAGACCGGACCGGGCCAGGGCCTCCACGACTCGAGCCGTGACCAGGACATTGAGCCGGACCAGGTCCGAGGTCGAGCCAACGGTGGCCCCGGTGCAATTGACGATGACGTCGGGCTTCACGGCCCGCAGCTCGGCCATCAGGCGAGTGTCGTCGCCGGCCAACAGATCGACGTCGAGCCATCGTCGTTCGAGGCCCGGCAGGGGGGTGCCCAGGCCCGCGCCCACGACTTCGATGTCCGGCTGGCCGCTCATCGCAGCCGTAACGTGGCTCCCTATGAAGCCATTGGCGCCCAGAACGAGGACGAGCTGCACTCAGGACCCCGGCAGCAGGTGAGATCTGAGTCGAACGAACTCGGCGTTGGCGCGGTCGTAGTCCTCCGGACGTCCGATGTCGAGCCAGTAGCCCCCGAACGCATACGAGGCCGGGTTGCGCCCGGCGGCGAGGAGGTCGATCACCAGTCGATCGAAGCCCAACGGCTCGCCGGCCCGATAGCCGGAGAGGGCGGACCGGGAGACTGCGTACACGCCCATGCTGACCTCGTAGTTGAGCGTGGGCTTCTCGACGAACCCGACCACCTGGCCCGCCTCGACAGTCAGGACGCCGAAGTCGATGTCGACCTGCCGGTGGTACGTGGCGATGGTCAGCGGAGCATCGCCGGCGGCATGGGCCTCCAGAAGTGAGGAGAAGCTGAGGTCCGTCAGGATGTCGCCGTTGAGCACCAGGAACTGCTCCGGGAGCTTGTCGAGAAGCGCGACCACGGGTCCCATGGTGCTGAGCGGCCTGTCCTCGGTGGCGTAGTCCACCTCGAGGCCCCACTGCTCGCCGCTGCCGACGTACGCCCTGATCAGCTCGCCCAGGTGGCCGATCGCGATGGTGACCCTCCGAAAGCCGTCTCGGGCGAGCTGGCGCAGGACGATCTCGATGATCGCGCACTCGTCTCCGATGGGCACGAGCGGCTTGGGAATGCTGGTCGTGTACGGACGCAGGCGGGTGCCTTTTCCGCCCGCGAGCAGGACGGCGTGTCGCGCGCTCATCGGGCGCTCATACCGTGTACGCGTTCCACTTGTAGCGGGCCAGGTTCTCCGGCTGCGAGAACCAGGCGGCTGTCCTGGCCAGTCCCTCGGCGAGACTCACGCTCGGCTTCCAGCCGGTCGCCTGGGTCAGCCGGGAGCTGTCGCACACCAGGCGCATCACCTCGGAGCCGCTCGGCCGAAGACGCGCGGCTTCTTCGGTGACCGTGACCTCGCGGCCGGCTGCCGCCGCGATTGTCTTCACGAGATCGCCGATGGAGATCTCGACGCCGGTGCCGGCATTGAGGGTTCGGCCGACGACGGCCTCGGCCGGGGCGTCGGCGACCGCCATGAATGCCCGGGCCGTATCCTCGACGAAGGTGAAGTCCCGCGTCGGTCGCAGGTCGCCAAGTCGGATCTCGCGCTGCCCCGCGGCCAGCTGAGACAGGATCGTCGGAATGACCGCGCGGCTGGACTGGCGCGGACCGTACGTGTTGAACGGCCGCAGAGTGGCCACCGGGAGGCCGAACGAGAGGTGGTAGCTCTCCGCCATCTTGTCCGCGCCGATCTTCGAGGCCGAGTACGGCGACTGCCCCTGGAGCGGGTGATCCTCAGATATGGGAACGCTGCGCGCCGTACCGTAGACCTCGCTGGTGGAGGTGTGGACGACACGTGGGGTGGCCAGCTGCCGCGCAGCCTCCAGCACGTTGAGCGTGCCGAGAACGTTTGTGTCCACGTACGAGCGGGGCGAGCGGTACGAGTACGGGATCGCGATCAGGGCCGCCAGGTGGTAGATGACGTCGGCCCCTTCAGCCAGCTCCCGCACCGAAGCGATGTCGCGGACGTCGCCCAGGTGAACCTCCACCGACCCGAGGACGTCGGCCGGCAGGGACTCCAGCCATCCCCACGAGTTGAACGAGTTGTAGAGGACCATGGCCCGGACTCGAGTGCCTCGCCGGACGAGCGCCTCGACCAGGTGGGACCCGATGAAGCCCTCGCTTCCGGTGACGGCCGCAACCGCTGACAGCGCCTGGCTCCTTCCTGTTCATCTGGAGACGCCCCGAATGGTACCCGATTGGCAACGCCGGCCTGCTCGAACGGGCAGACTGAGGACCGGATCATCGCACCGCCGTTGACACGGGCGAGGCCCGCCGGGGCCGTGGCCGGGGACGATCTTCGGTACAATCGCCCGCGATGCCCGCCCCCAGATCGAGGTCGCCGAGCGTGATGGCCGGAGCCCGAGTCGCCCGTGCCCCGCGGTGTGGACCGCCAGCTCCGTGAGCTCGAGCCGATGAGCGCCGTCACTGCCTCGACTGCGACCACCGCCGAGCCGCTGAACCTTGCCTTCCTGGGCGATCCGAACAGCGTTCACCTGCGGCGCTGGGTGAGCTACTTCGCCGCCCGAGGCCACACGGTGACGATGCTCGTCCGGGAGGGGAAGGAGGTCGAGCCGGGCCTGCCGCCGGCCATCGCCGTCGAGCGCTTCAGCCACTTCGCCGCCCGAGGCCGCGTGACTCCCACCGGCTTGCTGAAGGGTCGCCGATCCCTGCGTCGCGCCGTGGCGCGGATTGGGCCCGACGTGCTCAATGCCCACTTTCTGACGGTCCACGGCTGGAACGCCTGGATGTCCGGGTTCCATCCGTACGTCGTGACGCTGTGGGGATCCGACGTCTTCATCCACGCGAGGAAATCGCGCGCGGGCGCCGTGCTGGCTCGCCTGGCGCTCCGGTCGGCCGACATGGTGATGGTCAACTCCGAGACGTTGATGCACGGCGCGCTCGCGGTCGGGGCGCCGGCGGAGAGGACCGAGATGGTCCAATTCGGAGTGGACCTGACTCGATTCATGCCCGGCCCGGCTCCGGCCGCTCTCCGGGCCCACCTCGGCCTGGAGGGCCGGCGAATCATCTTCTCGCCGCGCGCCATCACGCCCCTGTACCGCCATCAGATCGTCGTGGAGGCTCTGACCCGGCTGCCCTCCGATGTGGTCGTGCTGATGTCGCGCTTTCGCGGCCAGGCCGACGAGGTGGACAAGCTCGAGCGCCTGACCGAGACGCTCGGTCTTGCCGATCGCGTCGTGCTGATGCCGGAGTTCGAGGAATCCGACATACCCGACCTGTACCGCATGGCCGACGTGGTCGTCTCCGTCCCCGCGTCCGACTCCACCGCGGCCACGATCCTCGAGGCGCTCGCCTGTGGGAAGCAGATCGTCGCCGGGGACCTGCCCAGCGTGCGCGAGTGGTTGTGGGACCTGGATGGCTCGGCCCTCGTCCCGATCGACGACGTTTCCGCGACCGCCGCGGCCCTGGTCCGCGCCCTGGACCGCGATCCGATGGAACGCGCGGAGCTCGGCCGCCGTGCCCGGGCAATCGTCGAGACCAGGGCCGACCAGGCCGCCACTCTCGCCAGGGTGGAATCGCTTTATCGCGAACTGGCGAAGCGCAGCCGCCGCGGTTCCGCCGGGAGCCGACCCTGAGCGGCTTCGACGCGCTGGTATCGTCTGCTGGAACACCACCGCGGCCGGAGGTCAGTTGACTGCGTCATCCGCCAGGAGCGGCTCCTTCGCCAAGCGAGTCACCGCCGTCTTCTCGACGAAGGTCGTCGCCTTCGCGATTTCGCTGACGACGACGCTCATCATCTCGCGAATCCTGGGTCCGACGGGCAAGGGCGAGTACGTCGCGGTCCTCGCCGTGCCCGGGTTGCTCGGTGCCATCGGCGTCTTCGGGCTGCCGAGCGCGGTCAACTACTTCAGCGCCCGTGGAACGTCGGTTCGCGGGCTCCTCGAGGTCGGCCTGCTCCTCACCGGGATTCTGTCGGCGATCCTGATAGCGCTGGTCTGGGTGTCCATGCCCTGGCTCGAGCAGCTCCTCCACTGGGATCAGCCGACAGCGGACCTGGTGCGGGTCGTGTTGATCGTGATTCCGGCCGCTCTGCTGACCACCTTTGCGATGTCGGTCCTGTACGGGCGTCAGCAGGTCAGGACATACAGCGCCATCCTGGTCGGCCAGGGCACGGTCACGCTCGTCCTCTCCACGTTGCTGGTCGGAGTCTTCCGGTTCGGCGTCCCGGGCGCGGTCGCCTCGAGCATCGTCGTCACCTGGCTGGCGGCCGCCGCCGACGTTGTCGCCGTGGGCCTGCTGTCGCGCCGAATGCCAGCCGGCGAGCCTGTCTCCTTCCGCGGTCTGGGTAAGTACGGCGTCAAGGTCTACCCGGCCAGCATCACCAGCTACTTCAACTACCGGATCGATACCTACATCATCCAGGCAGTCATGCTGGCGCCCAAGGGCCCGCTGGGGCTCTACAGCATGGCCGTGACGATGGCCGAGCTGATCTTCTACGTGCCGGATTCGGTGACGATGATCTTCCTGCCTCGTATCGCGGGTTCGTCGCAGGAGGAAGCCGACGCCCTGCTCCCGCGAGTGTCGAGGCTCACGGTTCTGATGACCGTCCTGGTGGCGCTGGCGCTGATCCCGACGGCGTGGATCGGGATCCATCTCATCCTGCCGAAATTCAACGATTGCCTGCCCGCGTTCTGGGTGCTGCTCCCGGCCGTGATCTCCCTGAGCGTGTCCAAGGTCATGTCGTCCTATGTCGCCGGCCGCGGCCGGCCCGGGCCCATCTCGGTCGGGTCGGTCATCGCGGTTGTCCTGAACATCGCCGCCAACCTGGTTCTCATCCCCATCTACGGCATAGTCGGCGCGGCCCTGGCGTCGCTGATCTCCTACACGGCGTCTGCCGTAATCCTGCTCGCCGTGGCGTGCCGTATTTCGCATCATTCCGTATGGCAGCTGATCGTGCCCCGCGGTGGTGAAGTCAGAATCCTGGTGGCCGGCGCCCGCCGCGGCCTGGCGGGCGCGCGGCAAATGGCCAGTGACCGGCGGGCCGGCACGAAGGCGGACGGCCCATCGTGAGCGGCCGCCTCCTGGTGGTCACCTACTTCTTTCCGCCTGTCGGCGGCGTGGGCGTGCAGCGGACCCTGAAATACGTCACGTACCTGCCGCGCTGGGGTTGGGAGCCGGTAGTGATCGCCCCAGGAGATCCCGCGTTCCCGGTCCGCGACCCCTCGCTCGTCCCCACTCTCGCGCCGGGTCTCGAGGTCCACCGAACCGCCAGCCTGGAGCCGGGCCGTCTGCCGACCGCGGCCGCCCGCCTGCTGAGCCGCCGATCCGGTTCGGCCGGAGCGGTGTCGGCGGACCTGACGGCAAGCTCGGCCCAGGGCAGCCTGCCTCTCAAGGTGCTGCGCAAGATCTCGGTCGTCTGGAATCGGATCTGGGCGGTGCTGCTCTTTCCGGAGGGTGCGATCGCCTGGGTTCCCTTCGCCGTGCGAGCCGGACGCAAGGCCCATCGGCGCCGCCCGGTCGACGTCATATATTCGAGCTCGTCGCCAATCTCCACGCACGTGGCGGCCGGCCTCATCAAGCGCTCCACTGGCCTCCCGTGGGTGGCCGACTTCCGCGACCCGTGGGTTGGCAATCCCTTCGCCGCCCCGCTTTCACGTCCCAAGCGATGGATGCAGCGCCGCATGGAGCGCTGGATTGTGGCGCGCGCGGATCGGGTCATCGTGGCCGTCGACGCGATGCGGGTCCAGTTCGCCGGGCGCTATCCGGACATGGCCGACAAGTTCGTGCACATTCCGAACGGCTACGACCGCGCGGATCTGGTCGGCATCGAGCCGGCGCCGCCTCCGACGCCCGGAGGCTTCCACCTTCTGTACGCGGGCAGCCTGTACCGGCCCAGGGAGCTCGAGGCGTTCCTGCTCGGGGTCGAGCGACTGCTCGCGCGGAGGCCTGATCTCCGAGCGCGCCTGAAGGTCGATTTCATCGGCCGGGTCAACGACCCCAACGCGAAGGCGGCCGCCGAGTTCGACAAGCCGGGACGGCTGGCTGGGGTCGTCGGCTTCGAGGGGTTCATGCCGAGGCCCAGGGCCCTGGCCCGGATGGCCGGGGCCGACGCGCTGCTGCAGCTGATGCCGGACATGCCCGGCGCGGAGATCTTCGTCGGCGGCAAGTTGAGCGAGTACCTGGCCTTCGACCGGCCGATCCTGGCGGTCATGCCGCGCGGCGAGGGGCGGGCGCTGGTCGAGGGACTGCCGACCGGGATCACCGCGGACGTGGAGCCGGGCAGCGTCGCGGATGCGTTGGAGCGGCTGCTGGACCACACGCCCGCTCCGGCCCCGGCCGATCCGGCGGGTCGCTTCGATCGCGTCAATCTGGCGGGTGAGCTGGCGCGCGAGCTCGATCGAGTGACCGCGGGCGCGGCGCTCTGACCCGTTCGACCGCGTCCGAGCCTGTCGCCCGACTGCCGCGCCTCAAAACGCGACGAACGAGGTAACCAGCAGCACCGCCGAGAGCACCACGAGCAGGGCCGTACCGGCCCAGCCGATCGCCGACAGGAAGCGCCCGCTCACGAGCGGCCCCATCAGCTGACGATCCGACGCCAGGCGCATGACGAAGACCAGGACGAACGGCAGCAGCAGGCAGTTGACCACCTGGGCCGTGAACATCACCTGAACGAGCATGCGCGCCGGTACGAGCAAGATGAAGACGGCGGCGAACGCGACGAAGAAGATCATCAGGCCGTAAAAGGCGGGTGCCTCGCGCAGGCGCCAGTCCACCCCTGTCTCCCAGCCGAACGCTTCGCAGGTGGCGTAGGCACTGGTTAGCGGTACGACGCCGAGGCCCAGGAACGACGCAGCGAGCAGTCCCACGGCGAACAGCACCTCTGCGCCCGAGCCGGCCAGCGGCTTGAGCGCGCCCGCGATCTGTGAGACGGCATCCGGAGAAGTGGTGTCGATCTGGATTCCCGCGGAGTACACGGCCGCGGCGCAGGCAACGACGATGAAGGCCGCGATCAGGTTCGTGAGGAACGCGCCCAGTCCCACGTCCAGCCGCTCGCCGAGGAGATCCTCGGCACCGAGGCGCTTGTCGGCGACATAGGACTGGATGAAGGCCTGGCCCCAGGGCGTGATCGTAGTTCCGACCGTGGCCACGACCGTGACCCAGTAAGCGGGCGAGGAAGCGAGGTCTGGAATGACCAGCGAGCGCGCGGCGTGGCCCCAATCGGGGTGCGCAAGGACCGCGGAGATGAAATAGGCGAGGGAGACGCCGATCCCCACCACCACGAACAGATACTGGACGCGGCGGTACGAGCCCCGGGTCAGAAGCAGCACGACGACAGTTGCGGCGAGCAGCGCGCTCATCCAGGTCGGTACGCCGAAAAGCCCCAGGGCCGCGCCGCAGCCGGCGAACTCGGCCACGATGGAGCCGATGTTTGCCACCAGCATGGCGCTGATCATGAAAGCGGCCCAGCGCACTCCGAAGCGCTCGCGGACGAGCCCTGCCAGGCCCTGACCGGTCGCAAGTCCGAGCCGCGCGCCGACTTCCTGCGTGAAGAAGAGCACGATCTGGCTCGCCAGCAGCACCCACAGCAGCTCGTAGCCGTACTTTGCGCCGGCCACCGAGTAGGTGGAAATGCCGCCCGCGTCGTTGTCGGCGAAGCCGCTAACGAGCCCCGGGCCCAGGACGCCGAGGATCGCGGCCAGGCGGACGCGATTGACCGCGCGAGGGGTGAGAGACAGGACGGGGCCCCTCACCGGTCCGGGGTTCCGGAGGTGCGACCGAAGATGCGCGGCATCCTGATCTTCGCCGGATGCGGTAGCAGCGTGTCGATGGCGTCGTCGACGGTGACGATCCCCTCCAGGCGGCCGTCGGCGTCCACCACCGGCACCGCCAGCAGGTTGTAGCGGGCCACGACGTCGGTGACCTCCTCCTCGCTGGCATCGGTGTGGACCGCCACCGGCTCGTCGTACATGAAGGTGGAGATGCGGGCGTTCGGCTTCGCGACGATCAGGTCCCGCAGGGACAGGACGCCGACGAGCTTGGCGTCATCGTCCGTGACATACACGTAGTAGATCGTCTCGGCGTTGGGCTCGAGCTCGCGCAGGCGGTCGATCGTCTCGGCCGCGGTCAGGCTGGCCGGCACGGCCACGAATTCAGTCGTCATGATGCCGCCGGCCGTGTCCTCGGCGTAGGTCATGAGTTCCTGGACTTCCGCCGCCTCCTCCTTCTCCATGAGGCCCAGGATCTCCTCGCGGCTCTCCTCCGAGAGGTCCGCCACCAGGTCCGCGGCTTCGTCCGGATCCATCTCCTCGAGGATGTCGGCCGCGCGGGCGGGCTCGAGATCTTCCAGGATGTCGACCTGGGTCTCGGGTTCCATCTCGCCGATCGCGTCCGCCGCCGCCTCGTCGTCGAGAGAGGTGATGACGCCGACGCGGTCGCTGCGGCTGAGCTGGTCGATGATCGTCGCCAGGTCCGCCGGGTGGAGCTCGGCCAGGCCTTTGTGGGGGACGCGCAGCTTCACGCTGGCGATCGTCCGTTCCACCGGATCGACGTCCTCCCAGTCGATGTACCGCTCCGGAACCTCGCGGCGCAGACCGTGGGCGAGAGTCCGCCAGGGCCCCTCGATGCCGAGCCGGCGAAGCAAGCCGGAGGCGCCTACGTCCACGGCGACCAGATGCAGCGCGCCTTCGACCTCATCGAGTCGGAGGTCGTTGACGCGGACCACCTTGCGGCCGTCGATGTCGACGATCTGGCGGTCCATCAGGTCCCGCTTGAGGCGGATCTCGTTGGGCCGCTGGTGGAACTTGCTGATGTCGATCGCGGTCGTCCGCAGCGTAGCGCCGCCCGCGTCCAGGGACGCTACCGACTGCCAGTGAAGGAAGATCTCCCGGCCATTGGTCCTGACGACGATGCCGGTCACGGGTGGATACCGATCGCCGATGGCGACGATCAGGTCGGCAACGGTTCCGATCGGCTCGCCCAGCCCGTCGCGCACGGGCCGGCCGATCGCCTGGCTCAGATAGAGCATGTGCCACCTCGACGGCGGGTCCGGCCCGCCTGTGGGTGGCGCGCGCCGCGGTGGCGCGAACCGCTTAGGGGGCGAAACGGACCAGAGAGCTGATGTCGGCGCCCCGGGCGCCGCAGGTACTGGGTCCGGTCTCCACTGAGGGAGAGATCCTCCGAAAGCGTGTTGGGGCTGGCCGGGAGGCGCAGTAGCGTGCCCCTCCGACCACAGGGGAGTTTAGTCCCGGGCGTGGGCGAGGGTCAACGCTGCCGAAGAACGCGGCGCCCGGAGTGAGAACGTAAGTACGATTGCCGCCACGCGGGAGGTACCCGCACCATGTGGGGGTGCGAAACGTCCGTTTGCGGCATCCTTTCAACGCGAGCACGTGGTTTCGCTCTCACGGCGATGGCAGTTCGCCCCGGCTCGGCGAGCGGTCGATCACGCTCACCTGGACGCTGCTTTCGATCGCAATCGCGCTCCTTCTTGGACAGGTCGTGGTCGGATTCCTGGTGGGTCGAAACAGCATCGCCGATCTCGCCCTGGCAATCGCGACTGCGCTGCTCGTGGCCTCGGCCGTCTTGAATGCCCGGGCTTCGGGCATTCTTGTGGAGAGGCGCCACTCCGAGGCCGAGAGCTTCGGCCGGCTGCTCCAGGCTCTGTCGCGGTCCGTGTCGCCGAACGCGGTCATCGAGGCCATCGTCCACGAGCTCGGCTCCGCGACTCGGGCGGACCACGTGGCTGTGGTGCAGAAGCGACGCGGCGGCACCGTCCTGGACGTGAGCTTCGTCTCGATGCTGGCCGGATCGCCGGCCTCGAACACCGCCATGCCCATTCGGCAGATGGAGCCCGTCGAGACGCGACGGTTGCGCACCGCGCCGCGGCCGGCGAGCGGTTCGGCGCTCGTCGCCGACGGATCGCGGCGTGGGAACGAAGGGCCGGACGACGCGTCGGCGAGTGGGCGCTCTCCGCACTGGCAGTCCCAGGCCGAGCGGCGCGATCCGACCGACGACGGCCTCCGGCGACGCGGCTGGCGGCCGCCGGAGTTCATCGCTGCAGTCCAGGAGGACGGAGGGAACGCCCGCGACGTGGCCAACCAGATCGCCCACCAGTTGCGAGACGCCTACGGTCTTCGAAACACTCTGGCCGCACCTCTTCTGGACGGCGAATCGATCGTGGGGGCGATCGTCCTGTCGCGCCGCACCAGCGAGCCCTGGACGGACGCCTCGGTCCGGCTGCTGAATAGCGCGGCCGGCGAGACCACGGCGGCGCTGGCACGGGTCTACTCGCAGCAAGCTGCCGAGGCGGAAGCGCGCACCGACCAGCTGACGCAGCTGCCGAACCGGCGCTACTTCGACGAGTACTGCACCCTCGTGGCCAGCCGCCTGCGGGCGTCCGACCGGGTCGGGATCCTGGCCGTCGACGTCGACCATTTCAAGCGCGTCAACGACATGTACGGGCACCAGATCGGCGACCAGGTCCTTCGGGCGATCGGAGACGCAATCCAGATGTCGGTCCGCGAGGAGGATCTGCCGGCCCGCTATGGCGGCGAGGAATTCATGGTCCTGCTGTGGAACCCGAGCCCCGGCGTGGCGCTGGAGATCGGCGAGCGGATACGCACCACGGTGCGGGAGCTGGACCTCGTGGACGCGGGCGTGACGGATCGCGTCACCGTGTCGCTCGGAGT
Organism: Chloroflexota bacterium; assembly: GCA_003171065.1. Taxonomy (GTDB): domain Bacteria; phylum Chloroflexota; class Limnocylindria; order Limnocylindrales; family CSP1-4; genus Fen-1039. The sequence continues at coordinate 42,584 of PMXQ01000080.1, forward strand.
GGCGTCCGGGCTCGCTGCCGATGAGCCCATCTCGGAGATCGTGGAGCGGGCGGATCGGGCGCTGTACGCGGCCAAGCGCACGGGCCGCGACCGGGTCGTGGAGGCCTGGCCTTCGGAGGGGTGATCCGGCCCGCCGGGGCTACCATTCGGGCGTGGATCCTTCGCCCTCAGTCGAGCCTTCGCCCTCAGTCGAGCCTTCGCCCTCAGTCGAGCCTTCGCGGGCAGCCCTATCGAACGCCGAGCTGGCACGTGTCTTCCACGAGATCGGAGACATGCTCGAGGTCAAGGGCGAGCTCGTCTTCAAGACCGTGGCCTACCACAGGGCCGCCGACGCGATCGCCCACTCGCCCGTGGAGGTTTCGCGCGCCTACCTGGACGGCCGGCCGCCGCGGATCCCGGGCGTCGGCGAGGCGATCGCGAAGAAGATCGAAGAGCTGGCCCGAACCGGCCGGCTGGCCTTCTACGAGAAGCTGCGCGAGGAGGTGCCGCCGAGCCTGGTGGCGCTGCTGGAGATCCCCGGCGTCGGGCCTCGGACCGTGAAGCAACTCCACGAAGAGCTGGGCGTCGAAACCCTGGAGGATCTCCGGCGGGCGGCGGAAGCGGGCGCTTTGCGGTCCCTGAAGGGGATGTCTCAGAGGACGGAGGAGCAGGTCCTGGCCGGCATCGCGGCCCTGGAGACGCGCCAGGAGCGGATGCGTCTGGGCGGGGCCGAGGCGTTCCTGGAGACGCTGCTGGCCGAGCTCAGGGACGTGCCGGGTGTGCGATCGCTGCAGCCGGCCGGCTCGTTCAGGCGCCGCCGCGAGACGATCGGGGACCTCGACCTGCTGGCGGAGACGGACCGCCCGCTCGACCTGGTCGAACGCTTCACCTCGCTCGGATCGATCGAGTCGGTGTTGGCGAAGGGGCCTCACAAGGCAGCTGTGCGTCTGCTGCGCGGGCCCCAGGTGGACTTGATGATCATGCCGCCCGGGGAGGCGGGCACGTACCTCATCCACTTCACGGGGTCCAAGGAGCACAACGTCCGGCTGCGCGGGATGGCTCGCGACCGCGGCTGGAGCCTTTCGGAGAAGGGCTACCTGAGGCTCGACGAAGAGGGTGAGCCGGCGGTGGGGCCGGCCGGCGAGGCGGCCGAGCTTCGAACCTTTGCGACGGAAGTCGAGGCGTACGGTTTCCTCGGCCTGCCGTTCATCGAGCCCGAGCTGCGCGAGGACCGGGGCGAAATCGAGGCCGCTCTGGCGGGGACGCTGCCCGTGCTGGTTGCGCAGGCCGATCTGCGCGGCGATTGCCACAGCCACTCCGACTGGTCCGACGGGGTGCACGCGATCGAACAGATGGCGCTGGAGGCGCGGCGCCGCGGGTACTCCTACCTGGCCCTGACCGACCACACGGTCAGCCTGGCGATCGCCCGCGGCCTGAACCTCGAGCGGGTGGAGCGGCAGCGGCGGATTGTGGCCGCTCTCAACGAGCGGTTCGCCCGCGAGGAATCCGAAGGAACGGCTCCCCCCGAAACCTCGGCCGAGGGCTTCCGGCTGCTGCACGGCTGCGAGCTCGAGGTCCGCGCCGACGCCACGCTCGACTATCCGGACGAGCTGCTGGCTCGTTACGACCTGGTCGTCGCCTCGGTCCACGTCGCCCGGCGCCAGACGCGCGAACAGCTGACCGCCCGAACCCTGGCCGCGATCCGGAACCCCAACGTCGACATCATCGCCCACCCGGCCGGGCGCTACATCGGCAGTCGCGACGACCTCGATCTCGACTGGGATGCCGTCTTCGCAGAGGCGGCCCGGACCGGCACAGCCCTGGAGCTGAACGGCTCGGACGAACGGCTCGACCTCTCGGACGTGCGGGCCCGCCGAGCCTCCGAGTTCGGCTGCGTCTTCACGATCGACTCGGACGCCCACCGGACCGAGGAGCTCGACAACGTCCGCTGGGGCACCGCCATGGCCCGCCGCGCCTGGCTCGGCCCCGACCCGGTGATGAACACCCGCTCCCGAGCAGCGCTCATGGAATGGGTGGCAGCGAAGCCGGGGCGGCTGCAGCCATGACCGCGCGAACGCTCCGGCTTGGGCTCGGCCCGGAGACCCGTTCCGTGCCGCCGATCCAGTCGGTCACGTACCATGCCCAGATGCAGCAACGCAATGGAGCCCGCGAGCTCGGGCTGATCATCGCCACGCTGACGGTTGTCAGCCGGTTCGTCACGGATGCGCCTCTGTGGGTTGCGACGGGGCTGGCGGCGATCGCGGCAGCCGCCGGCACTGCGAGCCTCCTGGGCGAGGTTCGGCCGTGGCGCTGGCCGCTGGATCGTGTCTCTCTCCCCGCCATGGCAGCGTTCGTGTCGGTGGGTGTGGCCCGCCTCGGCGACCCGGTACCGTGGCTGGCCGTCGCCTTCGCCGGCTCGTGGGCGGTAACCTCGTGGGTTGTTTCGATCGAGACGGCGACGGGCACGGTGGGCGGAAAGCCCGGGTCGGTCGCGCCCGACGGCACTCACGCTCGACCAACCGCCGCGCGTCTCGGAGCCTTCGGGCTGGCGTTTCTGGGTTTCGCCGCGATTGGCGGCATCGTGCCCGGTGGCGTAGCCGGCGACGGGCGGCCGCTATCCGTGGCGGCGTTCGTGGCCACCATCGTGCTGGACGTGGCCATCGGCGGGCTGGCGGGCTACCGCATCGCGGCTGTGCGGCCCCACACCCCGCGTCAGGCGGCCGTGGCCTTCTACCAGTACTCGATGGTCGTGGCTCCGGTCGGTGTCCTGGTCCGGGTGTTGGCCCTGCCGCGGCTGTTTGGACCGGCGGTCCTGGTGCTGGCCACATATCTCGTAACGTCGCTGCGCGAGTCCGACGAGCCAGTGCGCTTCAACCTCCGGCTGCTCGAGGAGACGGCAGTGCTCATTCTCGCCGGGGTGGCCGTGGTGGTTCTCGGTCTGGTCGTGAAGTAGGGGAGCCGGCCACCCGGCGCCACGCCCCGGCGCCACGCCCCGGCGCCACGCCCCGGCGCCACGCCCCCGGCGCCACGCCCGTGCGCGGCGGGCCTGCGGCGCCGATGCTGCTGTCACGTGATCAGACATGTGACCGCCACCCGCGACGTGACCCCGGCGCCCGAGGGGGGCTCGCTGCCGGCGATCGTCGAGGCCGACGACGTGGTCGAGGCGCCGGGTCGACCTGAACATCGACGTGGAGGGTTGCGCGCCTCGATTCGGCCGGTTCTTGCCGATTTCCCATGACGACGACATCTGGCAAACGAATCCGCCGACCAACGGGTCAGGGTTTGGCTTGAGCCCGGCGCGGCCTGTCCGAAGCCACCGGCTCGGAGCCGCGCCACGCTCGATTCGGGCCACGCAGGCCGGCGCACAGACCCGTTGGGCGGAGACATCGGCCACGGGCTTTGCCGAATGTCGCCCCGATGTGAATCAGGAAATCCTGGACCACGGACGCCGCCGCCACGGACCCAGAGGCCGCCCTCGACCGACTCGCGTTGACAGGGTCGGCGATGGATGCTAGAAAGCATGGTCCGGGCGGGGCAATTCCCGTCGGAATATGTGTGCCTCCCGCGAGGCGGCGTCCCCGCCGTCTCGCAGCCCATCGCAGCACGGCTCATCGCCGCGCGTCGGTCTGGCGCAGTTGACGAAAGGAACCTCATCCTTGGTTTTCCCCGAGGTCGAAAAGGGCACCGGCGGTAACGCCGTTCGGATCAAGCGCCAGCTGTGTGAGCTGGCGATAGCCCATGCATCGGACGGGCACTGGGCGGAGGCCGCGGATACCAACCGCAAGATCATCGAGATGGGCGCCGACGCCGAGGCCGAGAATCGCCTGGCCAAAGCCCTGTGGGAACTCGGAGAGCTCGGTGAGGCGCGCGAGCACTACCAGATCGCCCTCGCCCTGGATCCGACCAACCGAATCGCCGAGCGCAACATCGAGCGCCTGAGGGTGCTGATGAGCGAGGCCGGCGACAAGACCGTGGCCGCGGAGAAGGCAGGCAAGGCGCCCGTCGCCATCTTCGTCGAGGAGACCGGCAAGACCGGCTTCGCGATGCTCACGGACCTGGCCGCGCCGCGCACCCTCGCCCACGTGAACCCGGGCGACGCCGTGGATCTCCTCCCGGACGGCAATCGGCTCTACGCCGTGGCCAACGGAACTCGCATCGGGATCGTCGAGCCGCGCGTCGCCGCCCGCCTGCTCAAACTGCTCGCCGACGGCAACAAGTACTCGGCCGGGATCACCTCGCTGGGCGACCGCGACGTCCGCATCGTGATCCGCGAGATCTTCCAGGACCCGCGCAACTACGGCAAGGTCAGCTTCCCCACCGCGGCCCGCTCGACGGATCTGCGGCCCTACACCAAGGGCACGCTCCTGCGCGAGGAAGAGCTGATGGAGGAGGAGCTCGAGGACGACGAGGAGGACGAGGAGATCGAAGATCTCGATCGAGTCCTGCCCGCCCAGGTCACCGGCGACGAGGCCTTCGAAGAGGAGCCCGACGAGCTCGAAGAGCCGTAGGCCGAACTTCGCGCAACGGACGGCGTAGGCCCGCTGCAGGACCGACCGGCCGAAGGCTCGCCGTGGGCCTGGCGTGGGACTGACCGCCGAGGGCCGAGCGGCCGTCCACGACCGACGGAGCCCGACCGTCTGACCTCCCGACCCCGACGACCGCCGACCCCCGACGACCGCCGACCCCCGACAACCACAGACCGTTTGACCGGCCGAGGCGCCCGCTTGATGGTTGCCGGCGGCAGGGCTACGCGCGCGGGCGATCCGGGCCGGCACGCGTCTGTCACAATTGGCGCATGGTCGGGCGCGCCGTCACCACCCGCGCCGAACGGCGCAGCGAAGGCAGCTCATTGCTGCCGATCTTCGACCGACTCGCTCCGCCGGCCTCGATCGCCGACATCACCGCCCAGATCGAGGCGTGGACCAAGCCGGGCGAGGTCGTCCTCGATCTCAACGGCCGTGGCGGCTGGGTCGCGCGAGCTGCGATCGCCGGGCAGCGTCGCGCCGCAGACCTCGAATCCCTGTCGCTGACGCGCCTTCTGGCCGATGTCGTGGTGCGCCCGCCGGACGTCCGTCACCTCGACGCGGCGGCCCAGGCGATCTCGATCCGGCCCCTCCTCGATGCTACCGTCAAGAAGACCATCGAGCAGCTCTTCGCCAGCACGTGTCCGGTCTGCGGACGGCCTGTTGTCCTCGAGTCACTGGTCTGGGAGCCGGGCGATGGGCGTGGCAGGACGGGAGCCAGGCGCGGTGCGGCAAGGCCGGGTCGGGCGGCGAAGCCGGGCGGGGCGGGAACTGCAGCCCCCGGAGCGGCCGCGGGACGTGCCATCCGCCGCGAGTTCCGGTGCACTTCGTGCCAGCAGCAGCCGGGCGATCCGGAGTTGCGCCGCGCCGAACCCACTCCGGGCGACCTGACTCTCGCCGCATTCACGGACCTCCCGGAGGCCGTGAGAGACAGCCTCCGCAAACGGTTCCCGACGCCGGCCGCGACGCCGGACCATGGGCTCCCGGGCCAGCTCGTCGACCTGCACACGGCGCGGCAGCTGCTCGGACTCAACGCGATCCTCGAGGGCATCGAGCTCGAGACTCGCTCGGCGCCGCTGACTGCCGCCCTGAGGCTGGCGTTCCTCTACGCCGTCGCATCCGCAGGCAAGCTCAACTCATACCGCGGCCGGCCGCCAGTGCTGCGCATCTCGAGGGGCACGGTCCGGCTGCCGGCGGCTCACGCCTGGCGCGAGCGGAACCCCTGGGTCGCGTTCGAGGAAGGGCTGCGTATGGTGCGGAGCTTCGTGGGGCGCCTGGAATCGGACGAGAAGCGGTCGGTGGCGGCACGCCTCGCATCGGACCTGTTGGAGCTCCAGGAGGGGACCTCCAACGTGGTGATCGGCGAGGCGACGCCTGGATCGCTGAGGCGGATCGGCCTCGCGGGCGACCGCATCGCCCACTCCGGCACTCCCTCGCGGGTCCGGCTCGTCGTCGGCCAGGCCCCGTTGCGACTGACCCGCGACCGGCTCGCGGAGGCATACCACGAGACTGCGTGGGCCCTGGGGGCCGGCGCGGCCTCGATGCTGCCTTTTGAGGAGCTGTTCCGGCCGGCGCCGCGCGCCCCCCGCCGGAGCGCGGCCGAGGATCTGGCTCGCTCGGTGGGGCGGTCGCTGGCAATCGCCACTCCGGCGCTCGCCCAGAACGGCCGCGCCGTCGTGCTGCTGGACGATGCCGAGCCGCGAACCCTTGTCGCAGCGGCGATCGGCGGAGCGGCGGCGGGATGCCGCCTCGTCGAGGCGCGTCTGCACCGCGGCGACGAAGACAGCCCGGCGGTGGCCGTATTCGTGCCGCCAACCGGGATCGTCGCACCGGGGCCTCGCACGCGCGCCAATCGGCCACTCCCGCCGCTCGAAGGCGGCGCCGGCGACCCGGGCACCGTCACGGGGCAGGGGGTCTTCGCAGCTCCGGAGAAGCTCGACGAGGGGCCGTTCCGCCCTCCGGCCGCCGCGCAGGCCGTCAACGACACGGCCATCGAGCTGCTCAAGGCCAGGGGCGAGCCGGCCTGCTTCGAACACATGCTGGGCGATCTGCTGGTGGGGCTCGATCGCTCGGGGCAGCTGGCCCGCTTCGCCCGCCAGTTCCGGCCACCTCGTGCCGACCAGGGCTGGGACGCCTGGGTCGACCCCGAGGGCGGTCCGGCGGCCGCCCCGAGCGCGCCCGCCGCGCAGCCGCCGGCCGGCGTCGCACCGCCCGCCCCCGGCAGGCCCGCCGCGTCGAAGGAAACCTCCGGCGACGACGCCGCACAGGATGAGGAGCCGCCCGAGCCCACCGGCCCGGTGGACGAGCTCCTGGCGCTCATCCGCAACGAACTTGACCGCGGCACAAACCGTCGCGTCCGCCAGATCGAGCCCGGTGAGTACTGGCTCGGCTCGGAGGAGGACCGCTCCGGCGCCGCCCAGCCGCTCGCGGATCGGACGGAGTGGGCCGTCTTCAGCCTCCTCTCGTCATCGCGCCAGATGACTGAGGCAGCCGTCTTCGAGCGGACGACCGGCCTCTTCCAGGACCGCGACGCCCCCGATGGCGAGCTGATGCGGGCCTGCCTGGCGAGCTACAGCGCGCCGGGCAGCACGCCCGAAGCGGTGGCGACCGGCGATCAGCTGGAGCGACGCTCGGCCGAGCACGACGCCATCATCGCGGTCATAGCGGCCCTGGGTCACCGCCTCGGGACGCGCGTCTGGATCGGGCGCCGCCAGCAGGTCCGCCGCGTCGATGGCCGCCCCCTCGCGGACCGGCTCGACGTGGAGGAGCGTGACATCGTGCCGACCGTGATCGCCTGGGGCCCGGAGGCCGAGCTCGAGCGCGTCGACTGCGCATGGTACGTCCGCCACAAAGCGACCTTCCTCTTCGAGGTCGAGTGGACGGCAATGCTCGGCGATCCGGTCCTGGTGCGCCACAGCCGCTTCCCCAGCGACGACAAGGTCGTTCGCTTCCTGGTCGTCCCGGCCGAGCGCGCCGAGCTGGTGCGCTACAAGCTCGCCCGTTCGCCGTTGCTGCGCCGCGCGTTCGCCGAGCGCAACTGGCACGTCCTCAAGTGGGACCAGCTGGCCGCCTTCGCGGCGCGCACGGAGGTGTCGCTGGGCGACCTGGAGCCGTACCTGGGACTCGACGCCGACGCGGCCGCCGGTGAGCAGCTGCCGCTGTTCGAGGGTTGAGCGGTGCCGGACCGTCGATCGCCGCCGGCATCTCGCGGCAGCCTGGCTTGGGGGTACGCTAGCGCCAGAAGTCCAGCCGGGCTCCGCGTCTCTGCCCCGGTAGGAGTCAGATCGCCAGGAGGTTCCGGTGAGCGAGGTCCGCAACGCAGCCGACGCCGTCAACGAGCTGGCCGAACGGTTCTGGAACGGCCTGCTCGAGTTGTCGCCGATCACGGCGACAGTGCTGGGCTACGATCAGAACGACGATCGCCTCGACGACCCAGGCCCGGAGGGGCGAGATAGGGCGCGGAGGCTCTTCCGCGAGACGCTCCACGCGACCGACGCGATCGAAGAGCAAGTTGCCGCCGGCGCGGTTCGCGGATCGGACGGCGGCGCGGGCCTCCCGGTTGAGGAGGCGGTCACGCTCGACATCCTGACGGTCGTCTGCCGGTCCGAGCTGGAGCAGCAGAATCAGCGCATCGATCGGCTCAAGGCGGTCGACCAGATGGAGGGGCCGCAGACGGTGATGCCGCTGCTGGCGACCTTCCAGCGGACCGACACGCCCGAGCGTTTCGACCGCTTCCTGGCGCGCATCGACGACTACCCGCGCTACATGGCGGCTGTCGCGGAACTCACTCGGGAAGGTCTGGCGAGCGGGCTGACCGCGGCTCGGATCGTGACCGAGCGGGTCATAGGCCAGCTGGAGCGGCTGCTCGCCGTTCCGGACGAAGAGTCGCCGATCGCAACCGCCGTAACGCCGCCTGCGCCCTCGGATCGGGACAGGCTGGTCGCTGCCATCCGCCGGTCCATAAGACCGGCCGACGAGGCGTTCCTGGAGGCTCTCCGGGGCGCGTACCGCGAGGCCTCGCGCGAGGAGCCGGGACTCTGGTCGGCGCCCGACGGCGAGCAGCTGTACCGGACCCAGATTCGGGCCTGGACATCGCTTGACCTGGACCCCGCGGAGTTGCATAGAATCGGCCTCGAGGAGCTCGAGTCGATCGAGGCGGAACGGCGCGAGATATGCCGCTCGCTCGGTCTGGGCGACGACACGAACGCCGCTCGCGCCAGCATGGAGAAGAGCCCCGGAGCGGTTCCGACGACGGCCGACGAGCTGCTGGACCACGCCCGCGGCCAGATCGAGCGGGCCCTGGCCCGATCGCCGGAGTACTTTGGCCGCCTGCCCAGGTCTCCTGTCACGGTTCGAGCGGTTGAGTCATTCAAGGAAGCCGACGCTCCAGGCGCCTTCTATTACGCGCCCGCGGTCGACGGCAGCCGCCCCGGGATCTACTACGTCAACACGTACGACCTGCCGAGCCGGAGCTACTTGAGCCTGGCCAGCACCAGCTTCCACGAGGCCGTGCCCGGGCATCATTTTCAGATCGCGCTGCAGACCGAGATGTCGAACCTGAGCGCCTTCCGCCGCATGGGCGCCCGGATGGCCGGCATGGCCTACGTCGAGGGCTGGGGCTTGTACGCAGAACGCCTGGCGGACGAGATGGGGCTCTATCTCAATCCGACCGAACGATTTGGCATGCTCGACGGGCAGGCCCATCGGGCCGCGCGCCTGGTCGTCGACACCGGGATCCACGCCTTCCGCTGGCCGCGCGAACGCTCGATTGCGCGGCTCCTCGACGCGGGCTCGTCGGAGACCGACGCCGTGATCGAGACCGACCGCTACATCTGCTGGCCGGGTCAGGCCTTGAGCTACAAAGTCGGTCAGCGCGAGATCGAGCGGCTCAGGAGGGAGGCGGCGGCGCGCCTGGGCTCGAGCTTCGACCTGCGGGCATTCCATGACGCGGTACTGGGCCACGGCACACTGCCGCTGACCACTCTCGCCCGGGAGCTGCCCGGGTGGCTGGCGACGCCAGAATAGGCCCGTGCGAGGGCACCGAGGCGACATGCCCGGGCGCGACTCGAGGTGGCAGCCTCCGTCACTTCTTCGGGCGTTGATGAGGCTCGGAAGCCACCCGGGCCGAAGGAGTTGCATGGGCGACCGACGGCGTTCTGGTTCGACTGAAGTCGTCTATTGCGACGCCTGCGAGGGCTGACCGATCCTTCAGGGGTCACCGGTTGACGGAGTGGGCTCCCTAGGACGGCCGGCCGTGGACCCTCGGAGGGTCAAGACCGAGTACGATCGGGCTGCCGGCCATCGAAGGGCGCGAGGGCGGCTTGAAATCAACTGGTCTTGTCGGGCGTCGTGCCACCAGGTCCGACTGCGATTCTGGCCCATCCTCAACGTCTCACGTGCGATTCGCCCTCAGCCAACGTGTATAGGGTTATGGAAGCGGCCGTGCTGACCAATACCGACGCTCTCTACGAGCGGGCATTCGACGACCATTGGAGTGACATATTCCAATTCCTGCTCGCATGGACTAATGACTGGGCGGCGGCCGAGGATCTGACCCAGGAGACTTTTCTTCGACTTTGGAGGAACCGGGTCCGGGTCGATTGGGGGACCCCCATCCTGCCGTGGCTGATAGTCACGGGACGGCGACTGGCCAACGACAGATTTCGCCAGATCGCGCGGCGCCTGGTGGGCGCGCCTTCTCCTTCGAACTTCGACGAAGACCAATACGTTCGGTGGCTGGACGTTCGAGCGGCGCTCAAGAACCTGTCGCCACTCGAGCGGAGCGCAGTTGTCTTGGTGACATTCCAAGGGACACCGACCGCCGAAGTGGCCCGTGTCCTGAACACCACGCCTGGCGCTGTGAGAGCAGCCCTCAGCCGCGGTCGCGAGAAGCTCGGAGACGCCTGATGAGTGAGTCTCGATACGACAAGACCTGGAGGGAGTGGAAAGCGGTGGCAAACAGTGCACACAAGCCGAAGGTCGCACCGCGCGACCGGACGCATCGTGGCGGCATACCCATCGGCTTCGGCCTCGCAGCGGTCGCAATCGTGCTGGCCGTGGTGGCGGCCCGCAATTGGGTGCCTCAGACGGGCGGCGTCGCCGGTGCGCCTAGCCAGAGCCAATCAGCACCCACAGAGATCGCCGCGCAGAGTCCCTCGCCCTCGGCCACTGCTGGACCCTCTGAGTCAGTTTCGCCCTCGGCCAGTGTGGAACCATCTGAGTCGATTTCGCCCGCGCCGAGTCCCAGCGCGATCTTGACGCCGACTCCTTCCTCGATCCTGGTTGGCACTCCCCAGCCCGGCGACCAGGCGAAAGCCGTGTCGATCGCCACGCAATACCAGACCCTCATTAGGCAAGGGAACTACGCCGGCGCATGGGCCATGCTCGGGCCGGAGCAGAGGTCCGATTCGTACACGACGTACCAGAAGGACTGGACCGAGATCGCCAAGTCGTGGGGATCTCTGGACTTCACGCTGGGGACCGTAACCCACGACTGGCAGAGTTGGGATCCGACCCTGCCGAAGACGTACGCGGGGGACTACAGCAGGGCTTTCATCATCGTGGTCGACTACCCGTTCACAAGTCAGACGAACTTCTGGGGCGAACTGCTCGTCATGCCGACAGTCGATGAGACGAAATGGGAAGTAGTCTTCCTCCGGTGACCGCCGGTAGCTAGGTAAAGTGGCGCCAATCGCGAAAGTCTGGGTGCGTATTGCGCCCAAGTTGCGCCACAAGTGACTATGCCTCTGCTCGGGGTCGGGGGAGGCCATGTCTTGCCGCCCGCAGCGCATAAGGAGGAACCACTGTGAGAGGCTTGCTTAGGCGTGCCCGGATTCTGCCGGCGGTAGCGATCCTGCTAGTTTCGGGGTTGACTTCAGCACCGCCTGCGTCGGCGGCATCACCGGCTGTGGAGACCTACACGCCGATGTCAACGGGAGGAGTCACAGTCACTCCCGACCTGACCCCCGACGATGCCACGCGCCTTGCGCTCAAGCGAAGCGGTCTCCTTCGCCTGAACCCCACCACGCGGATGGTCGAGGTCGCACAACCTGGCTCGGCGCTCGCCCGCTCGTTCGCCGCCTCCGCGCAGACGTATACGTCATACACGCTTCGCTACCAGTTCAGCAGCCAGATCATCGAGCCAGTGGGCTACGTCTCGCCCAACGACCGAGATGACACGAGTCCGACTCGCCAGCCCTACGCCGACAAAAACTTCTGGAACCTGTGCGGTCCTGGCGCGGGCACCGTGGCGGCCTACTACGCGGGTGCTGGCAACTCGGATAATGACTACCCGCTCAAGATGACAGGTACATTCCAGGAAAGATGGGGCCCTCACCAGGAGCCGACCTATTGGAACGCCAGTGACCTTGACTACCGGTATGGGTACCAGACTTACGGCCGAGCCTTCATCCTCTACATGGCTGATGCCGTCCGGCCCCTGAATCCCACGAGCGCCAACTTCACCCGGACGTTCTACACGCTCGTCAATGGCGTGAGGACGAAGGTAACGCAGAACATGGGCGGGATAATGGACTACACCGCCTATCCGGCGACAACTATGACCATCGGTGCCCTCAAAGACGCTATGAATTGGGAGATGTCGGATCACAACGGGGGCGGCCCGTGGCCGGGGTACTTCTGGGACCACGTCACCTCGTTCAACCAGACGCTTCTACACAACGATGTTGTCAACGACATCGTGAATAACGGTGTTCCCGTCATCGTCACCCTGGACGCTCAGGCGCTCATCTACAACAGTTCCACGGGCCAGGGCAACTGGGCTGCCCCTGGCCAGGTCATAGGACACGCTATCACGATTATCGGGTACGACGACGTGGCCGGGATCTACCAATACGTAGACACCTGCGGGGCACAATGCAGTGGCCGAGTCAACGGCGGCGTTCACACGCTCAGCCAGACGGCGATGTACAACGCCGTGCACTCTTATGGGGGTGGCTACCTCGTCTAGCCAATCGAACTCGTCAGGAACGGCCGAACCCGAGAAGATCGAATGCGCGTGGCCCCCTCCGGCTCCTCATGCCGGTCAGACCGGATCTCCCGCCGAGCCCACAGAGACCGCTAGCGTGACGCTGGCGGTCTCTTCATCCGTCGGGCTTTCCATGTTGCCGGCTGGATGGGCGATCCCCTCGTTAACCTGACCGTGCCTCGCGAGAGCACCGTCGTAGAGACTAGGAGCCCTTCAGCCACCATTCGCCATTTCGTCGAGGACGTCCTGCGCCAGGGCAGCGACGCTCGGGTCGGCATGTCGCGCGAGATACCGCACAAGCCCGATGAGGGCCTGGCGCATCGTCGGATCGACCGTCTGGCACCTCCGGATGAGGCGCAAGCCGAGGAGCTGCTCGTCGGGCTCGTAGCTGCGGCACAGGATCTCCGCAGCATCGTCAAGCTCGCGCCACGCGCCCCGAGCGGCGATCACAGCTGCCGCCTCCAATGCCTGTCGCTCGTTGCGATCCCGCGCGGTGATCAGGACGGCGAGTTCTACGCTGGCCATGTCTTCGAGCCCGAACGGACGGCCGGTCGTGGTCGGCGGGGAGGCCCCCTTGAGGGATGCCGCACCGGAACGATCCACGCCTGCCGGCTGCTGCTCGACGGCATCCGGCTGGGGCACCTGCTCGACAGTTGAGTACGACCGGGGCTGCCAGCTCGACCGATTCAGCCGTCGGTCGCTCGACGCCGTTCCAGAGCCCGCTGATGTCCTCGAGCCCGCCATTGGCGAGAAGGCGAACCCATGCGGGCGAACCGACAGGGTAGCTGGTGCAGCGTGCCTTCGAGTCCGAGGCGATTGCTCGAAACGGACGAGGCGGCAGAGGGGCGCCGACGGCCAGAACCTGTGCCGAGGCGCCGAGGTCGACGACCTCGCCGATCGGTACGCCCCAGCAGCGGCCCGCCAGCGCCGCCAGCTTCATCGGTCCCGCGATCTGGCGGAGGCGCGACAGTCGTTCGGGACTGTTGGTGACCCAGAGCAAGTGCCAGCCAGTCGGGTGCGCCACGAAGAGCTCGGCATAGGCCTTCAGGCGCTCACGGACCGATCAGACCGAGGAGACCGATCAGGCGGCCGCGAAGTGGTTGTGGCAGGTCCTCCCAGCCCCAGATACCCGCGAGAGCTTGGCGGAATCGCGGGTCGCGGCGTGTGTGCCCTATGAGCCGGTCGGCGAACGCTACGCCATGGCGCCGAACCAGGTCCTCAAGCGGTCCCGCGGCAACGAAGGCGAGAGCCTCGTCATCGGGCGCTCGTTCAACGAGCGCGAGGATGAGGGGCCACGCCTCCTCCGCGCCGGGCAGCCCCCTCCAGAGCGTCAGATCCAGATTGAATCCGGCCTGGCTTCCCAAGGGAGCCTGCTCGCCCGCGACTCGCTCCTCCCTGGAGCCCGCACGCAGGATCTGCTCTTCGCGGAAGTAGCGGCGTACGAAGTCGTCAAGTTCCGCGGGCGTCATCGTGCTGCCATTCTGTGAGGTGCCGGCAAGTCGGGCTGAGTGGCTACGCTCATCTTGCCGAGGTTCGTCGTCAGGGCCCATCTGAACAACCCTCGAGGCTTGAGCGCTCGTTCGCCGCCGGGCGTCAGTCCTGCGAAGCCTGGCGGAGCATGTCGGCCAGGGCGGCGTACCCGCCTTCGTCGGCCAGGTCGGGCGGCGTGCGCCCATCGTCGGCGGGTCGAGTCGGATCGGCGCCGCGAAGGAGCAGCAGGTCGACGATCGCTTCGTCGCCGTTGTGCGCGGCTGTGTGCAACGGCGTCCAGCCGCCCTTCTGGACCGCGTTGGCCGAGGCTCCGAGGGCGAGCAGCAGACCGGCCAGGTCGCGATGCCGCGCTGAGACGGCGCTGTGGAGCGGCGTCACGCGCGAGTCGTTGGCGGCCACGGCGTTGCGATCCGCGCCACGCTCCAGGAGCAGCCTGGCCACCTCGAGCTGTCCGAAGTGGGCGGCCAGATGTAGCGGCGCGAAGCCGTCGCCGCCTCTGTCTTCGATCTCCCATCCCTCGGTCAGCTTGCGGCGAACGACTGCCACATCGCCGAGTGCGGCGGCCTCGAACAGGCTGAGCGCCTCTGGCCCGACCTTCTCGGCCAGCCTCTCGGCCAGTCGTGGATGACCGCCGTAGGCGGCGGCGAGCACGGGCGAGAGCCCGGCCTCGTTGCGGGCCTTGAGCAGGCCGGCGTCGACCGCCAGCGCCTCGTCGACCGCCTTCTGGTCGCCCTTCTGGATCGTCTCGAAGAAGTCAGCCGTCATGCATCGCCCTTTCCGGCGCCCTTCCGGAGCGCGATTTCGTGCAGTGCCTCGACCAGCCGGTCGATCTCCGCAGCGGTGTTGTAGTGGACGAAGCCTACACGGACCATGCCACCCGATTCGGCCAGTCCGAGCGCGCGGATCAGCTCGTACGCGTAGTAGTCGCCGTCCCACACGGCAATGCCGCGCCGGCCGAGCTCCGTGGCGATCTGGCGTGGGGAGTGGCCTGCCAGCGTGAAGGCGAAGGTGGGAACGCGCTCGGCCAGGCGGTTCGGGTCGACGATGCCGCGCAACCTCATGCCCGGCACATCGCCCAACGCCGTCAGCGCGCGCCGGGCCA
Source organism: Chloroflexota bacterium (assembly GCA_003171065.1). Classification (GTDB taxonomy): domain Bacteria; phylum Chloroflexota; class Limnocylindria; order Limnocylindrales; family CSP1-4; genus Fen-1039. The sequence continues at coordinate 57,666 of PMXQ01000080.1, forward strand.
GACCTCGCTCCGTGGCGCCGATGACCGCCATGGCGGCGCGGAGTCGGGCGCGCCGAGTCGTGGCCGCGCCACTCCCACTCGCGCCGCCACTCCCACTCGCGCCGCCACTCCCACTCGCGCCGCCACTCGCGCCCGCGCCGCCACTCGCGCCGTGCGTCTCGCCCAGCCACTCCAGGTACCCGAACGTGGCGAGCAGCCCGGCCAGCGACTCGCCCGGGAGAGTGCCCGTCTCCCATTTGCCCGGCGGCTCGTTCGTGGCCGGGCGGACTTTGTACGCAGCCAGGCTCTCGAGGAGATCCCGCCGCCCGTAGAGAAGCCCCAGATGCGGCCCGAAGAACTTGTAGGGGGAGCAGACCAGGAAGTCGGTGCCCAGCGCCGCCACGTCCAGCAACACGTGCGGTGCCGCATGGACCGCGTCCACGTACGTGAGAGCGCCTGCGGCGTGGGCCATCTCCACGATCCGCGGAACCGGGTTGAGCGTGCCCACGGCGTTCGAGGCGAGCCCGACGGCGACCAGGCGCGTCCGCGGCCCCAGCGCTCGCTCCAGGACGTCCAGATCGAGCGTGCAGTCTTCCTCGTGGATGCCGACCCATCGGACCCGCACGCCCCGGTCCTCCTCTAGGGCGAGCCACGGAGCCACGTTGGCGTCGTGGTCGAGGCGCGTGACTACGACTTCATCGCCTGCCTTGAGGGTCCGCCCGATCGCGCGGCTCAGCGCGAAGGTGAGCGTAGTCATGTTCTGCCCGAAGACAACCTCGCTGGCGTCGGCCGCCCCGAGGTAGTCCGCCGCAGCCGCGTGAACCTCGGCCAGCATGGCGTCGCTCTCTTCGCTCGTCGGAAAAGCGCCCTCGTGGTTGGCATTGAAACGCCCGAGGTATTCCGCCATGGCGTCGATCGTCCGGCGAGGCACCTGTGTGCCGCCGGGACCATCCAGATAGACGTATGGCCGGCCGTCGTGCTCGCGCGAGAGCGCCGGGAACTGCGCTCGAACTGCGCCGACCCCGGCCTCGGTCAGAGGTTCGGCAGCGGCACTTTCGAGCGGCACGGACGGCGTGGCAGAGGGGTGGGAGGCTGGTCGATCGGCCGGCATGGTGCTCCGCGATTGGGGAGAGCGTGACCTGTCGATGGTACGACGCGGCGGCCGACCAAGGCGTAGCCCGAATCCGCCGACCTCCACCTGACTGGGAGACTGGCTGTGCCGGCGGGGCGTCAAACGAACCTCATGCAACCGCACCGGACAGGCCAAAGCTGCAACGAAACCGCAGGGTCCTGGGCAACGTTGAGACGCCGGATTGACGGCTTCCGGCGTTCCATCCTACAAGTAAGGGTAGTTACAGGAGGACCGTTTGGCAGGTGCCATACCGGCCACTTGACTAATCCCGAGTAACTATGTATACATTAGGGCGTTCCGCTGCGCGAGACGAAAACCAGTAACCGAGTCGATCGACAGGGCTGGATTGGTCGGTAACGGATCACCTGACACACGCAGATAGCCTCACTCCGGCTCGGGCGCGGAGCGAAGAAGGGGGTCAACTATGCAGGCAAGCAGAACCATGGACCCATCAGGCGGCAGCCCGCAAGGAGTAGAAGTGGTGCTCGACGGGAACGCGGTTCGGTCGGTTGACCGGGCCGCCTCACTCCTGATCGCTCTGGGGGAGTCGCAAGGGGAGGCAGGCGTAACGGAACTCGCCCGGCGCCTCGGACTCCACAAGTCCACCGCATCGCGTCTGCTCGCCACGCTCCAGAAGCGCGGCCTGGTGGAGCAGGACGACGACTCGGGCAAGTACCGGCTCGGACTCGCGGTCGTGCGGCTCGGCGGTCACGCCGAGCGGACTCTCGATCTGCGGTCGATCGCCATGCCGGAGCTAGAAGGGCTCGCCCGCGGCATCAAGGAAACCACCAGCCTGGAGATCCTCGAGGGCGACACCGCCCTGACGATCGCCTACTCGGATGCCTCGGGAATGGGCCGCGACCGATCCGGTCGAAGCGCCCCACTCCACGCCACGGCTCCGGGCAAGGTTCTGCTGGCCAATCAGCCCGAGCGCGAGGTCATCCGCCTCTCGAGGGTCGGCTTCACGCCATACACGTCCCACACCATCGTTCGCGTCGATCTCCTGCTCGAAGAGCTGGCTCGCGTTCGCAGGCGCGGCTTCGCCACTGCCTTCGGCGAGTTCGAGCCGTCGGTCAATGCCATCTCCGTGCCCGTCTACGACCAGCGGACTTCGGTCGTGGCGGCGCTCGAGGTCAGAGCCTCGGGCAATCGAATCCTGCCCAGCCGCGTGCCCGAGCTGGTGGAGCGCGCACGCGACGCCGCAGCAGTGATCACGGAGCGCATCGGCGGGGTCGCCGCGGTCTAGGGCTGCGGCCCTCTTCGGCGGGTGCCCGCGCTGGGGCGGGGCGCAGACCACATAAGTTCACCTTTCGCGGCCCCTCGGTCCCCCTCCCGAGGGGCCGCGCCATATCTGCCAGCGGCGGGGCCCGAGCGGGCGCTAGGCTATGCGAATGGCAGCCTTCGACATCAATGTCACTCCGCCCTGGGGTGGCGACCAGTTGGACCTGGGTCCGTACGTCGGCCTCGTTGCGGCGATCCTGGGCATTCTGGTCGCGGCCGCGATCATCATCAGACTGACCCATCTCTTCGTCCGAGGCATCGTACGGGCGCTCCTCAACCGCGAGAACGTGGAGGGGACCGCGCACGAGTTGACTGCCGCCGAGATCAAGAAGCGCCAGGACACGATCGAGACTCTGGTCGTCAACGTCGTCCGCTTCTTCGTCGTCGTGATCGCGGCCCTGATGGTCCTCGAGACGGCTTTCAGCCTCGATGTCGGCCCTGCGATCGCCGGCCTCGGGATCATCGGCATCGCCGTCGGGCTGGGCACGCAGAGCCTGGTCCGAGACTACCTGAACGGCGCCCTGGTCTTGATCGAGAACCAGTACTCGATCGGCGATGTGGTCAAGATCGCCGACGTCTCGGGCAAGGTCGAGGATTTCACCCTGCGCCGGACGACGCTACGCGACCAGGACGGTGCCCTCCATACCGTGCCCAACGGACTGATCATGGTCGCGACGAACCTCACGCGGGAGTGGGCACGGGTCAACGAAGACGTGCGCGTGGTCTACGGCACGGACATCGAGAACGCAACCGCCGTGGTGGACCGCGTGGGGCGCCAGCTGGCGTCGGAATCGGATTGGGGCCCTCGGATCCTGGAGGCGCCGCGCGTAGAGCGAGTCTCGCAGCTGGGCGAATTCGGAGTAACGCTCAAGGTTCTGGGGACCGTCAGGGCGTCGGAACAGTGGGCCGTCAGCGGTGAGCTGCGCAAACGGATCCTGGCCGCGTTCGCGGAGAATGGCATTGAGATGCCGCAGCCGCAGCGCATCGTCCTGGCCGGGCCGAAAGCACGCGGCAGCAGGCCCCGGCCGAAGGCGGAATAGGTCGAAGCGGGCTCGAGCGAGGGGATGGGAAGCCGGCGGGACGGCCCTGCGTCGACCGGGGCGATGACCTACGAGGCGCGAACCGACGGGTTGGTGTTCCGCCCGCCGCCGAAGATGCCCATGAAGCCGCTGCCGACCTTGGCCAGGCCTGGCTCGGCCGTGGCGATCATGCGGTCGGCGAGCGCCTCGATGTCCTCGATGACCTTCTCTTTGGGGAAGCGTTCTACGGCGGAGCGGCCCTCGTTGGCAGCCCGAACGAAGAGCATGCCGGCAGACCGAATCTCCGCCAGCGCGGGCATGCCGACGGTTCGTTCCATGTCGGCAACCGAAACGCCGCTGTTGGCACGGTTCACGACCATGGCCAGGCGCTCGCGGATCTCGAGCTCGACCGCCACCTCGCGGAGCTGGACCGCGGCCCGGATGGCAGGCACGTCGGGCGTGACCGGCACGAGGATCTTGTCGGCCCGCTCGAAGATGACCTGGTTGAGGGGCCCGTAGTCCGGGTGCATGTCAACCACGACCCAGTCGAAGGCCTGACGAGCGGCAGTGATCGCCTCGGCCACGCGCTTCGGCTCGAGGATCTCCGTGTGCAGCGGCGACTCCGCCATCACCAGCACCGCGACGCCGTTGTGATGGACTGAGGCGATTTCGGCAAACGACTCGACGGCGCCGGTGGTGAGGTCTTCCGTCCACGCATCGGCGACGGTGCGGACGTTCTCCATGCCCAGCGACGAGGCCACATGCCCGGTCACGGTATCGCAGTCCACGAGCAGCACGCGCTGCTCCTTGCGGAGCTGCAGCATCGCGGCGACGTTGACCGCTATCGTCGTCTTGCCGACGCCACCCTTGGGGTTGAACACGATGACGATCTGGCCGCGGCGGGAGTCTCCGTTGTCCGCCGAAGGTCCGCCATCGGTATGGATGACGCCGCCGGTGGACTCCTCCGTGGGGACCTCAGCGCGGATGAGCATCGCCTCGACCCGCCAGCGCAGAGACTCGGCGGAGTAGGGGCGAGTGAAGTACTCGTCGCTGACACGGGCTCGTCCCGCCAGTCCCATCCGGTCCAGGGCTCGGGCCGCCACGACCATCAGAGCCGGGATGTTGCGGTCGTCGTCGTGGAGGAGACTGTACATCTCGATCGTGCGATCGAAGTCGTTCTCCCCGTCCAGGATGGCCACGCCGATGTCCCGGCGCTGGTCGAGAAGAACCTGGAGCTCCTCGGCAGTGTTGACGGCAAGCGCGTCGTAGCCGGCCTCAGCCAGCTGCGCGCTGACGGCGGCCAGCTCCGCAGGCGGTAGGGCGATTGCGACTGCTGACCGGGGCACTGTGACGGGGTCTCCCTTTGGTGCGCGGGCGCGACGCCGTAAGTCTAGCCTTCAGCCTCCGGGTCGTGCGCGGAGACGTTGAGCACTCCATCGCGCTCAGAGACGACCCTGGCCTGGAAGTTGGGTAGTGTCGAGATGAGCGAACCCAGCGAGATATCCGGGCCGTGGCCCACGGTGAAGATGAACTCGCCGTCTGGGCCGGACGAAACGCCGACGTTCTTGACGCCGGGCAGACGCCCCAGCTGGCGCTTGAACGTGGCGATGCTGGCCACGCTGACGAGCCCGACGACGACGACCTGAGTCGATTCGACCACCTCCGGCTTGGGCGCGGCAGCGGCACGAGCCTCCCTGGCGGCCTCCTCTTCGGCAGCTGCGGCAGCTGCGACATCTTCAGCGGAGGGCTCTTGGGGAGGACTCACTACCGCTTCCGGTTCGCCGCCGAGCAGGTCTTCGGAGCGCATGATCTTCTCGCGCCGCGCCTTGATTTCGGTCGCGAGAGTGCCCCGCTCGGATTCCGCAAAAGTGGGCGGGTCCGGCATCTGTGCTGCCATGCTGGCGAAGACCGTCGGATCGGCTTCCTGGAGGAGCTGCTCGAAGAACTGAGCGACTTCCTCCGTGAACCCCGAGACGCGCTTCTGGACGCGCTCGATCTCGAGCTCGATGGCGGAGTTGTACTCCTGCAGCTCCTGCTCGAGCAGCTCGCGACGCCGGGCGATCCGCTGCTCTGTCTCGACCCGGATGCGCTCTACTTCTGCCTTGGACCAATCCCGGATGGCGCTGACGTCGGCCTCGGCGCCCTTGCGCAGGGATGCCGCCTCGTCGTCCGTGCGCGCGTGGAGCTTCTCGACGTACGCTTTCGCATCTGCCTGGCACTGATCGATCGTCGCCTGCCGCGCCGTCTCGGCGGTCGAACGCATGGCCTGCGTGAGGTCCGCCAGGAATCGGTTCGGATGACGCGCGGCCGTCTCGTTCACGCTCATCTCCCCGTTTGTCTCTCCGGGCCCCGGCCGGGCGCCGGAGTCTACCCGATCACGTTTGCTACCCAGTGCTTGGTCACAGGAACGTTACCGCAACGGGCCCGTGGCTCCAAGCGCCATTATCGCGGGTCCAAGGTTAGCATCCGGAGGCTTTCGCTCTGTTGGATGATGGGCCGGGTGTTGCCGGCGGGCACTCCGCTGGAGGTACCAGGACTAACCGCCCTTCCGTACCGCCTCACAGCCGCTGTCCTTCCACATATGTCCACCCAGACCATTGCGTGCCGAGCCAGTCACCGCAGCGCGTACGGGCGGTTCGGCGCCTGGCGAGCCTCCGCGCGTGAGGCCCCGAGTCGCCTCTACCGGGGCTCTTCCGCGTGGGTTTGCGCCGCGGCGCCAGCGGCGGAGTGCCTCCACCAGCGATCCCGAGGCTCCGTCGCCTTCTCGCCGTTGGAGCCGGCCGTAGCCGGAGCGTCTGAAGCCGGAGCGTCTGAAGCCGCGGCCGCCTCGGCCGTGTCGGCGGGCTCGCCGCGTTCGGCGCGTTGGGCCCGTTCGTGCTTCGCTCGGAGCTCACTGGCGAACGCCTCTCGGTCCAAATCGGCGAAGACGGGCGCGTCGGGCATCTTGGATGCCATGGTGGCGAAGACGGTGGGATCAGCGCCCTGGAGGAGCTGCTCGAAGAAGTGAGAGACCTCGGTCTGGAAGGTCTCGACCCGTTCCTGAACGCTTTCGATCTCAAGCTCGACTGCGTCGTGGAACTCCGCCAGCTCCTGCTCGAGCAGCTCGCGGCGTCGGGACATGCGCTGCTCCGTTTCCTGGCGAACCCGTCCCACCCTGGCCTTCGATCGCTCGCGGATCGTGGCCACGTCGGCCTCGGCTGCCTGCCGCAGTTCCTCGGAATCGTCCAGCGTTCGGGCCTGGAGCTGTTCCACGTACGTCTTGGCGTCGGCCTGGTACAGCTCGATGTCCGCCAGCCGCGCCGCCTCGGCGGCCGAGCGCATAACCTGCGTCAGCTCCGCCATCAAAAGGTTCTGGTGGTGCGCCGCCGACTCGTTCACGCTGATCTCCATGGTCCCGGCCCCCGCGTCCTCGCAGAACGGAGGCTAGAGGCCCACGATACTACCCCGCGTCCGGCCCGGGCCCAACCATGACACACCAGCCTCGGGACGCCAGCCCATTGTTGCGAGTCCCAGGCCGGGCGGCTAGGGACTTTTCCGAAGCATGGCCGGGGTGTTGCCCGCCAGCACCCCGCTGGAGGTACCAGGACTACCGCCCTTACGTACCGCCGCACGCGAGGGATGCCAAGGGGAACCGGCGATGGTCGCCGAGGCCAGCTCAAGTCTCGGGCGGCCCCGGACGATCCGCTCGGGTCCTCACCGCCTTGTCGGCCCAGGCCGCGAGGACTCGGTCCTTGTGCGGGCGGATGGGACAATGCTCGTCCCGGTTGGCGGCCTCGTCGCAGTAGCCCAGGGGCACGCACTTGGGGGCGAGGAAGCTGCCGAGGAACGGGCTGACGGCGAAAACCTCGTGGCGAACGAGCTGGAAGAGCCTCCGGATCTCCCACTGGGCCATCGTGCACAGCCGCAGGCCTGACATGTATATGAGGGCGCGCAGATTCGCCGTCATGACCAGGTTCGTGCGCGTGGCGTTGGGGAAAACGAAGCGGGCGTCCTCGCCGGGAATGCCGGCCTCGACGAGCTCCGAGTACAGCTCCAGCGCCCCTTCGACCTGTTCCTCGTACTGGTGCCTCAGCTCCGGATCGGCCTCGGCAATGGTCGCCGGCAGCATCGTGGACACGCCCTTCTTGTACGAGACGTACCGCTGGCTCTGCTGGTCGAAGGCGACGCCGGCTCTGTGTCGGACGAGCTGGTGGCTGAGGGTCCGACTGACGCCGGTGATCGCGAAGGTGAAGACGACATGCTCGATGGTCGAGCCGTGCCCGGACTCGATCACCCGGGCGATCAGCTCACGTTGCTTCTCTAGGGCGATTCGACCGTCGACCGCGCGCTCGAAGATGTCGTCCGGAGCCAGCTCCGAGTAGCAGGTCCGGCACGCCGTGTAGATGAGCGGCACGTAGTAGCGCTCGACGATCTCGCGGTTGGGGAAGATGAGCGTGGCCCTCATGCCCAGGTCGTGGCGACCCGGGTTGCGCGGGATCGCGGACCCGGCTGTGCTGGAGGGAGCGCCGGGGGAACCTGCGGCGCCGGGATCGACGGTCACCGCCTCAGGATAGCGACTCCGATCGGCTCGTGACGGCCGCTGCCCAGGGTTGCCCGCATGCTGCGACGGACCCTCTGGCGTGTCTCGTATGTAGTCGCTTCCGGCTATCAGGAGCAGACATAGCCGTTGACGACTATCAACGGCCCCGTTAGCCTGATCGCGTGGACGAGATGCAGGGACTGGTTCTGTTCGGCGACGTTGTCGGGTCGCGGCGCGACTCATCCGCGGCCGCCGAGTGGCTGCGCCACCTCGTCGAGGAGCTGGACCAGGCTTATGGCGAGCAGCGGCTGGCCCCGTTCGGGTTCACCCAGGGCGATGAGCTGCAGGGGCTTCTGGTCGCCGACGCCGATCCGTTGGTGGCGGTGCTGCACGCGGACTTGAGCCCCGCGGCGCGGCCGATTCGCTGGGTGTGCGTGAAGGGCGGAGTGGATACAGGAGAAGGGCCGGCCACGCAGCGTACGGGCCAGGCCTTCCTGGCCGCGCGGGACGCGATCGAGGCGGCCCGAGCGGGGCACGATCGCCTGGTCATCCGGACCGGCCAGCCGGAGGCAGACGAGCTTCTGGCCGGCATGACGCCGGCCCTGGCCGACATGCTCGAGGGTTTAACGCCGCGCCAGCGCGCCGTCGGTCGCATGGCGTTGATCGAAGGCCTGCGCCAGTCGGAAGTCGCCGACAGGCTGGGCGTGCGGCGGGCAACGATCTCGGTTTCGTTCGGGCGGGCGAAGGTCCAGACTTTGCAGCGGCTCGTGGCCGCGATCCGCAAGGTCTATTCAAGCGCTGGCACGCCATCCGACTCTGGCGAAGGTCCTGGCCATCTCCCATGACGGACCACGGGCTTGTCTGGGCGCCTGTTGCCTCGTAGTAGCGGGCCACCGACCTTGCCGTGCGGCATCTGCTCTATCCGTGGCTGTACAGGCGCTCGAGTTCAAGTGCCTTGCTGAAGCGGACGCCGCGTCCGTTGCTCCTTCCGGTGTCGGCGGCGATTGCGGGCATGGGCGTGGCGGCATTGTTCGTCCCGCCTGCGTGGTCCATCGTGTATGGAGCAGCAATCGGTCTCTGTCATGTTGCCGCGGGAGCGGTTGCGTTCGCTGTGAGACCCAGGGCCAGCCCTGTGGCCGTCAATCAGGCCGAATAGTCGCCCTGATTTGGGGTCGCTGCCGCGACAGATCCGGTCTTGAGTGCCGCCGGCGTTCTGATGCTGGCCCGATTCATATCTGGCCCAGGTCGGGCGCTGGCGATTTGGCATCCTGGATAGCCGGTCCACGGCGTGGGCAGTTCGACGGCGATGCGTGTAGGCTGACCGGCTGCAACATGGTTACGCCAGGAGGAATCGAGATGGCCGACGACGCCGGCAGGCCGGTCACGGTCCAATACTTCTACAAGGTTCGATGGGGCTTCCAGGACGAGTTCGTCGAGCTGTTCGAGCGGAACCACTGGCCGTTGCTCCGCGCCCAGCTGGAGTCGGGCCGGCTGCTCGACGTGCGCGCCTACGAGCCCCGCTTCCACGGCGACGGTCGCCAGGACTGGACCTTCGAAGTCACGATCACCTACCGCGACTGGGCCTCGATGGAAGAGCACACCGACCCGGCGATCGTCGCCCGTCTCTACCCCGACGCCGAGAAGCTTGCGCGCGAAGAGCAGCGCCGCTTCGAGTTGATCGAGGCCCACTGGGACACGCCCCTCGAAGAGCACGCGCTGCCGCGGTAGACGCAGTCGCTGGCTGGAGCGCCGCGTTCGGGTCTGGCGCGAGTGCCGAGGCCGCATCTGGTCCAACTTGCACCGGGTGGAAGTTGGGCGAGACAGGGCTCGAGAATCGGCGGCGAAGCCGCCCTCTGACCGTCGGATGGCACATGGCCGAGCGTGGATTTCGTGGCCTGGCGTTCTCGGGCCGTGTCGTCGACCAGGTCGAGTCACCCAATTCCCATGGGGCGCAAGTTGGACAGGATGCCGCGGCACCGCGGCTCCGCGGCGCTGTCATGGCCGGGATTCCGACTCAGGCCGGTTCGGCGGCGGTGGCCTCCAGCGACTCGATCGTCTGGCGCAGCACCTCGGCCGACTTGCGGACGCCGCGGGCTTCGCGCGGGCTCAGGTCCAGGCGCAGCACCCGCTCGATGCCGCGCCGGCTGATGACCGTGGGCAGGCTCAGGCAGACGTTGTCGATGCCGTAGTAGTCCGTGACCAGGCTTGAGATCGACAGCACCGTGTTCTGGTCGCGCAGGATCGCCTCGGTGATGCGCATCAGCCCGGCGGCCACGGCGTAGTAGCTGGCGCCCTTGCGGCTGATGATCTCGTACGCGGCGTCGCGGGTCTGGCGGAAGATCCGCTCCATCGTGTCGGGGCTGAGCGGGATGCCATTCTCCGCGCAGAAGCTCGGCAGGCGCATGCCGGCCACGTTGGCGAGCGACCAGACGGGCACCTCGCTGTCGCCATGCTCGCCGATGATGTAGGCGTGGACGCTGCGTGGGTCGACGCCCAGATGCTCGCTCAGCATGTAGCGGAATCGGGCCGTGTCCAGGATCGTGCCCGACCCGAAGACGCGGTGCGCCGGGAGCCCGGCCAGGTTGAGCGTCACGTAGGTCAGGACGTCGACCGGGTTGGTGGCGACGACGACGATCCCCTCCGGGTTGGCCTCGGCCACCTGCGGCACGATCTGGCCGAAGATCGCGGCGTTGCGCTTGACCAGTTCGAGACGAGTCTCGCCCGGGCGCTGGCCCACGCCCGCGGCGATGACGGTGATCGCCGCGCCCTCGCAGTCGGCGTATTCGCCGGCACAGATCTTTGTCGGATGCGCGAAGGGGACGGCGTGGTTAAGGTCCATCGCCTCACCCTCCGCCCGTTCGTGGTTGACGTCGATGAGGACGATCTCCGAGGCGATGCCTGACAGAAGCAGCGTGTAGGCGAAAGTCGAGCCGACCATGCCCACGCCGACGATGGCGATCTTGGTGGGGCGGCCGGTCTGGTAGTCCGGCTCGCGGGCCATCGAGGGCTCGCCCGTGGGTCGGTGCCGGCGCGAGGGTCGGTCGGCGGGAGCCGGGGCCTCAGCCGGCTTGGTGGTGGCTTGATCGACAGGCTCGGTCATGACGTCATCGTGACACGGCCGGGCGGACACGGCGCACCGAGATTCGAGCGCGGTCGCGGCGCGCGACTGCACAGCCGATTCGACTGTGGTGGTCGGCGCTACTCCTCTCGCCCCGACCGCAGGTTCGGCGCGGGGCGGCTCCCAGACGCGCACCACCGCAACTTGCGTATTGACAGCGCATCCACACCGTATCGACCGCGCAACGGACGGCGGCTATCCTGCCGGCGGGTAGCGAGAAGGGGCCCGATGGGGTCGGCGCTACCAGCAAGGAGGCACCATGCGGTCGCTTATGCGTGTGTTCGCGCGCTCCGAGGGGAGCGGAAGTCGAGGAGGAAGGAAGGGGGGAAGGTTGCTCAGGTCGCTGGGTGCCGCAGCGGCGGCTACAGTTCTCGCCGCCCTGGTCGCGTCTCCGGCGTTGGCCGCAGACGGGACGGCGGCCAACGAGTCTGCGTTCACGACCGGGGTCGTGACCGTATCCGGGGGCGGGGCCATCCCGGCAAACGTTCCCGTCGCCTACATTCAGCTCAAGCAGAGCCAGCTGGCGGCCCTCGCGAGCGGTACCCTGACGCCCCAGTCGATCATCCGCTCGGCGAAGCTCGGCTCGGGCTCGACGCTTCAGTTCTCGGCCAACGCGGTTTCGCCGATGTCCAACCTGAGCTCGATCACGATCAACTTCCCGGGCTTCCACCAGATGACCACGTGGTACTGCGTGGTCGCCTTCGTCCAGTCAGTCCTCTTCTGGGACGTCAGCCCCTCGTACCGGTACTACGGCGGGGCGTCCACCCTCACCCAAGGGCAGAACAACCTGTACAACGGGCCACTCAAGGGCACGAAAAAGGACGGAGTAAAGGACCCCGTCGCCCTTTCGTGGATCGATGGCCAGTTCTCCAGCAACGGCTACGCGTTCTTCTATCTGGGAGCATGGCCGAGCAACGCGGCGGGGTTCATGAACATGATCCGTCTGGACACGAACGACTATTACGAGGCCAACTACGTGCGGATCGATCTCACAACGTACGACTACGCGTGGGGTCAGGGCAAGAACCCCGACGGAAGCCACCCGCTTCACGCCACGGGGGGAGTCGGCTACGACGACTCGGCGGGAACCGTGACAAGCTACGACCCGTTCTCCTACAGCCCAGCCGAGAAAGGATTGCCCGGCACCGCCTGCACGTCCAACTGGTTCACGAGCAGCTACGAGTGGGGCTGCAACTGGACGCTCAGCCAGGACAGATACTACCTGGCGATGGACAAGCAGACCAGCGGCGACGACCCGATGTGGTACTGATGGCCGTCAGACCTGCCCCGATGTCGGTGGCGCGCAGCCTTGCCGCCACTGCGTTGGTCGTGTTGGTTTGGGCCTGCTCCCCCGGGGTCACCCCGACCCCGGGGGGGAGCGGGCTCCCGCGCGCATCGGCGAGCTCGGTGACCGCGGGCACGTCCGCTGCGAGTTCCCCGTCGCCGACCGGCCTACGCTGCGGCGACTCGCGCGGCAGCCTCGCGGCGCCGACTTACGCGTTCCTCCGAGTCTCCATCCCCGCTGGCTCGGACTCGTGCCAGGATATTGGGCCCCTGGCCAGCCCGCAGTTCCTGTCGATCACGAACGACGGGCCTAACGTGGCGTTCAACGCCCGGGATGCCGGGGACAGCGGCAACCTCTGGTACGGCGATCTCCGGACCGGGTCGGTCAAAGTCGTCTACAAGGCGACCGAGGCGAAGGGGGCGGTGACCGACATATGGACGCCGCAGCTCGCTGCCGGAAAGCTGCTCTGGATCGAGGACGTGCACGATGGGGACAGCACGAGCGATCCCGTGAAGGCCTGGTCTCTCAAGACCATGGACATCGCATCCGGCACCGTTACCGAACTCGCGCACGACGACATGCCGAAGTACGGCGGCCGGATGTACGCCGACAGCATCAAGTTCGACGGCAAACGGATCGCTGTTCTAGAGGCCCTGGCCGACGGCACGTGGCGCATCGAGGTCAGAGACCTCTCGGGCACGGTGCAGGGTTACGCCGCGGTCCCCGGGGACCCGTACGACTTCGCCCTGACCTCCGACGGGCTGCTCTTCACGTCGGGCACGCAGGATCCGGTCAGCGGCGCGGTCGGCCACATGCACCTCTGGCGCTGGACGGTCGGCTCGGGAACCAAGGCCATCGGCACCGACTCCTACCAGGTCAACTCGGACGGTGGACTCGCAGCCTGGGTGCTCGACCCGGACGCGAGCAAGAACGTGAACGGCTGGTTCCGCGACCAGCGGCTGTACGCCGCTGCGAGCCCCTTCACTGCGCCGAAGGCCATCAGCCCCGTCCTATCCGCAACTGGAACGATGGGCTTGGACGGCATGGCCGTCGGCTCGGGAACCGTGGCCTGGTGGGAACGCGAGAGCTACGTCGACCAGGCCTGGCTCGACGTGCTCACGCTCTGGCAGCCCGGTTGGTCCAGCCCCATCCAGGTGGACACCGGGGGCAGTTCGAGCTACTTCGTCTCGGCAAACGCCGGCTGGCTGGTCTGGACCGAGGAGGACGGGCGCGGCTCGGCCGACCAAAAGGAGCGGGTGAGGGGCATCCCGCTGTCCGTTCTGGCCTCCGAGCGAGGGCAGACCTGAGGTAGGTCCGCCTGCCGGAAGCCTCGGAGCCCGCCCGCGCTCGGCGAATGACCGGATCCGCTGGCTCTGCTCATCGGTTACCGGAACCGGCCGATCGCGACCCTCGCCCATGAGACTCCAGGTGTCCCGGGAGACTGCTCGTCGGTCAGAGCGCCATCGTTCGCGGCCCTGGCGAGTCGCTTGCTTCTCGCTCAAGTCCTCTAGCCCCGACCCACAAGGACCTCGTTCCGGCGCGGTCTATGACTCGGCGAGACTGAGTATGGAATACGTGGTCCGCCGGAGGCACCCTTTTGGTCCGCCCCAGGCTCGGCCTTCTAAGCTGAATGTCGCGGTTCGAGACCCGTCTCCCGCTCCAAGTCTTGCCGTCCACGAGGGGAGCGACTATGGCCACGGATCCGGCCGTCGACCCTTGCGGGAGATCCGTCCCGAGACGCGAGCTTTCGTAGGCCGAAGCGGGAAATGCTTGATCCTGCCGTCTAGTTCGGTGGCCGAAACGTATAGTGCCTCGCCCATAGCTTCCGTCAACTTCCCAGCGGCCACGACTGCCCAGAGGCGGTCCGCGGTTATCTCGCGGCACATGACGAGCGATAGCGTCATCAATTGCATCAGGTGCGCCGTTACGCTCGCCGGTTCCACGAAGCCGTCGTTGGTTGGGCCGTAGAGAAGCAGATCCTCGAAGCCCTCCGGCGAGGTTGTCCCGAGTTCCGTGG
>PMXQ01000024.1 GCA_003171065.1 Chloroflexota bacterium
CGTAGGCGTAGGTACCGGTTATGGCGGACGAATGAAGGCTTGCGCGTCTGCCGGTGGACCCCAAGTGCGAGCGCCAACCGCAACCTTGGCGGGACCGACGGAGAAAGGCACTCGGACAGCGGGGATCGCCTCATCGTGTCCTTGCCCGGCTCCGACGCTGGGTGGACGGTGATCGCCAGCGGTTACCTCCGTGCGCTTGACGACAGTTCAAGACGCTACGGCAGCCCAATGTGAGAGTAGCCCAGCGGAAGTCCAACGGCCCATATGACGAGCAGCGCCAGAACAACCACAAGCCCACTGAAGTCGAGGAACAAGAGGAACAGGCGCATCTGGATCGGCAGGTTCAGGGCTGGCGTGAGCACCTTCACTCGGCGGAGTGCCTCGCCCCGCGTGATGTCACCTCTCGAGGCGAGGCCGAGGCCTAGGTTGGCGACTTGTGCTTGTGCCCTCAGCCGCGCATCAGCTTGGTCGATGACGTCTGCCAGCGACGAGAGGGAATCGAGGTCGACAGGCGCATCCTGGTTCAGGTCGATCGCCGCATCTGCAGCCTTGCGGATAAACCGCCCTTCGTCTGTCGTCGCGGGCGGCAGTTCAGATTGCAGTTTCTTGGCCTCCACGAATCGACCCGACATGAGCAACGCGCTGACCACCCACCCGTCTTGCTGTCCAGCGTGGTCAGCGAGCCATCGCTGCACCTCTGCTTCGTTTCGGGGCCACGAGTCGCCGACGGCTGACCGCCAGCGACGCTGTCGGGCCAAGTTGAACCACAGGCGCAGATGATCCTCCGGCCAGAATGAAGCCGACAGCAGGCCCGCACCGAACCCGACTGGCAGGTCGACGAGCAGCCAGACCGGATTGGTAATGGCCGCCACAAGAATCAGAGGCAGCGGCAACGCAAACGCAAGGACCAGGGCGACCTGCCGCTGGCGCCAGCGCCGCGTTCTCTCCATGACCAACCGTTCTCTGTTGACCGTCACCGCAGACCCGTGTCCTTTCATGTGCTGCTCTCAACATCAGCGATACATGCCGGCGCAGTCGCTCATCAACCACCAAACACGCATTCCCCGTCTGGGCAGTTATCCTGGAACATATTCCAGCCCTGCTGCACGTACGGCCAAGCCTTTGTGACCACGGCACCCACTGCTGCGCCCGCCGCCACCGGGACGGCAAGCGGGTCCGGGGCGGGCGGCAGATTTATGCGCAACATGTGGAAGGTCAATCCGGCGTCGATCTCGACGGTCGCGCCATTTCGGGTCGATCCAGTCTCGAAGCTCTGCGTCCAGTTGACATCCATCGTCGTGACAAGACCGTTCGTGACCGGTGGCGTATCTGAGAAGCTCGTCGAACTCGATGACCAGTGGCTGCCAACGTTTGTCTGGCTTGTAGTCTGCGCTAGGACGGGGCCCGACTGTCTGACATCGCCCAGCGTGAATGTCCCATTGCCCGTGTCGATCACGGTCTTGGTCCCGTCACTATGGATAACGAGTGGAGGTGCGCCTCCGCCCGACCAGCCAGCTTTGAATGTGAGCTTCAGCTCGATAGCGACGTAGTCGCCAAATGCGTCCATTGGAACGTACGTGGGCCCCGTGAGCGAGATATCGACTTCGTACTCGGCCATTCCGCCCACCAGAGGCGTCACCAGCCAGTTCAGCCCGTTGCCGTCCTTGTAGGTGTATGGCTTGGGAGTACCGTGCTTGTTGGGCGTCGTGGGTGTCGTTGGCGTCTTGGGCGGCGTGGTCGGCGTCGACCCGGAATCTGTCGTGCCGATGGAAGTCGCGACGCAGGTCATGTACGAGCCATCGTAGGTGAGGCTCTCGCCGGCCGGGCAGCTCGTCGGTTCTGGTACGTCGTGTCCATCCGGATCCACCAGGGTCGCCGGGTTGGCGCTGGCGTAGAGGTAGCGGTTGAGGGTGAGCGGGTTCTGCGCAGAGCCCGCGACCGAGTCGAAGCTCGTGAAGTCGCCGAGGGATGGGTCGTAGCTGCGGGCCCCGAAGTCATACAGATCGGTGCCACCGGCCGCAGACTCCAGGATCCGGCCCTGAAAGCGCCAGGGCACGGTGAGTGAGCCCGACGAGGCGGCCCAGGAGCCGACCGTCTCGCCGTAGGCGTCGTAGCGGTAGGCATCTAGATAGACCGGCGATGAGCCGGGGCTCGACGGCGGCGACGATGTTGCCGTGGAGATCGGCGATGAGCCAGCCCGATACGGAGCTGGCGGTGCCCTGGCTCAAGCGATCGCCGATGGCGTCGATGCCCGAGTAGGTCGTAACCCCGCTCGTGGCCTCCGAGCTGATCACGTCGGATGTGCCCAGATACTCGTACGTGGTGGTCGCTCCGGACCCGATAACCTCGCTCGCGTGACGGCCGGCGGCATCGATGGTGAAGGTGACCTTCTGGGCCGCCGTGCCATCGTCGATGGTGAGCAGGTGCCCCGCGGACGACGGACGACGGACGACGGACGACGGACGAAGGCTTGCGCAGCTGCCGGTGGACGGACGGTGCGAGCGCCGACCCCAACCTCGGCGGGACCGACGGAGAAGCCACCCGGACGGCGGAGAGCGCCTCGTGCTGGCACGGGCCGACTTCGACGCAGGGGCTGCGACACGGGTGGTCGAAGATCAACGACTCAGCCTGGTCCCAGCTGATCGCCACCCGCCGGGCTGAACAACCCGGTGTCCGGGTCGTAAAGCTCGGCCGAAGCCTCAGCCGTGTTGTCGACGAACTGTCCCCCGCCATTGCTCGGGCTCGCAGCATTGCCCTGGCCACCGGCTACGAACACTCGGCCGTCCGAAAGGAGCGTGGCAACCGGCCAATATCGATCCACGGCCATCGAGCCGGTCGAACTGAAGGTGCCCGTTTTCGGGTCATAGAGCTCCGCAGTCGCGATGGCACGTCCGATCGCGTTCGTACCGCCGACGAGCAGGACCCGTCCGTCGACCAGCGCAACCGCGACGTGCGCGCTCCGCGGTTCGATCATCGACCCGCTCGGCGTGAAGATGCCGGTCCTTGGGTCATACAACTCTGAGTAGGCGATGGTGTGCGCGTAGTCGGATTGGCCTCCCGCGATGAGAACACGGCCGTCGGGCAGCAGCGTCGCGGTGGGTTCCGAGCGCGCCGTGGCCATCGAGCCTGTGAAGCTGAAAGTGCCGGTCGATGGATCGTAGATCTCTGCCGACGCCAGTTCGTGCAACTGGTCGTCAACGCCACCGACGAGCAGGACGCGCCCGTCGGCCAGGAGCGTGAGGCCTCCCCATCTGTGAGCGTCGACCATCCGACCAGTGGGACTGAATGTGCCCGTACGTGGATCGTATAGATCGGCTGTGACATTGCGGAAGTCGATGACAAGGACCCGGCCATCTTTGAGTATCGTCGCCATCCCGCCTGTATTGGTCTTGCTCATCGATCCGGTCGGGGTGAACTTCCCGGTCTTCGGGTCGTACAGCTCGGCCGACGTGAGGGCGCCGTCGGTGTCGTTGGCGCCGCCGGCGATTAGGACCTGTCCATCATCGAGCAGGGTCGCAGTGTGGCCCTCGCGTGGAACTGTCATCGGCCCCGTCGGAGTGAACTTGTTGGTCTTTGGGTCGTACACCTCGGCCGAGGCGGTTGCAGGCGTATCGTCTCCCGAGTATCCACCAGCCAGGAGCACCCGGCCATCGGCGAGCAGCGTGGCCGTGCCAGCCACGGGGCCTGGAACGTGGGCGCTTGCGCTGCGGTCCGAGCATCCTGCGCCGGCGGCTACCACAGACAGAAGCAGACCGATCGCCGCCAAACGGGGCAGCCCCAACTGCCCAGATAAGTTCGCTCTCATCGGAATCACGGGAACGGCCTACGCGAGTATGTGACCGAGGGCGTCTGGAGATTGAACGGTGTTGTCCCGCCTCCGGTTACTTGGCCTGCCATGTAGTCAACCGCGATATTCCAGTCATCGGGAACCTGCGTTTTCCAGGCGCGATTGTCTCGGGTACCAACCAGCCCCGCCAAGTCGGCAGCGCCCTCGCCAAGGATCTCCCCGCCTTGACTAGCAGCATCCCCACCCACCGTACCGTAGGAGTACGCCAATTCGCCCAGGCCGAGCAGGCCTTCGCCTAGCCCACCGACTACCTTCGTGACACCTATGGTCGTCTCGACCGGCTTCGGGTCCACGACGGTGGAGTAGTCTGGCAGGAAACGAGTGAAGGTGGTGTCGTTGCTGTCGAAGTACTTGTCGGCACTCGGGCGATCATCAGGCCTAGATGTCGGAGTAGCGCAGGACTGGGTGCAGGCCGGCTGACCAACGCCCTGGACGTAGTCAAGAGCCGTCTGCCATATGCCCTCTTGATGTGCCCACTCCGGATCCTTCGGGTCGCGGTGGGTAACGACCCACAGGGCATATGCACCGTTGGCCTCAACGTATTGGTCGTACGTGGCCTTGTCCGCGGGGTAGGTGCTGGTCCTCAGACTTACTATGTCCTTGATGTTCTTGAACTCCGACTTTCCCGGCGGAAGCACGAACGATGTCTGGTATGTGCCCATGACCTCATAGAAGTTGTCCGTCCCGTAGCCGTAGTGGTCCATCCAGACATCCCAGGAATATGGCCACATCATCTTAGGTGCCGGTGGGCCGGGTTTCTTGGCGGGCGTTGTCCCAGTGGTCGTCGGCACATCTGGGCACTCGATGACAGTGTGGGTGTCGCTGTCGTAACCGCAGGCCCTGTGCCCGTCCGGATCCACCAGGGTCGCCGGGTTGGCGCTGGCGTAGAGGTAGCGGTTGAGAGTGAGCGGGTTCTGAGCGGAGCCGACGACCGAGTCGAAGCTCGTGAAGTCGCCGAGCGAGGGATCGTAGCTGCGGGCCCCGAAGTCATACAGATCGGTACCGGCGCCGATGGCCGACTCCAGGATCCGCCCCTGGAAGCGCCAGGGGACGGTGAGCGAGCCCGACGAGGCGGCCCAGGAGCCGACCGTCTCGCCGTAGGCGTCGTAGCGGTAGGCGTCCAGATAGACCGGCGATGAGCCGGGGCTGGCGGCGGCGACGATGTTGCCGTGGAGATCGGCGATGAGCCAGCCCGATACGGTACTGCCTGTGCCCTGGCTCGCTCGATCGCCGATGGCGTCGATGCCCGAGTAGGTCGTAACCCCGCTCGTGGCCTCCGAGCTGATCACGTCGGATGTGCCCAGATACTCGTACGTGGTGGTCGCTCCGGACCCGATAACCTCGCTCGCGTGACGGCCGGCGGCATCGATGGTGAAGGTGACCTTCTGGGCCGCCGTGCCATCGTCGATGGTGAGCAGGTGCCCGGCGGGGTCGTAGCTGTAGGTGGTCGGTTTCAGGCTGCCCGAGTCCGGACCACAGGGCTGGCTCGAACGCAGGTTGCCCAGGGCATCGTAGCCAAAGGCGGAGGAGCCGGAGCCGCCGGCGGCCGGACCCTTCCAGATGAGCTCGTCGGTGGCGTCATAGGCGTAGTAGAAGGTCACTCCGGCCTCACTCACCGCGGTGCGGTTGCCGTCGGCGTCGTAGGTGTAGGTGCGGGCCTCGGGAATCGAGCCATCAAAGGAGCTGGC
>PMXQ01000009.1:0-6457 GCA_003171065.1 Chloroflexota bacterium
GCGTCGCTCCAGCCGAGCCAACCGCCCGAGACGAACGCGGGGCAGCCCTCGTACCCGGTGTCCGCGGGCTGCCAGCCGGGGGCCGACGCCGTCCACATCTCGCAGCCCCCTGTGTCCCAGGCGATCTCACCCGTGTCGGCGTCAAGGAAGTAGGCGTCGTCAGCGATCTGGTGGGCCTCGGAGGAGCCTTGGGGCAGCCACATGAGATGAGACCCCAGGTAGTACGGGTTGCCGTAGTCCCCCGGTCCCGTCCCGGCGGCATGGAGATCGTCCTCCTCGACCCAGGCCAGGTTCTGGCCCGCCCAGCTCATCTCCTCGATCGGGCCGCCCAATTGCATTGTTCGAGTGGCGCCCGACGAGAGCGTCAGTATGTTCAGCACGATGCCATGGCTGAGATCGCCCGTCGTGTAGGCAAGTTGGCCGTCCCCAAGGGCCACGCTTGGCACAACCGGAACCGGCGTGTCCTGGCTGATGACCTCGTTGACTATGTCCGGGTTGCTCCCCTGGGCAACGACTGTGGTCGACCCAGTGTCGAGATCGGTGAGGACGACCCGCCAGCTGCTGCACCGAACCTGCGGCAGCGGATGGGCCTGTTCGGTCGGCATTGGTGATGGCCACGATGACTCGCAGGTCGAGTCCGCCCAGGCCGCCTGGGAGCCGGCGACCGATATTGCAGTCGGGACCGAATCAAAGGCCGCCGAATCGCGAATCTTGCGCAGCGCACCCGTGTGGAGGTTGGCGGCATACAGCGCCTCGGAGGTCGGCGCGTCCGGGAAGCTGACGCCCATGACCAGCCAGTCGCTGTCCGCTACCAGAGTCGCCGTGTCGACCTCGGCACCGGCTGGCAGCGGGACTTTCGTCCGCATCGTGCCGGGCACCACGAGCAATGTGATGGCGGACGGGAGGCCCGACCATGGTGTGGCTCTCACAAACGGTGTCGTCGTGGGAAGCGGGGAGCTAGACGCGCTCGGAACTGAGGTCGCGAGGCCACTGGGAGATGTGCTGACACTGATCGTCTGCGGCCCCGTCTGGCGCCAGTAGAGCAGAGCGGCCGCCAGGGTCAGCGCGATTGCGGCTGCCGCGGCCAGTTCGGTCCACCGCCCTACCCTGTCCCGGCGCCAGAACGGGACGGACACTCGAGGGACGTCCATGCGCTGCCATGGCGCGCTCAGGAGATGGAGGGCGCGCCGGTGCCCCTCGAACAGGAGGCTGCACCGGTCGCATGCAGCTACGTGCCGCTGCTCGGCGTCCGTCAGCATCACGCCGGTACCGCCCTCCGCCGCCTCGGCGAGCCTGTGCTCGTCCACGTGGTGGGCCAGGAGTCCAATCGCCTTCATCGTTCCAGCTCCTTCCTGGTCGCGGGGGCGAGGTCGCGCGCGAGTTTCTGCCGGGCCCTCCAAAGACTCGCGGCCACGGTTCCCCGAGCGACCCCGAGCACCTGGGCCGCTTCCTCCTGCCCATAGCCGAGCCCATAGACCAACGCCATCGCGAGCCTTTGACGTTCCGGCAATCTGGCCACCGCCTCGGAGCAGTCAAGCCTCATCTCCGGGTCCACTGGGACGTAGCTCGGTTCAGTTCCGTCCAGGCTGGGGAGCCGGCGCCGTCGCGCCGCCGCTGCGCCTCGGGCCGCGATGCGTCGCAACCACGGCCGCAGGTTCCGCTCGTCACGCAGGTCTCGAAGATGCGCACGGCCGTACAACAACGCCTCCTGGGCGATGTCTTCGGCCTCGTCGGGGGCGCCAAGCGCACAACACAGCACGCAAAGCTCATCGAAGAGCTTGCTATAGGCCGCATCGAAGTAGGCGAGAGCTTCTGGCGTGGCGGAGATGGCTTCCACACTCCTCTAGTAGAGGGCGGAGCCTGAATTGTTTACCGGCATTGAGACTATCTGCTCATCGTGAGCGAGGCGCTGGCGACGCCGAACCCGGGCTCAGCTTGCGGCCGGTGGTCCGGTAGGCTCGTAGAGGTATCGCTGGAAGCCGATAAACAAACTGCGGATCTGCTCGGGGTTGCCGAGATCGGCCAGGGCATCGGCAATCGCGTTCCTGTACTTGAGTCTCAGCAGGGGCGCGAGCTTGTCCCCGTCGAGTTCCCCCACGCCCTCCTTGGTGTACTGGGCGAGGACGAAGTCGATGAACGCCTGCTGCCGGTCCGTGTACCTCAGATGAACCCGGCCTCGAGCGTCGGCTGCACGCTTGACACGCGTCAGCGGGTCCAGGGCGAAGGCCACGTAGCCGAGGACATCGAAGATGTCGCTGTTCTCGGCGTCGATGACTCGCTGCATCTCTGAGAGGGCATCGGAGCCGAAACCCTTGTCGGCCAATCCGGCCAGCAGCGCCTTCCTCGTGTCGGGAACACTCCAGATGGCGCGGAGGTCGTCCTCGGTCTTGAAGAAGTCCGGCAGGGTCCCGAACAGACTCTCGAGGAACTCGACGGCGGTCAT
Organism: Chloroflexota bacterium; assembly: GCA_003171065.1. Lineage (GTDB taxonomy): Bacteria > Chloroflexota > Limnocylindria > Limnocylindrales > CSP1-4 > Fen-1039. The sequence continues at coordinate 2,444 of PMXQ01000009.1, forward strand.
GGGCTTTCCCGATGGGTCCCAGAAGGTCGTCTGGACCATGCTCTGGATCGTGCGGGCCTTGCCGTCCGCGAGCTTGACGACGATCTTCGCGGGCGGCGGCTCCGGGGCATCCCGCATGGCACCTTCCGGCGGTTCGGGCGCTGGCCCGGCGATCACGCCCGGCCTGGGAGTCGTCACTTCTTCCGGTTCGCCGTCCCACTCGGGATCGCTGAAGAAGTGGTGGGCCTTCACGAAGTCGTAGATCGTGAAGTAGTCCTTGCCGTCGTAGATGCGGGTGCCGCGACCGATGATCTGCTTGAACTCGATCATCGAACCGATCGGGCGCATGAGGACGATGTTGCGGATGTTGCGAGCGTCCACGCCGGTCGAGAGCTTCTGAGAGGTCGTGAGGATCGTGGGGATGGTCTTCTCGTTGTCCTGGAACTCGCGCAGGTATTGGTCGCCGCGCGCTCCGTCGTTGGCGGTGACGCGGACGCAGTAGTTCGGGTCGCGGCTGGTCTTCATCTGGTTGATGAGATCGCGAACTGCCAGGGCGTGGAGCTGCGTGGCACAGAAGACGATGGTCTTCTCGCGCTGGTCGATCATGCCCATGAAGAGGCTGACCCGGTACGCCTCGCGAGTCTTGATCTCGATGATCCTGTTGAAGTCCCGCTCCTCGTACAACCGGCCGGCGTCTACCGCGCCTTCGAGCACGGTGTCGTCCGAGGTGTAGACGTACTCGTCCATCGTGGTCGAGATCTGCTTCACCTTGAAGGGCGTCAGGAAGCCGTCATTGATCCCTTCCTTGAGCGAGTAGATGTAGACCGGCTCGCCGAAGTACTTGTACGTGTCGATGTTGTCGCGGCGCTTGGGCGTGGCCGTCATGCCGAGCTGAACCGCCGGCGCGAAGTAGTCGAGGATCGCGCGCCAGGTGCCTTCGTCGTTGGCCCCGCCGCGATGACATTCGTCCACGACGATGAAGTCGAAGAAGTCGGCCGGGTAGTCGCCGAAGTAGGGCGTCTCGCCGTCGCCGCTCATGAAGGTCTGGAAGATGGTGAAGAAGATGCTCCCGTTCTTGGGCACCTTGCCCTTCTTGCGGATGTCCGCGGGGTCGATACGGACGAGGGCGTCTTCGGGGAAGAAGGAGAACTCGTTGTAGGCCTGGTCGGCGAGGATGTTGCGGTCTGCCAGAAACAGGATCCGAGGCTGGCGCGTCGGCTCGCCGCTCAGGTTCCAGCGGCTCTTGAAGAGCTTCCAGGCGATCTGGGCCGCGATCCCGGTCTTGCCGGTGCCGGTGGCCATCGTCAGGAGGATGCGCTTCTTGCCGGCGGCGACTGCTTCGAGCACATTCCCGATGGCGATGTCCTGGTAGTAGCGACCGCCCCACGTTCCGCCCTTCGTCTCGGGCGGGACGGCGGCAAAGCGATCCCGCCAGGCGTTCTGTTCAGCGAAGGTGCGCGCCCAGAGTTCGCCAGGTGTCGTGTAGCCGGCGATATCGCCTTCGGTGCCGTCGGCCATGTCGATCTGATAGACCGCCTGGCCATTGGTCGAATAGGTGAACCGTACGCCGAGCTTCTGCGCGTATGCCTTGGCCTGAGCGACTCCCTCGGTGTACGGGAGGTCCCACCGCTTCGCCTCGATCACCGCCAGCTTGGTGTTGCGGTATAGGAGGACGTAGTCGGCGATCTCGGGTTTGGACCGCTTCCCGCCGCCCTGAAGGCGGCCAAGCGTGATCTGGTACTCGCGATGGATGCGACTCCCCTCGACCTCGCCCCATCCGGCCGCCTTGAGTGCCGGGTCGATGTGCTCGGCGCGGGTCTCGGCTTCGTTCAGGGCCTTCATGTCAGAGCGCGCCCGTGAAGGCTTGGTGGAGGAGGGACTGCTTCAACGCGTCGAGGGTGGAGAGCTTCTTGCGGAAGCATGTCTCAAGGGCATCGCCGTCCTCCTGTAGCGCCCCTATCCTCCGAACAACCCCTTCTTGGACCGCCAGAGAGGGAACGTGGAGCACCATGAAGGCCCTGATGTCCTGGACGTTTACGTGTTGGACCGTCGCCCCACGCTGGCTGGCGAGAAGCCGTCGCTGGCTGTCTCGTTGCAGTAGCAGTTGAGCAAGATAGGCGGGTTCAAAGACCGATCGATCTGGGCGGAGTAGAACGGTGCGCTGTCCAAGGCACACCCGCAGACCGTCGGGGATGACCGCCACGTTTCCGGCTGGGGCTTCTCGCGCAAGAATCAAATCTCCCGCCCTCGGCTCCACCCTCCGAGTCCACGACTTATAGGTGTCGTCGGACACACGATTGACGCCGTCAAGGATCAGCCGCCCCTTACCGATGTTCGGCGTGCGTATCGACGGAATGCCCTGGTCCTGCGTTGGTGCCGTCCTGTGCTCGCAGTCCACGATCAGATCGCAGAGTTCCGCCAATGGTCGCGCCACGGCCGGGCCCTCAGCGACCGTCGAAAAGGCGGACTCCGTCGCGGCTTCAAGTAGCTCTCGGGCGTTGCGCAGGTTCTGCTCGGTGTTGGCACGGGCCGTGGCGATTGCCGCGAATGCCTCATCGATGATTCCGACGATGCGCTGTTGCTCGGGTAGCGGCGGGAGCGGGAAATCGAACGCCAAGACGTCGTTCATGTCAGCACGCGGCATGCGGGTGCCTGTGCACGTTGCATTGACGCGGTCCACGGTTTCGTCGGATAGAAACCAGTAGAGCAGGTACTCGCGCGAGAGACCATTCCGAGGCTTTATCGGAAAGACCTCGGTTGAGCAATGACCCTCGAAATCGGGCGCGAGCACTTTGTTCAGATAGGGGCGCAATCGGCCATAGAGAAGGTGCTCGCTCGAGAACCGAAACGTCGAGCTCCGCACACTCTGCGGCCGTCGCGAGCCGATGAAGCGGGCCGTGCGAGACTCGATGTGCTCAAGCCCGACATAGGGCAGGTCGCGATAGATGCCTTGCGCTTTGTCGATGTCGCAGACCTCGCCGAGTGGTTTCGTCTGCCAACCCGACTTCACAGAAGCGCCCCGATTCTCCCCAGCGCCTCAGCAGTCTCCGCATCGAGCGCCGCGATCTCCTCCAAGATCGACTGCGGACTGCGGTACGCGATCCCCTCGCCCCCGTCAGGGTTCTTCACCGACAAGTCGAACGTGGCGGAGTCGACGCTGGCGATGTCCACGGACCAGGATTTCGGAGAGTCAGCAGCGGTCTTCCGCAGCTCGACGAACTCGGCCAGATCGTCGTCGCTCAGCGGGTTGGTCTTGCCCATGTTTCGGCCGGGCTGGAGCTGGTAGTACCAGACCGTTCGGGTCGGGGCACCCTTATCGAAGAAGAGGACGACCGTCTTCACGCCCGCGCCCTGGAACGCGCCGCTGGGCAGGTCCAGCACCGTGTGGAGGTTGCAGCTCTCCAGCAGGAGCTTGCGCAGGCTGACCGAGGCGTTGTCGGTGTTGCTCAGGAACGTGTTCTTGATGACGATGCCGGCTCGTCCGCCGGCCTTCACGATCTTGATGAAGTGCTGGAGGAAGAGGTACGCGGTCTCGCCCGTCTTGATCGGGAAGTTCTGCTGGACCTCTTTGCGCTCCTTGCCACCGAACGGCGGATTGGCGAGGACCACGTCGTAGCGGTCCTTCTCCTGAATGTCGGCGAGGTTCTCCGCCAGTGTGTTCGTGTGGAGCACGTTGGGAGCGTCGATGCCGTGCAGGATCATGTTCATGATCGCGATCACGTAGGCGAGGCTCTTCTTCTCTTTGCCGTAGAAGGTGCGCTCCTGCAGCGTCTTCTGGTCGCTCGTCGTCAGCTCGTACTTGGCGTTGAGGTAGTCGAAGGACTCGCACAGGAAGCCCGCCGAGCCGACCGCGCCGTCGTAGATTCGCTCGCCAATCTTGGGGTCGATGACCTTGATCATGGCGCGAATGAGCGGGCGTGGCGTGTAGTACTCGCCGCCGTTGCGCCCAGCATTGCCCATGTTCCGGATCTTGGCTTCATAGAGGTGCGAGAGCTCGTGCTTCTCGGTCTGAGAGCGGAACTTGAGCCCGTCGAT
>PMXQ01000009.1:6517-9810 GCA_003171065.1 Chloroflexota bacterium
GGGGCCGCCCAGATCGCCCAGCGGTACGGTTCCGCGACGATGAAGTCGTACGCCTTGTCTCCGAGAGCGGCCTCCATCGCCTTGTCTTGCTCCAGGGCGTCGAGGTACTTGAGGAAGAGCAGCCACGAGGTCTGCTCGGTGTAGTCGAGCTCGCTCGAGGAGCCAGCGTCCTTGTGCAGGACATCGTCGACGTTCTTGAACGCCTGCTCGAACAGAGGTGCCCCTGCCTTTCGTCAGCTCGCTTGGCCGTGGCGTCGTGGCCGCCGGTCGGTGCCACGTTCAGGATACGCGGGGCGCGTTGGTGAGTTGGGCCGCGGACACGATGCGTGCGTCGTTGGCGAACTGCGCGTGTGCGAGGCAATGCGGCAGGTGGGCGTGCACTGGCCGTGCCGCAGTAGACGTCAGCGCCGGGACGACCGGATGGCCGCTCGCCTCGATGGCCTTATCCTCAATCCTCGGAAGCCGGTGGTGGGCCAACCCCTGCCCGCCTGGGCACCATCATCTGGATCACGTCACCTTCCTGCTTCTGCATCCGACCGTCGGGACCCGGAGCGTACAACGGCCCACTCCAGAACCGGACGACTGGGCGTCGAGCGTCGAGGTGCTGGGCATTGATTGACACCCGGTTGTTCGGACTCCCGACGATGAACCGGTGGCACGAATCGGCGAGGTCGCGGTTCGACCGCCTGGTGCGATGAACGGCCGCGGTGATAACTGGCGGGCGCTTGCGGCGGGACATTACGAGCTGCTTGCCGGGGTCGAACGGGAACCTGATCTCATCCGAGTTGGCCGCGCCGAGACCTTCAAGGTTGTCGCGGTCGGTCGGTTTCCGCCACAGCACCACCGGCTTGTCGGAGGTGATGAACTCCCGCTTCGGGTCGAACTCGATCGTCCAGTGGAGAGCCAGCAGGATGGGGAGGATGTACCCGGCGGTGTCGAGCATCATCCTCACTGACCAATCCGACTTGAGGACACTCGGCTCCTTGGCCGCCTCGGAGACGTAGACGAACGCAGCCTCTACCTCTGGGTCGCGCGGCTTGAACCCGAGATGCTCACACTCCAGGTACTCCGCAACTAGATTGCGGGTGATCTCTCGGCCGTGAGCCCATTCGAGGACATGTTCCTGGAACATGTCCTCGTCTCGATTTGCGGTCGTCCGCGTCATCTGCAATGCCAGGAACATCGCCAAGGCCATGCGGTCAGAGCTTCCGATTGGTGGCAGAAGGCCCGACTTGTCGACCGCTTCCATCGCGGTTGCCGCGGGTCCCTCCACGCCCTTCGCGAGAAGCCATGTTTCGACCACATCCGACTTGCCGCCCTCTCCGTCTGGGATGTCGTAGAACCCGGTCTCGACTGCCACGTTGAGTGAATTCGTGTCGATGGTCTTCCCGTCCCTCCAGCGGACACAGACCTTCCCGCCCGAGGAGAACCGATTGAGGTAGAAGACCGGGACCTGGTGATGTCGCTTCGGGCGAGGCTTCATGCCCAGAGGCTACACCGCACGATCCGTGCATGGTGTTGGAAGAGCAGCACCATCTCGACCGCCCAGGCAGCGACCTCCTGGTCACTGTGGCGCGGCTTTGGGGACTACAGCCGTCAGCGCGTCTCAGTCGTGGACGGCGGCTCCGAACGGTCCGGCTCCGAAGCGGCAGGTCCTGGGCCCTCCCGACGACTGCGCACGCCCGCCTTCACGGTCGCCACACCGATGATGTGGCTGCGCTGCAGGAGCGCGAGATCGAAACGGCCGGCCAGACGGCGATCGGCGAGCCAGCGGACGCGGACGTTGGTCATGGGCACGAAGCGGGGGTAGGAGGCGTCCACGAACGCGGTCACCGACCCGGGCTCATACAGATGCGCGTAGCCGTAGATCTCGTGGGCTGCGGTCATTATCACGAGCTTCTGCCGCTGCTTTAGCACGTAGTCGCCGCCAGATTCGGAACCCGCTGCCGCGCCACCCGCAGTCCGTGGCTCGCCGACGATGGTGATGTCGTCCAGGCGTATCCGCAACTCCGGCAGGACGATTCGCGTGAGGGCTCCGTTCTGCGCACGCAAGACGACATCTTCGATGCGGAAGAAGCCCTCCAGGAGATTGACGTAGTCGGACAGGCGCTGGTGGCCGTTCACACGCAAGGTGCCGGCGGCCCGCAGCTGAGTCCCGATCAACTCCACCGCATAGGGCACGGCAAGCTCACTGCCCTGCTGGCCCAGGTGCGGCACCAAACCCCAGTCGCTTCCGTCCATGGCAGGGTCATTATGGGGCGGATGTCGCGGCCCGCGTGAGGCCTTCAGGCAACGCCCGGCTACATCATCCACTCGGCTGCTACGTCCGGGTTCTGTCGCGATGTGGTCATTGTGCGGCTCCATTGCTAGGGTTGACCGCCCTAATCAGGAAGGTCGGTGTCCGGAGGAGACTCGCCAATCGATTGCTGGGCGTCTGCTATTTCGCGATCTTCCCAGGACCTTCCGAACGCATCCAGGAGCCAGTCTCGGGACTCCGCCGATGGGAACATCCACCACTCGCCGGAATCCTTTACCTGTGCTACATATTCCGTCAGCTTGTCGTAGAACGCCTCCGTTGCCTCCCGGATCTCGGGCTGGAGGAAGTCCCAACCGCGCCCCATCCAGTGGAGAACGCCCAGGTGGGCATACATGAAGTCGCAGTACGTTACGTGGGCGGACCAGACATGGTGTCGGTTGACATCAACCGCTTCGACTGGCCACGAAAAGCGCTCACTCTCGTCCGCGTACGCACTCAGCGCCTGTACCCGACCGTGAGCCTCGTTGCTCAGGTGAGCGTATTCAGCCCGTAGACCCTCACTGATGCTTGGAGCCACCCGCTCGATTGCTTTGCGCAGCTTGGTTTGGCTGACCTCTTTGCCAGACAGCCAGTCCTCGGCAACCAAAGGGTCGATGGCCACCGCGATTGCCAGGGTCAATAGCTCATGGCCGCGCCGAAGCTGAACCCAGAAGCCCCCGAAATCACAGGCGTAGAGCGCCGCCCGGACCCCTCGCATCGCGTCAGTCGCCATCGCCATCGCGGCGCCAAAGGCGGCGGGGGCGACTGTGTCGGCATCGGCGGTTCCCCGCTGCCACATCTCGGCTAGAACCCAGGTCGCCATCTGCGGGCCATCCGCGTGGAAGTGGTGAGCCCAGCCCGTGACCTCCAAGACAACCGCTGCCAATTCATCTGCGCGCCGAGCGTCGCTCGTTGGGTACATGCGCATGATTTCCCTCCCGCAGCCGTGGCGCGCCCATTCTGAGCCAATGCACCACGATCAAGCTCTATGAAAAGG